>JAFAWX010000284.1 GCA_019241535.1 Acidobacteriota bacterium | reverse complement strand
GGCCAGAGAACGTGAAGGGCGAGGGGGAACGGTCGGGGGTGCCGGAGGAGGGACTTGAACGCTAGTAGCCATTTTTTGCCTCGCTTCTCACCTCGCTCGGAGGCTGCTCGGGAGAAACGGGGGGAGGAGCAGGTGGTTCGAGCGGCGGTGGTCCGCTGGCTCGACCACGCTCCATAAGCTTCAAGGCTCCTATCACCAGCAGGACTACCGGCCAGGTGCGATCCCAGCCCGGCCCATGCAAATTGTCGATCAAAGAGAGCACACCAATGGTGATCAGGACCGCGGGACCGGTGATACCCCGATACTGGTACTCAGTGGCGGTTCTTCGCTTCAGGAGCAACCACCCGCCCAGCACAATCAGGAATATCGGCCAGATCCGATCTATTTCAAGAAACCAGATCCCCAGGTTGTGGAGCAGGAAAAGGATGCCGAGGCCGATAAGAACGACTGCGCCGGTGGGCACGCCGCGGGTGAAATTATGGCGCTCCCCGGTACTGAACATTGTTCCTAGCCCGAATGGGTCGGGAGCAGGCTGACCCGCCTGAATGGCCTTGGCCGACTTGATGGCATCGATCAGCTGATAAAAATAAAAGGCGGCGATGCCGATCCCGAACATGGCGTGCATGGCATCGCTTGAGGCATTGCTGACGCCAACAATCAACAATATGAAGATGACCAGGTGTGCTAGCCCCTTGGCATACTGTCCGCAGTAGACCGCACCCACGCCGAAGGGGAAAAAACCGGCGAGAATACCGGCGATCGGCGCATGCGGTCCGGAGGACCCGAGGTTGCGATAAACCGGGGGGGAAGCGATTGGATACGCTGGGGACGGGGTCGTTCCGGAAACCCGTTCGGCAAGGCAGTTTTCGCAATAAATTACGCCCATTACCTGGCGCGTACAGCTCGAGCACAGAGCTTTCCCACAGGTACGGCAATAGGCCGAGACCGGGTTTTGGGGATGATTTGCACAGCTCATACGAGCCTCCTGTAAGTGGCCCCCGGCACTACAGGTGGATCATCGGGAAGAAAAGCAAACACCGGCTGGTCCCCTTCCTGGCTGTAGTTGCGTTGCTCTTGTTGTTTGGGCTGTCCACTCCTGTCGCTCTTATTTTCCCTTCCTTTGTGGTTCTCCTGCTTGTCCAACTGCTGCTCAGCAGGCGTCGTAGCCTGTTTGAGCTGTCGTACGCGCGACTCGATTTCATAGACAAAGCGAATGTTTTCGTAGTACTTGACCACCCTTCCTGAAGTTTCGTAGTAGGAACGGCGAATCGCGCTCGGACGCAAGTCGAGATGCCGCAAATCGCGCAGTCTCACCCCGACAAGACTCAGGGTTGCCGATAAGGTAAAGAAGGCCATGCCGAAGGACATGGCAAATCTTGGCTGGCGGGCGGCCGCCGCCAGGGGAGAAACGATTGCGACCGCGCCCTCCTGCAAGCGCTCGAGCCAGGATGACAGGCCGTTTCCCCGGGCGCGACGGGGAACCCCGCTCGTCCGCAACAAAATGTTCGTGACCAGGCTTGGGGGTGGCGCGATTTCGCCGAGCGATTTCAGCCAGCTCCGGCCAGCTTCGGCTTCCTGCAACAGCTCGCCGCAAGCCCTGCATTCCCGCCCGTGGGCTTCGAAAGAGCCCAGCTTCTCTCCCGAAAGGCTGCCATCGATAGCCTGGCTCAAAAGAGCGTCGAATTCCAGGCACTGCATGGGATTATGTCCTTGGCCTGCCATCAGATCACCTGCTTATAAGTACGTTGAAGGAGGCGCGCAAGTTCCGCTCGTCCCCGGTTAATCCTTGATTTCACCGTGCCCTCGGGAACCTTCAGCACGGTCGCGATGTCCCGGTAGTCCATGTCCTGTAAGTCCCGCAGTATTACCGTTTCCCGCAGCTCGGGGGAGAGCCTCTGGAGGGCCTCATGGACGGCTTCTCCCGTCTCGCGACTTCGGGCTTTGGCTTCCGGACCAGGGGCATGGTCCGGAATCCGTTCCGATAGGGGAGTGGCATCGGCTTCCTCTGCCGGGATGGCGTCGAGTGAATCCGTCCTGCGCTCCTGTTTGGTCTTGCGAAAGTGGTCTACCAAGAGGTTGCGGGTAATCGTTGTCAGCCATGTGGTAAATGCCCCGCGCTCCACGTCGTAGCTGGCCAGAGTGCGATAGATCTTGATAAATACCTCCTGGGTCAGGTCCTCGGCATCGCTTGCGGAGCCGGCAAAGCGGTAGCAGATGTTGTAGACGCGTCGGTGATGACGCTCGACCAGTTCTTCCCAAGCGGCTGAATCGCCGGCAATACATCGCCGGACCAGCAAAGCAGCCACATGGGTATCTTCCAACTTGTTCTCCCCGGCAGTTTCGTTGCGGACTGAGGCGGCGCCGCCTGTCGCCTCGTGCCGTCCGCCATGAGGCTCGGAACTTGATCCGGTCCGAGCCGCCCGCTCTGTCCGAAAATAACGCGCCCGGGCTAGTCCTTCTCCTGACGGTTCGAGGCTTGCGCCGCTTGCTTGAGACCAGCCTCGAGCCGCCTCGGAATAAAGATACGCCGAACCGGAACTGGAAGTTCAAGGTCGCCATCAGGCTATCCCAGGCAATGCTACTGCGTTTCCCCGCTCTTTTGCATGCGGAGATCCGCGCGCCTCTGAACGGACCCGTGGCGATCTGACTGGCGCCGGTGAATTCAGTTTTTCGGGGTTCGTTTCCCATTAGCTGCCTGTTAATCAGGCTTCTCGCCGGGACAGGGCAACCTATGTAATACCAGCAGGCGATTCCCGGGCGTGCCGGGCGCCCCTCAAGCGTGGCAAAGTTCGCCGGTGAGCACCTCGCGCCTCTCAAGTGCCAGGCGATCCATGCGGGTGAGTAACACTATGTAGGCGCCGAGAGAACCAATGGCGAGCAGCCCCAGAATCAGGACCGCTACCCAGAGATTTCTGTGGAGATGCGCGATGTAGATGGCCAGCGCCCCGACCGCAATCAGCGCCAGCTGCACGCCCAAGCTGACGAGAATAGTGGTTTCCGAGGCTCGCTGCCGGCCGAACGTCGAATACTCGATTCGCTTTGGAGAGTACACAGAAAGCAGATTGCCCAGCGCAAAATTTACTGGCGCGGCAAAAAGCAGCCATGCAAAGGTGAGGGCGACAACCCGCAAGCGAGGCGGATGAAAAATCACGCTTACCCCCATCCACAGGATGGACACATTCAATCCCAGCACGAACAGATGAGCCAAATTTTTCGCGGCGGTAATCTGTCGGAAGGGGATAGGGGAAAACAAATAGAATTGAATGCCGCCGCCATCTCCGCCAAAGCTGTTGTAGAGAATGTTAGTCATGACCAACAGGCAATAAGCGGCGCCCACGGGAAAGACGAAACCTTGCTGTTGTCCCATGAGTGCCCTTCGCCCTCCCCAAAGAATGAAGACCATGATGACTGGCATGATCAGGGTGAACAGCATAGGGCCGCTGCGCGAGAAGTAGCGCAGCTCCTTTTCAAAAACCGCGGAAATCGCCGCTGAAAAAACCGGCAGCTTCCAGCCGCGACGAACCGCTGCGCCCGCCGTGTCCGTACGCGCCTTCTGTGCCCCTGCCGGATTTTCTCCCCGATATTGATCGTGCAAGCGCAAGTGCGCCAGCCAGAGCGCGGCGGCAGCGTAGGCCAGAACCATGGCCGCGCGAACGAGCCCCGCCAAGCTTCGCCCTTTTTCGGCATCCCCGACCGACGCCGCAGCCAGGCCCGGTGGAAGAGCGCTCTCGATGGGCAGAAACTTGGCGGCCGCATGAAAGCGGCTCGACGCCGGTTCCTTGCTGTACCGTTCGAGCACGGGGCCAGCAACCTGAAAGCCAATCATCATGAGCAAGAGCGCTACGCCCATCACCTCTTTGCTTCGGCGGCTCGAGAGCCAGTGTTCAAGCCAGACAAAAACCATCCGGGCGAACAAAAGATTGAAACTAATGAAGCAGGCGAATACCAGTAACGCCCACCCGGCCAGGTGGAAATCTCCCGCGCAAAGACCGATGAGCAGGCCGAGAGACCAGGAAAGGCCGAGCGCCGTGGCAATATCCAGAGCGCCTAAGACCAGGCGCACCAGGAAATATTCAGCGTAGCTGAGCGGGAACCGGAGGAGAGCAGAAGTGTCCACATTGTAGGTAAACGCGGTCGCCATTATGGGGAACAACTGCCAAAAGAGAAAAATCAGCCAAAATGGCAGCGCCAGCCATTCCAACTTGCTCTCCCTTATCAGTCCCCAGCCCGCGACCCCTGCGGCGATAGCACCCCCGACACAGGCACCGGCGACCAGCAGAGCGACGAGCGAACGTGATACCAGGTTGAGGCGGCCGCGCACCGAACGGAGAGAATTGGCAAAAAGACGCCAGCGCAGGAAGAAGATGGCCCCCAGCTGTGCCCTCCAGGCCCTCAGCCCAGCCACGAGAGCTCCTGCGCTGTGCTGCGTGCTCCGCCAACCGTCTGCAGGAAGAATTCTTCAAGCGACAGCTTTTCCACTCGGTTTCCGCTACCGGCGGCCACTCCCGAGCGCAGATCATCGAGTGATCCTTGCGCGACCAGCCGTCCATTATGGATGATTCCCACATGCGTGCAGAGGCGCTCGACGATTTCGAGCACGTGCGAAGTCAGGAAAATGGTGACCCCGCGTGCAATCATGCGCTGCAGCATGGCTTTCAACGTGCCCGAGGCGATCGCATCAACCCCCTCAAAGGGTTCGTCGAGGAAAAGCACCTTGGGCCCATGAATCACTGCTGCCGCCATCGCCAGTTTTTTTTGCATTCCGTGGGAATAGTCGGCAATCAGGGTCTTCGGTTGGCTTGACAGGCCCATGAAGTCCAGCAATTCGGCGGCGCGCTGGGCCGCCGTCTCCCGGTCGAGGCCGTACATGCGCCCGGCAAAATTCAAGGATTCTGCGCCGGTTAGCCGTCCGAAAAGCGCCATGCCTTCGGGAACCACGCCGATCTGCCGTTTGACATCGAGCAAATGGGTTGCGAGATCCAGCCCCAGTATCTGCATTCGCCCCGCGCTCGGTACCATTAAACCGGTCAGCATTTTGATGGTGGTAGATTTACCGGCTCCATTCGGTCCGAGGAATCCATAGAACTGGCCGGCGGCAACCGCGAGATTCACATCCTGAACCGCCGTTAAAGAGCCAAAACGACGGGTAAGACTTTCGGTAATAATCGCGGGTACATCCACAGGAATTTCGATATAACCCACCTTTATTTTGGGTCCAGGCGCCTAGAATGCCGCGTCAGCCCCCAAATTCCACGCTTACCGCCAGAGTCCCTCCTAGTTTGACCGGGCTGAATTCAGAGCTGTCTTGTGGCGGCCTGAAGTCGTCAGATGCCATCAGGCAGAGGCCAGTTGGGCTCTTGGCCTCCCGGCTCCGGGCAGGCACGCGAATCCAGAATACCGCTAAATGACTTTAATACCGAACACCTGGCGAACGTCCTGCCCGCGCTCATTATCCCGCCGTACCGCAACTGCCCGCAATTCCGAATGGCAGTCATTTTTTTGACTCACTTCTTCTCGCCTAGATGAAGGACCTTTCCCGCGACCAAATAAAAGTCTTCTGCGCGCCCTTGATTCTCTTTAATTGACAGCGCACAGAGTTTGTTATGCTTTTGCCGCTAAAGCGGTGCTCCGCTGATCACTCGAATTCCGCACCCGGCGCCCTGCGCGCACTAGGCTGCGGAGTTAGGGGAATATGTTTATTTGTGCCGCTCCCTTTTGGGCAGCGCCCAGCGAATTCTGAAGCCCGGCTCGATCGTAATCACCTGGTACCCGAATGGGCCGGCCGGGAAAAGACGCTGGCGAGCAAACCTGCAGAGCGCCGGCCAGGAATTTGGGGCGTCGAAAACAGTGATTTAGAGCATCATGCTGCCGGAAGCGAGAAGTAGAATACTGATCCCCGCCCAAGCTGGCTGGTAACTCCTATTTTTCCCCCGTGCAACTCGACAATAGCTTTGGCGATGGGCAGCCCCATTCCTGTGCCCTGGATCAGCATGCGTTGATTACGACCGCGATAAAACTTCTCAAAAATCATCTGCTGCTCCATTTCGTCGATACCCGGGCCGTGGTCGGCGACGCTGGTCACTACCTCGGAATTGCGTAATTCGGCCGTGATGTGGATCGGGGTTTCGGGTTGCGAGTACTTGCCCGCATTATCAAGCAGATGATTCAGCACCTCGGTAATACGCGCAACATCCATCCGCACCGGCGGCAGGCCGTCGGCCAATGCCATTTTGAGAGGATGCTGTCGCAAGGCGGTATGCGAGCTCGCGACGGCGGCATCGATGGCCTCGCCAATCTGGTGTTTCTCGAGATGAAACTGCAGCTCATGAGCATCCAGCTGGGCTACCTCACCGGCCTCACCGATCAGGCGGTTAAGACGGTCGCTCTCTTGATTGATTACCAGGAGCAGGTCTTTGGTTTGCGCCTTGTCCAAGTCGGCTTCCGACAGCAGGGTCTCCGCCGAGGCCTTAATGGCGGTCAGGGGCGTGCGGAATTCGTGGGTCACCGAGTCGAGCAGCACTGAGCGCAGGCGATCGCTCTCGCGCGCCGCCTCGCTTTTCGTAAGCCTTTCAACGGTGTTTGCCCGCTCAATCGATATCGCCACCAGGCTGCCGGTAGCCTCCAGAGTCTCACGAGATAGTTCGCAGCCCGCAATCCCCAAGGCGCCCACGGTTCGAACGCCCATTCTGAGGGGCATGTAGCAGATGCGGTTCGGGCGATCGAGAACCGGCTCGCCTCGATCGCTGATTGCCTTCAGCTGATCGAGGGGGAAGAGATTCCGGCTGCGATCGTCGAAGAAATAGGTCTCCTGCTTGGCATCAAGGAAGAGAGCAGCCCCGCTCACCTGAAAGGAATCAACGATGTGTTTGGGAATCTGATTCAAGAGCTCGAATACGTTCTCGCTGAGCCACAATTGCTGGCTGAACGCATACAGGCGTTCGACCTCACGGCGGCGCTGGTTTGCATAAACCATGCTGCGCCGCGCCCGATACGAGAGCTGGCTGGCGGTTATGGCGGTGACCAGAAACGCCATCAGCGCGATCCAGTTCTGCGGATCGGCGATCGTAAACTTGAAGAGCGGAGGCAGAAAGAAATAGTTGTAAGCTGCCGTCGCCAGCACCGCCGTGAAGATTGCGTATGCCAGGCTCCACAGCGCGGAGATAAAGAGCACTGCCAGCAGGAAGGTGAATCCTACCGTGGCCGCGTTGACATGCAACCAGCGAAAATACACCAGCACGACGGCCGCCACCACGCCCGCTGAGGCAGCGAGGCGCAGGACCGGATCGAGTATTCGTTTCACGGGTTAATGTCCACGGCTTGAATTTGTCGCGCATAATAATACATGCCATGGCAAAAACCCCTGAGCAGTGGCTGGAAGAGACCGAACCTCAGAAGAAACAGGCGATCTTTAAGCTCTTTCTCGGATATGCACCGGGCGTGGGCAAGACCTTCAACATGCTCAGCGAAGGCATCCGGCGCCACAGCCGCGGCGAGGACGTGGTCATCGGAGTGGTCGAAACTCACGGCCGGAGGGGCATAGCCGAACTGGCCGCCAAGCTCGAGGCCGTTCCCCGTAGCAAAATCGACTACAAGGGCACTACCTTTGAAGAAATGGACGTGGACGCGATTCTCGCCCGCAAGCCCCGCGTGGCATTGGTCGATGAACTCGCACACACCAATATCGACGGAAGCAAACACGCTAAGCGTTACCAGGATGTGCTCGATTTGCTGGATGCGGGCATCGACGTACTCTCCACGATGAACGTGCAGCACATTGAGAGCATGACGCCTGCCGTCTTGAACATCACCGGCATTCAGGTACGCGAAACCCTGCCCGACTGGGTCATGCAGAAAGTGAACGAGATCGTCTTGGCCGACCTGACGCCGGAAGCTCTCCAAACCCGCATGCGGCGCGGCGACATCTACCCGCTCGAGCGGGCAGAGCGGGCGCTTGGTCATTTCTTTCGGCCCGGCAATCTGATCGCACTGCGTGAATTGGCTTTACAGCAGGTAGCCCGGGCGGTTGACCGCAGCCTCGAATCGTATCTGGAAAAAGAAGGCTTGGGGTCGAATCTGGCTCTTCGGGAGCGCATTGGCGTATGCGTGAGTTCAAGCCCCGCCGCACAATATCTCATCGCCCGAGCCGCCCGCATGGCGCAAAGAATCGACGGCGAATTGCATGTCATCTACGTCGATATTGGCACCGATGAGGATCCTGAAGACCGCCGCAGCCTGGAGCGAAATATACACTTTGGCGAGAATCTGGGAGGCAAGGTCATTCGCACCCGGGGCAAGAGCGTGGCCGAAGAAGTCGCCAAAATAGTGCGCGATAAACATCTCACGCAGGTGGTTTTCGGTCGGTCGGCGCAGAAAGGCTGGCGCAAGTACCTGTACCTGTCGGCCGTGCACAGGTTTCTGCGAGACGCGCCACCGGTGGACGTTCACATCGTCACTCAGGAAATGAAATGAGGCGCCATGGTCGACTCCGCCCCTAAAGGGAATATCCTCGTGGTCGACGATGAACCGCAGATCACACGTGTGCTCAAAACTACCCTGTCGAGCCAGGGATATGGGGTGCGCAGCGCGGCCGACGGCGAGCAGGCGCTCTATGAGATGAGAGGCTGGGCGCCAGATCTGATCATCACTGATCTACGCATGCCAAAGATGGACGGTCTCGAACTGTGCCGGCGGGTTCGCACCGACTCCCGTATTCCCATTATTATTTTATCCGTCAAAGGCGAAGAGGCAGTCAAAGTGGAGGCGCTCGATGCCGGAGCGGACGACTACATTACCAAACCGTTCAGTGTCAATGAGCTCCTGGCACGGGTACGGGCGGCGCTGCGGCGGGCTGCCGCGTCGGAGGGGCCGGACGCGCCGTTAATCCAGGTGGGGGACTTCCGCATAAGCATTGCGGCGCGCACGGTCACGGTGAGAGATCAGGAGGTCCGCCTAACGCCCAAGGAATTTGACCTGCTGGTTTACCTGGCAAAGCATCCCGGCAAGGTCATCACTCACCGCGCTCTCCTCGCCGCCGTCTGGGGGCCAAATAGTGTCGAGCAACCGGAATACCTGCGCGTGTTTGTCGGCCATTTACGCAAGAAGCTCGAGCTCGGCGACAGCTCCCGCTACATCATCACCGAGCCCTGGATCGGCTACCGTTTTGAGCCCGGCAATTGAGCCGGCGGAATTCCTTTTCAGCATGGCGCACCCTGGGTTGCAAACCCGAGTTTGAATGTCATCAAGTAAAACCAGCGGCTGCCGTTCCGATCCGCAACTATCGGCACGAAGCTAACGATAGTCTGCATGTTTGAAGTGTTCATTCACAAACCCCGCGCCGGTCTAACTCGAACCGGCGTTCCACGGAGAGCACGATGAAGCTGTCCTGCCTATTTGCTTGTTTTCTCGTATCTGCGCCAATCCACGTTTTCGCACAAAGCTCGCAACCGGCTGCTGACCTGACCGCCGAGGAAGTCCGGCGTCTCAAAACTCTCTTCCAGCAGCT
>JAFAWX010000167.1 GCA_019241535.1 Acidobacteriota bacterium | reverse complement strand
GAAGGTCATCTCACCTTGGGCCAAGCATTGTCGCAGCTAGGGGACCGGGAAGGCAGCATTGCGGAGTTCAGGCGTGCCCTCGAACTTCAGCCAAACCTCTACCCTGCGCACTTCGGCTTAGGTGAGCTTCTGCGCGTTGAGGGCGATTTGCCAGGCGCCAAAACGGAATTTCGCGAGGCCGTTCGCCTCGAACCCTCATTTGCCGAAGCTTACGAGGAGTTAGGGTCGATATTGGCCGAGGAAGGAGACATGCAGGGAGCGACAGGCGCTTTCGAAGAAGCATTGAAGCTCGATCCATCAAATGCCGCGACTCGAGAGAAGCTCGCTCGTGCGCGCGAAAAAATTGCTGCCGTCCGCACCGCGGGGGCCGGTACGGCAGGAATCGATTCGTCGGCCCCGCAGCGGGATGCAATCGAGGAGCTCGCGCCGGCTGGCAGTGACGATCTTAATCAAATCCAACGCTTTGAGGCATCCATCGAGCACGACAAGATCGATGACGTCGAGCCTCTTGTGACTGCTTACCTCAAAGATCATCCCAAGTCATGGCGAGGTCACTACATTCGGGGATACGTCTTATTCCGGGAGCGCAAATTCGCCGATTCCATCGCAGAGCTGGCCAAATCACTGGAACTCAACGTAAATAACCCCGAAGCACACAAGATACTTGCCAAAGACTTTGTCATTATTGGGCAGGTTGATTACGCTCAAGCCGAGTTGCAACAGGCCGTGCGTTTGAAGCCCGAATCGGCCGAAATCCACTACAGCCTGGGCCAGGTGTATTCAGCCAAGGACATGAATCCCGAAGCAAAGGCGGAGTTCTTACAGGCGATTCAGAAGGATACGAACTATGCCGAGGCATACAACGCGCTCGGCTTCACCGAAGAGTCTCTGAACAATGACACGGCAGCTCTCACAGCGTATCGCAAGGCGATACAGGTGGCAGACCAGAAGGGATCTAAGTACGAGGCTCCCTACATTAACCTTGGCGCCTATTACAATCGTCTAGGCAAACCAGAGCTGGCGCTCGAATATGCGCAAAAGGCAGTCGCACTCAACCCTAAAAGCGATCTGGCATACTATCAGGTAGCCAGGGCCTACCAGTCCCGTCGCAACTGGGATCAGGCGGACCAGGCTTTGCGCAAGGCAATCTCTTTGATGCCCTCTTCCGCGCAATACTACTACGTACTAAGCCAGATCGACCGAAGCATGGGGAAGCAAAAAGAAAGCATGGAGGCACTCCAGACGTTCCAGAAACTCAAGCACGAGGAGGAGGTTGTCGACGAGAAAATTCGCAAAAGCCGCCAGCTGTCGACCTCCGGCCCCGAGGCGTCCGCAAAGTAAACGACTTATATTGTCCTGAACCGTCCCTGCTCCAACAGACCTGGGCAAGGCACGCAAGCCCACCTCAATCAAAACTACTGAAGGTACCTACCTGGGCGAGGTGTTGCTGTCGCAATACTTTAGCAATCCAATCACTTGGTCAAGTGTGCCAATCAGAGCTGCGACGCTAGTCATTGCGGCGGGCTGACAACGAGCTTCTTCTCACACGATCTTCTTGTTTAGAGATACTAATCGCGACCGGTTAGCCAGCTTCGCGTCGTATATGACGGCACTTGATGATGAGAGTAAGTCACATAGCTACTTCAGAAAAGAATAATAGGTCATATCAATCTCTGCAGCATACACAATCATCTTTGGTGAAACGTTATTGTGCCGCGTACGGTAGAAATAATTGTTTTGTATTAGATTTATCTTGACAACCAGGATTATGTCGGCTTAATGTTCGCGCAATTCATCTAAACGCTTAACCCAGATCCGCCCGCAGGAGGTGGCAAATGGGCCGACGTTGCGCGACTTCTCCCCTGGTTTTGACAGCACTCTTACTGTTAGCTGTTCCAACTCAGCTTTTCGGACAAGGCCAAGACAGAGGCATCATAACTGGTCTGGTGACCGACAGCACAGGTGGTGCCGTGACCGGAGCGACGGTGACGGTCATCAATGAGGGTACGGGCGACAGAATTGTCGTCAACACCTCGTCCGCGGGTAATTACAGTACTCCGCCTCTCATTCCCGGCAATTACAAGGTGCAAGTAGAGAACGCGGGTTTCAAAACCTTCGTCTCTCCGAGCGTTGTGGTTGCTACGGGAACGGTTCGCCTGGACGCCAGTCTGGCCGTGGGTAATGTAACCGAAACCGTCGAGGTGCAGTCGTCACCGGTCGAGATCAACGTCTCGAACGCGGAAGTTTCGCAGGTCCTCGGGGAAAAGTACTACCACGACCTTCCTGTGGTAATGGGAGCTGATATCCGGCTGGCGGAGTCTCTGCTTCACATGGAGCCGGGCTACGTTCCCATGCGGCCGAATGGCTGCCCTATATTCCGCGGCAGCCAGTTTCAATCGCGTATGAACGGCGGCCAGACCATGGCGATGGAAAACTACCTGGACGGAGCCTCCTTTGGAAGCGCCATTGACCATAACAACACCCAGGAGCGTTCTGTCCCCTATGATTCGGTCAAGGAAACCAAGATCATCACCGACAACTTTTCGGCGCAGTATGGTCGCACGAGCGGTGGCTTCGTCGAGTACACGACCAAGTCGGGTACCTCGTCATTTCATGGAGGTGCTTACAATTACTACAATTATCAGGGCCTGAATGCTACCGGAGAGCTACTGAAGCAGAAGACTCCCACGCGTAACGAAAACTGGGGATTCTTAGTTGGTGGACCTGTGGTGATACCCAAGGTCTATGACGGCCGGAAGCACCAGACCTTCTTCTTTGTCAACCTCGACGACCTTCACTTCAATCAAGGTACCCTGCCCAGCTTGGTTAATACCGTGCCCACTCAAGCCGAGCTGCAGGGAGATTTTTCAAATCCGCTGTTTCTCAACACATCCGCGCCAATCGCTACTGACGTTCTGGGGCGACCGATCTATGCCGGAGAGATTTTCAACCCCTCTACTACCAGGTTGGTAGGCGGAGTCCCGGTGCGAGATGGCTACGGCTTTGATCCGGTAACCGGCTTACCGATTGCCGGGCAGGCGAACATTATTCCCGCCAATGATCCTCTGCGGAGTAGGATTGCCGCCCAGCTTGCGGCTCTGATTCCGCCTCCGAACGGGCCCGGTATCGTTAATAACGCCTTCGAGCCTTCCGGGAACAAATACATCAATCCCAAGACTTTATTCGTGAGAGTGGACCAGGCGTTTGGGCCGAACTTTAACATGTCGACTTCGGTGAACGCCAATACCCGACCATCCCTGAGACAGTGCGCCGCCTTTAATAACGGCTGCTCTTTCACCAGCCCGTCCACCTACTTGGGCGAGGGTTTTTACCAGGACATCACGACCAGAACCGTCCACCAGCAGTTCAACTGGATCATTCGACCAAATCTGTTCAATCATACGACCGTGTCCTTCGACCGCTGGGTCCTCCCCGCGGTGCCGGTCTCCGCTCATCAGCACTGGGTGTCGCGGCTCGGGCTTATCGGTCCGATACTTGATACCGGTGGTGCACCGAGGGTGGAATTAAGCAACAACGGCCCCAACGGCGGCAGCGGGGTCAGCCCGAGAATTCCATACACGCACTATGGCGAGTCAGATACCGTTGCTGAGGGATGTATCGCGAATCGGTGGCAGTTTCTCGACGATGTGACCTGGGTAAAAGGCAAGCACACGCTGAAAGTGGGCTTTGAATACCGGCACCATCAATTCCCATTCATCGGGAACAGCAATACCAGCGGCATTTACAACTTCAGCAATGCGGAAACCGCGAACTGGAACGCTGCCGGTCTGCAGCAGACGCTGACTGGAGACCCGGTTGCTTCCTTCCTGCTCGGACAGGTCGACAACGCCAACTTTAATATCCAGTCGCTGCGTCACCTGTTGAACGAACAGTACCTCTCTCCCTGGATCAATGACGAATTCAAGGTCAGCAAAAGCCTGACCTTGACCCTGGGGTTGCGGTTTGATTACCAAGGCTGCCTGTCGGAGGCGCGCGGTAACGAATCGACTTTCAGTCCTACCACTCCTAATCCCGGTGCCGGCGGACACTTGGGGGCGATCATCTATGCCGGGAAAGGACCGGGCAGGACGGGACTGAAATGCTTTGAAAAGCCCCCGCATGATGCCTGGGGACCTCGTTTGGGATTCGCCTACCGGCTTGACGACAAGACTTCGCTCCGCGGAGGATACGGAATCTATTACGGAGGAATCCCCGCCAACCAGTTTGAAGGTACCAGGGAGCTCGGTTTCTCCACCAACCCCACGGTTCCTAACTTCACCAACGGCTTTTCGCCCGCTTTCTACTGGGACACCGGCTTTCCATCATCTGTGATTACTCTTCCCCCGGTGATCGATCCCAGCATTGCCAATGGCCAGGGTCCGACCTGGATCACAGCCAACCGGAATAACCTTCCGAGATACCAGAACTATTCTTTGTCGATCGAGCGTCAAGTGGGTGATAGCGTGTTGCTGAGAGCCTTTTACAGCGGCAATCACGGCACCCGCCTGCCTTCAAATGCCGCTTCGCTGGGAATTCTCGACAACATGAACAACCCTTCGGTGCTGGCCTTGGGGGCTAACGTCCTCGGGGCGGATATCAACTCCCCTCAGGCAGCAGCTGCTGGCGTTACATCGCCGTATCCGGGCTTCACCGGGGACGTGGCGCAAGCGCTTCGCCCCTGGCCGCAATTCACGAACCTGAGCGTGGCGAGCGTTCCGTTCGGGTACAGCATTTATAACGCTTTCACCGTCCAAGCCGACAAAAGATTCACCGGCGGCCTGCTCGGCCGGATTGCTTACACCACCTCGAAGCTGATCAACAGCGGTGCCGAAGATGTACTCCCCGGGGACGATCCCGGCATTCAAAACCCGCTTAACGGCGCTAAAGACGATAGAGCGCTCAGCCGGGACGACATTCCCCAGTCGCTCATCATCGCTTGGTCATATGAGCTGCCATTCGGTAAGGGGAAGCGATTCGGCGCCAGCGGTGCGCTTGACAAAATTATTGGCGGCTGGATGGTGTCGGCCGCCCAACGCTACGACCGAGGCCGTCCTCTGAGTATCACCATGGCCTGCGACTTCTGCGGCTTCATTTTCAGCCAGGAGAAGCGGCCAAACCGGGTACCGGGTGCGCGGGCCTACGGCATTACTTCCGGCGTCAGGCCCGGCGAGCCGTACCTGCTCAAGAGCGCCTGGTCCGATCCGGGGCCGCTTACATTCGGAAACGAGCCGCAAAACGACCCGACGGTACGCAGTCCACACTACTTCAATGAGGACTTTTCCTTCTACAAGAGGATCCCGTTCACCGAGAGGGTGGGAGCGCTTTTCGAAACCAATATCGGCAACGTATTTAATCGCCACCTGTGGTGTAATCCCGACACCAATTGGAGTGACCCGAACTTTGGGCAGGTGTCCGGACAGTGCGATACTCCGCGAAGTGTCCAGTTCGGATTTAGAGTGGAATTCTAAGAT
>JAFAWX010000145.1 GCA_019241535.1 Acidobacteriota bacterium | reverse complement strand
AGAGGTCCGCTGACTGTCCCGATGAATCCGGTCTTATTGTCGAGCACGGCCAGGCGAAGTTCATTGCTCCCCGGGGGCGCCTCCAGATCAATCGGAACCATCATTCCCTTCTCCAGAATCTGCTGATAAGTCGCCGCATCGAAGGAGCGGTCTACTTTCGTGCTGCGGCTTGCCAGCCCTTTGCCATTCTCTCCGAAAACCGTGGCGTAGAAACTGACATTTATCTTTTTGTTGCCGCCGGAGTCCTCCGCCGAGAGGGTGTGCGCATCAACAAGAAACAGCACACGAACTTTGCCAGCATCAGCCGGCTTGGCTTGTGCCATGAAATAAATCTGAGTGAAAGGCGCATTCACTTGGAGAGCGTTAGCCACATCGGGCTCGAAATTCTGATTCTTAGTTTGGCCTGTATCAGCCGCGAAGTATCCCTTGCGGTAACGGATCTGGATGTCGCCTTGGGCAATCTTCATTTTGATGCTGCGATACTTGCCATCCCATTTCTTGTTTTCCGGATAATATCCTATCTCGTATGAAGCTTTATCGTCGGCGGCGGCAAGAGCGATGCCATTCCTGATCTCGTTTTGGTTGATGTAAGCTTTGCCGCCGGTTTCTGCCGCAACCTCCTCCATCGTGCCCTGGGTTATGCGGAGGGTTTCCCCTTGGGAGATGGCCTGATTGGCCAATCCTTGTCCATAGATATCGCTATTATCATGTGCGCCTGAATAACCTGCCTCTATGCCACTGACGAGTCCATGGAGGTCAACCGGATAGATGGCAACGTTGGCATTGGCGAGTTGGGCCTCAGCCGCTCGGATCTCGTTGCCATGCAGGGACCGCTCCTCCGCCGCGAGGGCACCGGAAGAGCGCGTCTGCAGCGACTTACTTTGAGAAACGGGCAGATCGGCGAGTAGCTGGCTATCACTCACATTGCGATTCTCGGGAATGAGATCGAATGGCAACTCTGCCGTTAACCAGACGACATTCTTGCGGCCTTGGAGGCCTCCGAGCATGCGTGATAAAGACTGCATGGCAGCGACGGTGACAAGAGTGCGGCGTTCGAGATTGTAAGCAACCTGCGCTCCGGTGAAGTCTGCTAGAGCAGCCTGTTCCGCGCGTAGCGCCGAGACTTGCGCCAACCCTCCTCGGCCCACTCCGGCCATTTCCGGGGGCACTGCCGACGGCGCCGATGCCAGATTCGCCTGCAGAATAGGCTCTTGCGGCCGGAAATTCTTGATTGCGGTAGCGAGAACCTGGGGATCGCTAGAGAACTGCTGCAGGACATGCAGGCGATCGGTCAATGCCAGCACGGCCATGGGACGCCCCGCTTGACTCTGTTCTGCCACATATTTCAGCATCTGCGCCCGTCCGTAGGCCTGCTCCTTGAAAGGGGAGTTCGTCGCGTCAAGCACGAGAACGATGGGAACACCCGCCGGACCGACGTTCTCGGGATGATTCGAGAGAATGCCGGGTGGCGCTGAGGTCGGGGCCCGCCTTTGAGATAGAGGCGGAACGAACATGCTGATTTTTTGCTTCTTTCCGTTCTCCTCGACCGTGAAGTCATCGGCTTTCAATCCTGTGACCGGCTGGCCCTTCTTGTCCGTCACGATAACGTCAACCATTACCAGGCGGCTGCTGGTCCGAAGGGTGAGCGGAGGGACATCTGATGATTGGGCGCTGAGAGTGGAAGGAGCGGCCATATTCAGGATCAGCACAAGCGTGAGCAGTCTGTGCACAGAAAGAGCACCCATATCGGCCCCCCGGAAGCCCACCGTTGGTGAACGCCTGAAATCTACTCTGTTCTGTAGTCCTTAGCAACATCTGGCGGCGTACCGGAAGAGCAGAGACTCGTTTCAGATCGCCGATCGCAATAGGGAAATAAAGTCTAAAATCGCGACAGGCCCGCTAGCGCCGTGGGTAGTAATCTTCCGTCGGCCAGGGAAGTGCTTCAATCGCATCCGGATTCGCGATCGGAACTTGACCGACTTGGAGGTGACCAGCATGACCGCACTTGCAGCCTGGCAGAATTTCTACGTTATTGTTGGCTCGTCCGCCGGCGCGCTAATCGGATTGCAGTTCGTGGTCATGACCCTTATTGCCACTATGCCCGCCGTGCGAGGCCAGCCGCAGGCGGGCGCTGCCTTTGCTACGCCAACGATCGTTCACTTCGCTGCCGTGCTGCTGCTCGCAGGCATGCTCAGCGCTCCCTGGGGAAGTGTTCGCCAGGCTGCAATGTTTTGGGGAATACTAGGGCTGAGTGGCGTCGTATATGAGATCATCGTGGTTCGCCGAATGCGCATTCAAACCCTTTACACCCCAGTGTTTGAGGACTGGTTGTTTCATGTTCTGCTCCCCTTCGCCGCCTACGGAATGCTGGCAGGATCGGCCGGTTGGGCTGGCTCGCATGCCGACGGAGCGCTGTTTGCAGTCGGGGTGGCGGCGCTGATGCTGCTTTTCACCGGCATTCATAATGCCTGGGACGCAGTTACCTACCACGTCTTCACAAAGAAACCCGCAAGACAACCGGCTGAAGAGCAGCGCTGAACAGGACAGCGACGACACGAGCGGAAACATTCACGGCCGTCAGAGGTGGGTTTCGCATTTTCAACCACCACCTCGGAGCAGACGACCCGTGTCCAAGAACAACGAGCCGCACAAGATGGCGGACAGATCGTTGTCGGCACGTTCACAATATCAGTTCCCGGATGTCCAGCTTAGTCTTTCCCTGCTTACGCCCTGGTTGCTGGAAATTTATCAACATACCCCGCTGGACATTCAGAATCGTCATGTAGTTGCGCAGTTGCTGTTCCTCCGAGGCGCCTAATTCTCCGCTGATCGCCTTGAGTTCCACGATCAGCTTTTCATCGCCCAAATGCACCACCAGATCGGGGTAGCCTTCTCCCACATAGTGTTCTTTGTACTTCAGCTCGATCACTTTCTGCCCTTCGTAGCCAATATTTGCAAGACGAAGTCCCACCTGCATGGCGCGGTCGTACACCTCTTCGGAAAACCCCGAGCCCAGGGTTTTGTAAACGTCTTCGGCGATCTCGCGGATTACGCCTGCCTGACGGCTCATTGCCTGCCTCTCTTCATGATTTCCAGCTGCCGGGCCGCAGAGCCTGGCCACAATGAATTGCCTTATGGCAGGAGCACCGAGGCTATATAAAGCAGCAACGCTAGTTACAGCGGCCAGGCCCGGCATTTTCCCGCCTGGGCTCAGCTGACCCGGATGTTTGGCCGCGACACCGGCTCGAGAATGCTGGAAAAGCGATCACGCTTTAATTTCGCGTTTCAGGGAGGAATGTTAGGTGGGACGCGCGGCAATGGTCAATGGCAATGCTCGCGACATTCTCCAATCAACTCACACTTCAGCTGCGCTGCCTCGAACGGCCGTGGGAATCTTTCACCATTCAGTAATGAGTACCAGAACACGATGCTTTCCAGCAGGAGGCCGGCAATAAGTGCAGGGAATGGCGAACGGATGATTCCGCTATGAAAATCTCGAACCTATTCCCCTGCCGCTGGTTCGACTGCAGACCGGCGGCAGATCTCTAAATCGATACCTCGTATTCACAATGCATTGCTGATCATCTTAACTGCCGCCTCGGGATCATCGACTTCAACTATCAGAGCATTGAAGCGTTCATCATGCAAGTCAATGACTATGGTTTTTTCCGGCCGATGAACATCCCAGAAGATCCGTTTGCCGTCCTGGTAAAACGTGCCTGCAGTGATCACTCCCGGCACATTAGTTCCGGGCAGCCTCATGCCATGCCACCAGCTGCGCGCGACCTCCGGGTCCGAGCGAACCCCCCCGATGTGAACCAAGGGAATTTCCACCGTGCTCTTGAAAGCCCAGATCTTATCGACGCCGCGAACATGCAGCGTCAGTTTGCCTTCCGCCACCGTCACATCGACCAATAGAAGCTCCCTGTCCTACTCCATTTGAGCCTCGACCGCTACGTCGAACTTGCCATAATATTTTTTCACGTCGCCGGCCCCATATTTATGGCGAAATCTTTCTATTATGGATTCTACAGCCCTCGATTCGGTGATGGGTTTTACTTTGAGGCTCGCTTCGGTGCCCCGGGCATCGATCCGAATCTCCGGCTTTGTGAGCACGTTCCGGTACCATTGCGTGTCTGACCCGCGCACCGGCAGCAGGTACAGCTTTTTCCCTTCCAGTACGAACCAAACCGGAATTGAGATTGTCTTGCCGGACTTCCTGCCGGTAACCGAAAGCTTGATTTCAGGGTAGCGAGCGAGATGGTCTTCAAGTTCTTGTTGCTTCATTATATGGCTCGACCTTTCTTCAATCGCGCAACCGTCGTGTCAATCGAGAGAGGCACAATCCCTACGGCCCCGCCGGTGGTTGCAGCCCTCAAAAGCGGGTTTTTGAGCGCCTCCCGAGCCGCGTCAACTAACGAAGGAAATAGCGGAAATACGGGCTGATTGGTCAGCAATTCGATGCCGCACGATTTTCCCATTGGTTCCGGATTATATCTGCAGCTCGCACCGTTATCATTGGCAGGCATGGCGCCCCGCTTTCGTGAGCAGACATGATAGATTGAGCAGATCCTTCAGACGAGTGCGACTAATGAGCAAACCACCAACTTCGATCGCCGCGGCCGAGAGCTGGCCGGCGCTTCCGCTCGAGGAATGGAAGCCTACGTACCACAACCTTCACATGTGGATGCAGATGGTTGGTAAAGTCCGGCTTGCACTCACCCCCAAAATCAATCATTGGTGGAACGTGCCCCTGTATGTAACCGCCCGGGGCCTTACAACTTCGCCAATTCCCTGCGGGCAGAATGCATTCGAGATCGAGTTTGACTTTATCAGTCACAAGATGATCATCAACCGCTCGGATGGAGTGCAGAAAATCCTGGGCCTTGAACCGTGCACGGTTGCCGATTTTTACAACGAGTTCATGTCGACATTGCGTCTGCTGAATATCGAAGTCTCAATTTTTCCCAAGCCGGTGGAGGTAGCCGATCCCATCCCATTTGCCGAAGACCGCCTTTATCAGGCCTACAATGCCGAGGCCGCGCATCGTTGCTGGCGCATTTTGCTGTCTTCAGACAGGGTGTTCAAGCAGTTTCGCGCACGTTTTCTCGGCAAGTGCAGTCCGGTGCAATTTTTCTGGGGGAGCTTCGATCTGGCAGTTACGCGGTTCTCCGGTCGGCGGGCACCGGAAAGGCCAGAAGCCGACTTTGTCACCCGGGAAGCGTATTCGCACGAGGTCATCAGCGCCGGGTGGTGGCCCGGAGGACCGGGAATGGATGGACCGGCGTTTTATTCCTACACCGCTCCCGAACCGGCGGGTCTTGCCGATCAGAAGGTCAGCCCCGGACCAGCTTCTTATCATCCGAGCATGAAAGAGTTCATCCTGCCCTATGACGCCGTACGCCGGGCTCCGCAGCCGGAGACAGAGCTGCTGCGGTTTCTTGAAACCACGTACGCAGCCGGTGCCAGGCTCGCCCACTGGCCGCGTACTGACCTTGAACTCGCTCAACCACCTGCCGCTTGAGGGCATAAACGTAAGCGGCTGGGGACCCACGCTTCGCGGTCTCCCCGCGCAATGGTCTCCTCGGGAAACGTGCCGCCCTCATTGGCCTCAGACCGGGTGGCAAAAGCCGCGGTACTTACTGTGGTATCTCCGGAGAGAACGATCTGCCCGGAATTTTCCTCAGATTGGCCAGAATCGATCGCGCCGGCTCGGAATCGAATGTGTTCAGTTCTGCTGCCCGGAGAAGGTATTTCTCGGCGGCGGCCCGGTCGCCTCCTGCGAGCGCAATCTCACCCGCGTGACGGAACAATCTTGCATCGTGAACCCCGACGTCGAGCGCCCTTTCGATTTCTCTGCGAGCTGGCTGATTCTGCCCGTTTCGGTGGAGAGCCCAAGCATAGGAGTCAAGCGTATAGACATCCTGCCTACTGGCAAACTCTCTTTCCGCCACCTCCAAAGCCCTCCGTGGCTGATGGGCATGATCGCAGTAATAAAGGATCAGCTGGCGATTGGAATTATCCGCACGATAGGTTTCAAGAAGAGACTTGGCCTCGAACTCGGCAAAGGTCCGTTCCCCCTCCTCGCGCTGTCCGGCAAGCATCAGCGCCTCGGCCAGATCAAAGAGGTTTTCCGCACGGGGCGCCGATTCGTACCGCTCTCGCAGCAGGCGAAGAGCTTCGGGGTAGCGTTTTTCGAGCATTCTTACTTTGGCCAGATTGCCCAACGCGTACTGATAGCTCGGAAAAAGCGTCAGGGCGCGCTCGAGAGATCTCTCCGCCTGCTCGGTTCTTCCCTCGCCGAACTGCAGGTGCCCCATCTGAGTGAGTATCCAAGCGGCATCTTCGACCTCGGTCGGGGCGCTTGATTCAAGAGCCATATTCATCAGCTCCAGCGCGCCTGCGGGGTCGCCAAACAACTCGCGCAAGTAGGCGGCACGGGTCAGCCCAGGCAAATTTCCCGGACGAAGATCCAGCATCCATTGCGCGGCTTTCTCGGCATCCTGGTAGTTGCCCAACTCCACATTGGCATCGGTAAGAAAGCCATAAACCATGACGTCGTCCGGCATTTCCCGGTTCAGCTTCCTGGCCTGCTCCAGGGCAGCGGTAAACTGATGTTTTCCAAGCAGCACCCAGATCTCGGTCCGGCGTCCGTCGAAATTACCCGGAGCAATGGCAAGGGATTTTGCTAAAGCCTCCTCCGCCTGACTGTAGTAGTTCACATCCGCGGTCTCCCGGGCGCGCCGACAAAGGGCAAGCGCCAGGGCATTGTAGGCTCCAAAGTTTTTGCGGTTGTTCTCGATCAGCCGGTTAGCCGCGGTGATACTTCGCTCGGCGGGAGAGAACTTCGTCTCGCCCCATACCGCTCGGAGTGCTGCGAGCGCCAGAAAGACGGTGGCAAATGAACTCAGTCGTCGAACCATCGGGACCAACATGATATTTCTCCAAGCATGACGAACCCCGTGACGCCCCGACGGCGGTCACGGGCCCAGAGCTAATTGACGGGACAGATTCCACCCGGCTGACCACTGCACCCTTCCTGCCCGGGCCCCGTATGATGGCTATTGCGACCACTGTGTGCGGGCAGTACGTAGGGAAAGCTCGTTCCATAACCATCTTCATTGATGTTGACGCCATCGCCGATAGGCGCGCCGAATTTGATGGGATCAGCGAGGATGCCGGCCAGAGCCCGCGATGCAATATCCACCACGTCATCAAGCGGACGCCGTCCTTGCGGAAATCCGGCAAGATCGCCGGCCAGGAAGCCCAGGCGCTTTTGCTGACCGACGGGAGTGGGCGCAATACCGGTATTGAGTCGCAGCAGGTCGGCGATGGGGCCGGCGTCTTTGCTGCTGCACCCCGGGCAGATCGGAGCCACGTACTGGACGAGGGGAAGCAGGTCGGTACGGGGCGCCGGCGGCACGGGAATCCCCAAGATGGAGGCGTAGAGCTTCGCCAGAAGCGGATCAAGGAAGAAGCTGGCGAACTGACCGTCGTTTGCGGGATCATCTACGCTGAATCGATCCTTCGAACCGGTTCCGATAATCAGTTCATTGATCAAAGGATTCCCTTCGCGGTTCACCTGGCGCCACTCGCTTTCTCTGTCGCTGTTTGCGCCGACGCGGCGGACGGTGACCCGTTGCCGGTACGTGGCTCCATAGGTCCCGATCACTGCATTCTTGTCGCCGGCCGGATGAATCCGGCCGTCGGCGGTGAGCATGCTGATCGGCACCTCGAGGACGATAGAGTTCACATTGAAGCCAGCCACCGCATCTGGCGCGTAGTTATGGGTGTCATCTGCATCCACCGCAGGGGTCAAGATGCCGCCTACACCCATGCGGAAGTTTAAGGAATCGAAGGCGGCGCCCAGATCGATATAGAAGGGATCATCCACCGTTCCGGCAAAAACCCGGATACCGTTTCCCAGCTCGTAAATTCCCTGCTTGAACAGCTCCTGATAGTCAGGCATGGTGAGCGGGCCGGCATTTGAAGGTACGGCAAACAGTATTCGGCCGCTCGTAAGATCCGAAGCTACCCCCTTTCTGACCATAGTCACCGAATAGCTCTGGCGCAGGCTTAAGCCTTCCGAGCCGGGTCCATCAAGAGCCGTAATCGGAGGAAACCCTCCGATGCTGCCGACAAAGCCGGTAAACACGCCCGGTTGGCGAATCTCCGTACGGAAACGGAATTGGAAGGTGATGTCCTCGACTCCGTCGTGATCGTTATCAACCTTCATCTCGTAGAGAACGTTCGGATCAAAGGGAAAGTAGTTGGGCCCGTTTGCGGGCTCGAGCAATCCGTCGACGTTGAGAATCATGGTGACGCGGTCAGGATGATCGTAACTTACAAAGGCATACCAGTCGGTTACGTCCGCGCCGCGATCCAGGGCGGAAATCGGTGCCTCGCGATGACTGGACGCACTCAGGTTGGCGGCTGCCAACATGAGCATCAGGAGGATTGCAGCACCTGCTATCAGTGGCTTCATCGGATTTCCTTTCAGATTGGAATGAGTGGACGTCGCCCGTCGCACATCCCCGGCGACGGCGTGAGGCCGCCCCGGCACGATTGAACCCGTCTCGAACTCAAGTACGCAGGAACGCTCCCGCTGGATTTCGGAAAATGAAATTTTCCTGCAAGCGTTGCCGGTCCAGGGCATTGCCAGTCGGGGAGACAATCCAATCCTCTGCTCCATGCCATTTATGCAAAATCAACTGAAGTCTTAAGAAACGGTCGGGAGGAACAGACACGCTTGAGGAAGCGACAGTCAGATGACGCCGGTAGGTGGACAGCGACTGTGGGTCACGACAGCCGAGACAAGCTCAAGGCTTAAGGGCCGCAACCTCGTAGATCAGCTTGAAGCGCAATCAAGTTGTCGAAGTTTACGTGATCGGAGTTCGGTCAGTAGCTGCGCCAAGCGCCCGAAACATTCCTGACCGGCAGTGCCGGGGAGCACGTCCCACCGATTTCATTATGTCTGGTTCCGGCGGTGGTTTTGGAGGTTCAAACGACGGGCAAGCGCTTGTCTCTCTCCTCGCACGGTGACGCAGTATACGATTACGCCGCTTTCTTGGCTTGCTGGGCGCGTACCCGCGCCCATCGGGCTCGCTGCGCATCGGCGATTTTGCGCCGCGCCGCCGCCGACAGTCTGCGCTTGCCGGAGGACTTCACTCCCTTTTTCCCCGCCGATCGCGAGCGCCCTCGCACTTTCGCCCATCGCGCCTTCTGCGCCTCGGCCATGCGGCGCCGCGCAGAAGCCGAAATAGTCCGCCCACGCCGGCCAGAGTGGGAATTCCCGCTGCTGTTTCGTCCGGTCAATCCTTCAAGTACGGCAATTGCTGAATTCAACCTTTCTATTTGTGAGTGCGCCTGCTTTCGCTCTTCTCGAAGTTGGTTGAGCGCGCTTTTTAGGTTAGCCATTTTTTCTTTTCCTCTCAGTCTGGAAACGCGGGACCTATTGTATAGCTGAGCGAAGATCCTTGCCATCTACCTAGGAGGATAGTGTACCTGTCATTACGCCATTACTTACTAGGTGCTTCTATGTGAGGTTATTCCGACTGTCTCGGACTATTAATCGGATATGACAAGGGCCCTCACTAGAGGGCCCACTGTGAGAAAACTTTGGAGAACTAGACGCTGAATGACGAACCGCACCCGCACGTACTTTTGACTTGCGGATTATCGAACTTAAAGCCCGCTCCTTCGAGACTCTCAATGTAATCGACGGTACAACCGTTCAGGTAAGTCAGCGAAGTTGCGTCGACATAGACTTTGAGCCCGTCCATGTCAAAGACTTTGTCCATGAGGCCGGCATTGTTCTCAAACGACATGGAGTAGGAAAAGCCCGAGCAGCCCCCGCCGACTACTCCCACGCGCAGACCTGCCGGCGTCGGATTCTGCTGTCCCATAATCTCTTTAACCTTGACGATGGCGGTGGGGGTCAGCATTATGGGCGTCTTCTTGATAGGCTCCTGCGGCTTAATCTCGGGCGTGGTGGTTGTAGCCATGAATATCTCCTTCAGAGGCATTATAACAGACGAGTTTGCCCGGGTTGCGATTCCAAGATGAATGACCGGTTATTATGCGGCCCTGGCCTCCTGCCAGGGATCGAGGACAACCTTGATGCACTGATCCTGCTTGTCTCGGAATGTGAAATAAGCCTCCGGAGCGTCGTCGAGAGACAGGCGATGAGTGATCACGAAACTGGGGTCGATAGCCCCGGCCTGAATCTTCTCCATGAGTGTCTGCCGGTAACGGTGCACATGGGTCTGTCCCATCTTGAAGATCAATCCCTTGCCAAAGGCGGAGCCGAACGGCAGCTTGTCCAGAATTCCACCGTATACACCGGGAATGGAGACGACGCCACCCTTGGCGCATGCTTGAATGGCCTGCCGCAGCACCATGGGGCGGTCGAAGGAGACTTTCATTCGTTGGCGGGAATAATCGTAGAACGCCATAATACCGGTCCCGTGCGCTTCCAGTCCCACAGCATCAATGACCGCATCGGGCCCGCGTCCCCCGGTTACCCATTTCAATTCCTCGACTAGGTCATCAACCTCTTGGTAGTTGATGATCTCTGCTCCTCCGGCTCTGGCCATCTTCAGTCTCTCGGCATACCGATCGATGGCAATGACTCGTTCGGCGCCAAGCAGAAAAGCGCTACGAATCGCGAATTGCCCGACTGGGCCGCAACCCCAAACCGCCACCACCTGACCGGGTTTGATGTCGCAGTTTTCGGCCGCCATGAAACCGGTGGGAAAAATATCGGACAGAAACAGGACTTGATCGTCGGGAAGGCCTTCGGGAACCTTAATAGGACCAACGTCAGCAAAGGGAACGCGGGCAAATTGCGCCTGCCCGCCTGCGTACCCTCCCATCATGTGCGAATAACCGAACAGCGCCGAGCCGGAAAAACCATACATCTTCTCCATCATCCAGGCGTTCGGATTGGTGTTGTCACAAGCCGACCATAGATCGTTCTTGCAGTAGTAACACTGCCCACAAGCAATCGTGAACGGCATGACCACTCGGTCCCCACGCTTCAGTTTCCTCACCTCCGGCCCGACTTCTACCACTTCGCCCATAAATTCGTGGCCCAGAATGTCTCCCGGCTCCATTGTGGGAATATATCCGTCGAAGAGGTGAAGATCGGAACCGCAAATCGCGGTTCGGGTGACGCGTACGATGGCGTCCCGGTCATTAATTATGCGCGGATCATCGACCTGCTCGATCCGTACCCGATTTTTTCCCTGCCAACACAGTGCTTTCACAGTTTCTCCTCTCAATCGCCGGTAGCGCGTAATGGGGCCGGTATTGCTTCGCGGGGGGGCTCGCGATGGAGCACGCGCAAAGCCGCACCTTTGACTCCGCGGGCGCCGACCGGCTGCCCTTCGGTCGTGGGAATCTCTCCTGCCTCGAGCAACTGCTTGAGATGGCGCAGGCTCTCGCGCACTACCTGTTCGGGGTGCCATCCTACGAGCGCGGCGAGAGCATGCGCGACCGGGCCGGCGGGAGCGTTGTATTCTAGCGCCACGCTGACCTCGGTCCCGCGGTCCCCGGGAGCTTTCTTGAAGCGCATAACTCCGCGGTGGGACAGCATTGCATGGTCAGAGGCCCAAGCAACGTAGTCAGCCGGCTTGTGATCGGTGATTTCAATCTGCGACTCGAAATCGATGCCTGGGGGGTTGCCAAAGCGCAGCGACAGTCGCCCTGCTCCCCGATTCTCGAGTTCAATGGCATGGAGGAAAGGCGCCCAGTTGCCGGGATTGCTCAGGAAGGAATAAATCTCCTCGCTATCCTTCACGATGGTAACCGCGACGCGGACACGACCCTGGTAAGGACGCCTGAACCCCGTCGCCGCCCCATACAGCAGGCAGGCTCCGCCGCCGGCCAGGGCCGCACCCGTCCAGCCTCGCCGCCATATACCGAGACCTGCCAGGGCAGCCCCGGAGGCCAGCATGAGAATCGATTCCAGGTTTGGTGAGGGTTCGTCCTGCGTCTTGCGGGGAATGCTGGTAGTAATCGTCATAAAGTCACCGCTGTTGGGTTTCGGATCTGGTTATTTTTTCTAGCAGCTTCTTGATCGAGTGTGGTGAGCCAGGACTCGGTAAGCGGCGTGGTGCTCTGCGCACCCTTTCTTTTCGTTCCATCGGCCCCTTCCGAATCGGGCAGTAGGCGGTTGGCAAACTCGAGCGCGGCGGCGGAAAGACTGGGGAATAGGTTGTGAGCTTTGATGGCCAGTTTTGCGGGGAGGGAGACGATAAGCTCGGATTTGCCGAATTCACAGGCACGAACGATTTGGCGGGCAGCGCGGTCCGCGTTAATCGACAGCCCGGGTATTGAATCGCTCAGAAGGAACCAGGTGTACTCGGCGCGATGCTTGCCTTTGAAGTCCGCATTTCGCGGGCTGCCGGTGCGCATCAGTCCGGGATACACGGTGGTCACTTTGACGTTGTCTTTCGCAACCTCCGCGTGCAAGCCCTCGGACCAGCCGGAAAGCGCGAATTTGCCGGTGCTGTACGGCAGCAGATGCGGGACTGCGATTTTGCCGCCGATGGAAGAAATGTTAACGATCCTGCCCTGGCGGCGTTGCCGCATGGCCGGGAGCACGGCCAGGGTGGCATACAAAGGAGCCCATAAGAAGATACTCAGGGCCTCGCGATATTCGTCCGCAGACATGGTTTCCATGGGACCGACGGTAAGGGTTCCGGCATTATTGACAAGGACGTCGATCTCGCCTAATTGGCGGCGCACATCGGCGATCGCCTCCTGAACCTTGCTTTCCTCCCGCAGGTCGCAACAGCGGACAAAAACCGTGCCTTGGCCGGCAAGCAACTGGCGGGCGCGCTCGAGTGCCTCCGGGTCGCGGGCCAGCAGAGCGACCGTTGCCCGGCGACGGAGAAACTGGCGGGCGAGCGCGAATCCCAGCCCTCGCGAACCGCCGGTAATCAAAACTACACGGCCCGAAAGCCGGTAACGCCGGCTTTGCCGTATACCCCAATAGGTCAATCCGAGAGCAAGAGCAGTTCCCCCACCTAGGGCGAGGCCCGTGCCCCCGACGATGGCGCCGCTTAAAAGCAGCCTGCGAGCCACCGTCCTCTGAAGACTCGCCATGACTTCTCTACTTTCTCGTCGGCCGCGCTCGACGGGGTTTGCCGGAGGCTCCGGCGGAAAATATTTGTCCGCGGCTGGGCCGATTTGCGCTCCGGCCGGGAGGAAAATGGGTTTCTGCAGCTAGTCCCGGAGATTCTTAAGACACTAGCTCTATAGCAGGGCTGGAACTATCGGAACTGCGGGGTACGGCTTTATCGAAAAGACTGTAACCCGGCTAAGAGCTATGAATAACAACTGTAAAAGAAACCCATGCCGATATCAGGCAGCGCTCGGGTGCTTGCGAAGCTCGCGGGCGACCCGTTCGAGGTCTCTGATGAAGGCTTGCTTCTGCTCCCGCCGGGACTGGTCGTCAGGGGCCCGCAAAATCGACGACGGATGCACGGTGGCCATGACATACGGCGCAAGATCAGAGGCCACGAATTCCCCCCGCCGCCGGGTCACTCTGAAATTTCTGCCTATGAGCGCCTGGGCGGCAGTCGCTCCCAGGCAGACGATAATGCGCGGACGAGTAACCGAGATTTCGGCGTCCAGCCACGGGCGGCAGGCTTGAATTTCCGAGTAGCGAGGTTTCTTGTGGATGCGCCGCTTGCCCCGCTCGTCCGGCATCCAGTTGAAATGTTTGACCACGTTAGTCATATAAACCTGGCTTTTCTCAAGTCCAGCCGCCGCCAGGGACTCATCCAGAATCTTCCCTGCCGGGCCGACAAAAGGATGGCCTGCGAGGTCCTCTTTGTCTCCCGGCTGTTCGCCCACCAGCATGACCACGGCCCTTTGAGCTCCCTCACCAAAAACCGTCCGGGTGGCCTTCACCCACAGATCGCAGCCTTTGCAGCCGGCAGCCGCCTTGCCGAGGCTATCAAGGGTTTGCCGGCGTGGGAGAAATGCGGCCGCGGTGACGAACTTTTCCTTTGCTTCCTGCATTGCGCGTTATTACCTCAGATGACGGCGGGTCCATGGATTTTGCTTTTACCGGCGTCCGAATTGCCAGTGCCGGCCTAGCATCATGGCGCTCCTTGGCGCTTGCTTTGGGTAACCACAGGAAAATACAGTCGGAACTGTATGGAGCGTCAAGAACTTACCTTGTAGAGTGGTTCCGCTTTAATGCTGGCGGGGAGTATCAACGACAATTGGCAAGGTCGTTTCAATCAAACTCAGTTCAGTTGCCACAGGTGACGGAACTTCCGCCTTGTTTGATCAAAAAGGAACGAACGCCGTGTGCATCTCTGTCTTTGAGCACCATCGGTCGGAGCGGCAGCGGGCTTGTAGCAGGCGCCAGAATTGCAAGATTTACACTCATAACCGGGGCCCATACGCAGCCGATCGGTTGAGTTACTTGGGTTTCACTTTGGCATGGAGTGTGCAAATGCATGACTTAGTACCTTTTTGGGGATCGATTGATCCGGGTACCGGGAGGTGATTATGGGGACGTTTCGTATTCTGGTTGCCGACGACCATGAAGTGGTCCGCAAGGGCCTGGTTTCTTTGCTGCAGGCGCAGCCAGATTGGCAAGTGTGCGGCGAGGCCGGCGACGGTCGCGAGGCAGTGGAAAAGGCTTTGCAGCTTAAACCAGACGTGGTGATTCTCGACATCGGAATGCCGAGCCTGAACGGACTGGAAGCAACTCGCCAGATTCTTAAGGCCAACCCGCAGGCGCGAGTGTTAATTCTCACGTTGCACGATTCTGATCAGGTGGTGCGGGAAGTGCTGAATGCCGGAGCTCGCGGTTTCCTGTTGAAGTCCGACGCCGCCCGCGACCTGGTTGCGGCGGTAGAAGCCCTGCGGCATGACAAAACCTATTTCACTTCGAAGGTTGCCGCCATGGTGCTCGAGGGCTACCTGAAGGGCGGAACGCCTGGCGCCGCTCTTGCTTCCGGGCGTAATCGCCTCACCCCCCGTGAACGCGAGATCGTGCAGTTGCTGGCCGAGGGAAAGAGCACGAAGGAAGTGGCCGTGGCGCTCGGACTCAGCGTAAAAACGGCCGAGACCCACCGTTCCAACATTATGCGCAAGCTGCAACTGCATTCGGTCAGCGATCTGGTGCTCTACGCGGTTCGCAACAACATCGTGCACGTGGTGCAGGCCGGCATTGAGTAAATAGAAAACCGGCAATTGCCGCTGGCAACTGCCGGTGCGAAATTTCGCCGTCAAACTTGATTTAGGCAGCGGGTCGTTTGCGGCTGCCCGCGCGTGGCTTGGCCGTTTCCGTTCGCCGTTGGCCTTCACCTGGTTCTTGCCCTTCTCCTTCTTCGCTGGCTTCGACGTTGATGTTTTCCGCCAGGCCGGTCAGTTTCTGGTCGGTCTCCTTCTCCTCCTCGAGCGTCTGCTCCAGCAGCTCGGCGGCCTCGTTATTTCCCAATAGTTCGGCGTAGGTCCGAGCGGTCCCGTAAGAGGCGATTTCATAGTGCTCCACCTTCTGCGCGGCTGCAATGATGGCGGCGTCCTTGGTGGTCTCGGGCATATCCTCCTGCAAAATGTCGCTTCCTTCCTTTAACAGGCCCTCCATGCCCTTACACTTCTCGCCCTTGGCCTTCTGCTCCAGGCGCTCGAAGATTTTTTCCAGGCGTTCGGCGTGTTCCTTGGTCTGCTCCAGATGTTCCTCTATTCCGGTGCGTAGCTCTTCAGAAGCCGCTGCCTGGGCCATCTTGGGTAGCGCTTTGATGAGCTGGTTTTCTGCGTCGTATAGGTCTCGCAGCTGTTCGAGGTACAGGTCCTGTAACGAATTGATTGTCACGACTGCCTCCCAAAAGTTGGGTTGGAATTTCCCCCCTTTGGATGCCACGCCGAAGCGGCACACGCATCAGTTTCGAAAGCTCAATTACGCGAGTGCATCCTGTCCAGCTGTTGCCAGGAATCCAGAACAGGCGAGAGGCGAGAAGCAGGTGCCGGCGCCCTACGGCTGCCGGCCCCTGCTCGAGAGGAGGGAAAATTGAGGGCAACCTTGCATGACGCAGAGAGTAGGTCGTCGGCCGGAGATGAACAATCCTGCTGAGTCTGTACTTTCTCTGCGGAATTTCTGTAGCGGAAAAATTCCCCGCCCTGAGCTCGGTCGCCGGAAAACAAAGGGTAGAAAGGTGTGCAAAGATTTGCACGTGTGCAGCGCCACTCCGCGCTCGGTTACGACAGTGTCTGCTGTTTGTCTCCTAGGTGCGGACGACAGAGCCGGCCCGGACTTTCCATGGCGGCCCCGCCTCGGGCGACCGCCTGGTGCTTGCGCCCATAAATAAAAATTATGTACCCCATAAAAATAAACAGAGCAGCGAAGCCAAAAAATGGTACTCGAGGCCGCCGCACGGGCCCACCAGGGGACTCAGAAGGACATGACACAGAAGGACATCGGGAAAAACCTGAGATGTCGTGGTTTTCAGCGATCTGATCTCTAGAGGAGCTGAACTGCAAGATTATGCATTGTGCGCAATCTCCCTTTTGCCCCTAGGTCTTTGCGCATCAACACGGTACAGCAAAGTCTCTTGGTGCATACAGACCTCACCGGATAGACCATTTCTGACAATGAATCTACGCTCAACATGTGATCGCACCAAGAACCATTTCGTTGGATGTCCTACTGACCCGCACCTTTGAAAGGAGAGCCTAGTGACCACCGACACCGTTCCCACCGTACGGTTTGATTCCGATCTTGATCTAGTAAGGCGAGCGCAGCAGGGGGATGCAGATGCGTTCGCTTCTTTATTCCACCAGCACAAAGCCCGGATTTATTCGGTTTGCCTGCGCATGACCAACAATACCGCAGAAGCAGAAGACCTGACTCAGGATGCATTCCTGCAAGTTTTCCGTAAGCTCGCGACATTCCGCGGTGACTCGGCATTGTCCACGTGGCTCTATCGAATCGCGGTGAATACGGTCCTGATGCACTTTCGCAAGAAAGCGCTGCGGCAGATCTCTCTTGACGAGCCTTACAATCAGGACGCCAAAACGGTGCGCCGGGAGTACGGCAGCCGCGACGACCGGCTTGCGGGTTCGGTGGACCGCATTGCCCTGGCGCGCGCGATCCGCGAACTTCCCGACGGCTATCGGACGATATTCCTGCTGCACGAAGTCGAAGGATACGAGCATCAGGAAATCGCCGAACTGCTCGATTGCTCGGTGGGAAATTCGAAGTCGCAGCTGCATAAAGCCAAACTGCGTATCCGGGAATTACTGGGAAGAGAGAACAGCCAGGCGGAAGCCGCCGCCCTTCGTCCTCAGGCTTACCTTCGACTGCGGAGGAATGCCAAGGCCAACGCGCGTTCGTGGCGCTCGGAAATTGCCGCCCGCTGCGCGCCCGGCATGGCCGCCGCCTCCGAGCTCTTCGGCAGCGCAGCTTAACCTCTATCCCCATCCTCAGATAAGGCTCGGGCACACAGCATCAGTGCTCGAGCCAGCCGTTTTTCTGCTGAGTACGCCGACTTCCCTTAAGAACTCTGGAGTAGCTGCGTAAGCTCCGCTTCGGGATCGTGGATAGCGTGGCGCACACGGTTGCTGCCGTAGCGAATGAGAGTCGCCAGGTTGGTTTTATACCAGCAGCACTGCGTCATCTTCGGAGACAGCCCGCAGAAGAAACGCAGGGTTGCCATGGTTTCAGTTGAGCTTAAAACGGCCGCGATCAGACGGTGATTTCCGTCGAGCACGGTAAGCGGGCCGTACTCATCTACCCCGATCAGCAGGACGGCGTCGCCGACCACCGTTCCCTTCTCCATCTCCTGCTGGAGAGTGTCGATCTTGGCGATGAATTTCTCCTCTGCTACTCGGCGCCCGTCTCCGTGGGCAAGACAGCGCGCCACTTCTGGAACGGCGAAATTGCCGCGTGCCAGCTTGCGCCATTGCGCCCGGGGGAAAACCCGCACGCGCTCGAGATCGGCTGGCCGAATCTCCACTTCGTGCCACTCCGTTCCTTCTGGCAACTCCCGCCACAGCGAGCCGTGACGGATGAAGAACAGGGCCCGGCGCTTGGCATTCTGCAGCGGGCTGGTTACGTCGGGCGACATCACCTCATCCCGCAGCAGCTGATGATAGTTCCGGAATTCAGGGTTTTGAAAGTCGTTCCTGAGGAACTCCGCGATGACTTCATTTTCCGTGACCCTTCGCAGGCGGCGGATCCCTTCCATTTGGAACAACTGTCCTTCCCCGGACGCCCGCCGGAACTTGCGCAGGAAGGGCGCCGCCACAGCCAAAAGAAGTATTGACATCATGACTATTTGCACGACGATGACCTGTTGAAGAGACGAATGAAAGCGGTAAATACCGGCGATCAGAACTGCCCCGAACGCCAGCTGCACCCAACCGGTATTTGCAATTTTATACGACATTTCGTAGGCAATGAAAACGACGCTGAACGAATATAGGGAAGTAGCCGCAGCATACAGCGACAGCAGATGGGAAAGACTGTATCCGCCACCAGTAATGAACTGAGAACCAAACACGGTGGTCCAGATTGCTTCCGGCGCAAGCCGCAGGCCGGCCGTAACGATCGCCCCGATCAAAAACACCAACATCATGGACAGCGGAAGCACGCCCTCGTCGGCCCGACGGCGGCCGCGCGTGCCGGCAACGACCGGGAACATCGTGCTGACCACGGCCCAGGAAGAAGCGAAGATCACGCGGCCCACCAGGGCGATAGCGGCATAGATTCCGGCCGTTCGGGGGGCGAAGAAGTGCTTGACCACGACGATGTCGCAGTTGTTGATGATCACCTGGCCGGCAAAAAAGACTATGGCCTGCAGAGCTTCGCGAAAGGCGACCCGGATCTCCAGTCCGGGAGGCAGAGCGGCGGGAGTTCCCGGATCGGCAAAAAAATAGGCTACCGCGACAGCCGCCGCATTGGCGGCGATCACTCCGCTCACGCCATAGCCTAGAAGAATGAGAATTAGAGAGCCCCCCAAGCGCACCGCACCTTCGAGGATCATATTGAAGGCGAGATGGGAGAAGCGGCAGGCTCCCTGGATATACCCGCGGCGGCTGCCCAACGGAACATAAAAGACAATCCCGACGGCCAGCAGATCGATCAGCAACGCGCTGGGCAGATTCAGGTAGTTCAGGATTATGTTGCGGCACAGGACGAGAAGCAATCCGACCAGAATGCCGCAAACCCAGGCATAAGCGTGGATCTTCTTGTAGCCCGCGGCCTGCGCCTCGATGGATTCCTGCTGGGCGACCAGCTTCGCCGAGACAATCTGGAAAGAAAGGGTTACAGCCGACATCAGAATCAAGAGCGTGTAAACGGCGGTGGCGTGGCCGAAGCCGGCCGGACCGAGGAAGTGGGCCATGGCCACGTTGTAGGCGAAATTGATGGCGGTAACGAGGCCGGAACCGCTTAAAAGGACGAAACTTCCCGAGATTAGGCGTGCGCGTGGGCTTTGGGCTTCTGAACTAGAATCGTTATTCACAGGTGTGATAAACGCGAAGAACTCCGGGACCGGGATCTTGACCGCCGGCCGGCAGAAACTCTGATGCAGACCTGCCGGTTCACGCTGCCTCTGGCCTGCCCCCGACGCCGTCCGCCCCTGGCCGAGGCACCCGTCCCGGTGGGCCGACAACCCCAGAGACTCACCTCGCCTCTAATCAACTCAGTTCGGTGAAAGCCTATCCCTACAGAACCCCTGCCGTAATAGCTTTTCTCCTGCTCTTCCAGGGCTGCGCCCATATGAGCAGGGACCGTATCCTACGCCAGAACGTTACCGCAATAAAAGATGAGACCCGGGTGCTGGCCGTTTACGAGCCCTGGTTCGGCCACCCCAGCCATATTTCCGTAGGATACTCCTCGAGTGATCCGGCCGTTGTCGAGCGGCAAATTGAGCAGGCCAAGACCCTTGGAATCTCAGGATTTGTCGCCGACTGGTACGGCAGCCGCGAGCCGCTGCTCGATCGCAATTATGCGCTTCTCGCAAGGACCTCGGCGGCAAAGGACTTCCAGCTGGCGATGATGTACGACGAAAGCGCCGGAGAAAATGGCGAACCCGCGACCGAGCAGACGCTCGTAGAATTCGAGCAGTTCCATCGCACTTATCTGCAGGCAGATTCACCCGGGCGCTCCGCTTATTTGACTTATAACGGTCATCCGGTAATTTTTATCTTCCCCAAGGGCGGCCACACGGACTGGAATCGCGTGCACGCCGAGGTCAGCAGCTGGAATCCCACGCCGGTGCTGATTTCCGAATACCCGCAAGCGGAGTTCGGCGGCGCCTTTGATGGACTTTACGCCTGGATTAATCCCGGAAATAAAGGATGGGCAGCGGACGGCAGCAACTGGGGCGATGACTATTTACGCGAGTTCTATCGCAAAATGGAGACACAATATTCCGGCAAGATTACGGTCGGGGGCGCATGGGCGGGATTTGACGACAGCAAAGCATCCTGGGGACTGAACCGGCACATAGCGCAGCGCTGTGGCGAGACCTTCAAGCAAACCCTGCAGCTTTCCCGCGAGTATGACACCGCCGAACACCCCGTTCCTTTCCTGCTGATCGCCACCTGGAATGATTATGAAGAAGGGTCGGCCATCGAGCGGGGATTAGCAAAGTGCGGCAGCACCGTGCGGAGCTCCAGCTAAAGGGCAAGCCCTTGAGTCGCTCCGCTTGGAAGAGTACTAGAGGACAGATAGCCCTGCGGTGTCAGCTCGCAGCCTGCTCAAATTGGCTACGAGCTGACAATTTAAGAGCTCGGGTGAGATCACCAGTAATTTAGCGTCAATTTGTCCAGGTAAACCGAATACGCGGATGGCCGGTAGTCTCCGTCCATCTGGAAGTTCAGGGTAACACCGTACCAGCTGGATGGTGCACTTGCCGGATTGAAATAGCGGTTGATTGTGGCGTTGTTTCCGTTCAGTTGGATCGACTGCACGAGCAGCTGGTTGCTCGAGGTCCGCTGCATCTGGATGGTGAGATGGTTCCAACCGTTGTTAATGGGATAGCAGGGCACGTTGGCAGAAACCCAAGTGTGATTTACGTTGTCCCATATATCCCAGGCATGTCCGTTGATGAGCCGGCACTGGTTGCCCCAAGTGTAGCTCTTGCCATTCAGATACATGGCAACGTCGAACTCCAGAACTTCAGCAACGTTGAGGCTGGCGGTAAAGAAATACACGTCGTAGACAAAGTTATGAAGATTGGGCAGGACTGTATGGTTGCCGTCGGGAACCAGACTCGATCCTTGACCAATAGCGCGGTTGACAAATAGAACATCGGAGTATGGCTTTGAGCCTCCCAGATTGAATCTGGTGGCGCTGCCCATGGCGTTGTAATTCCACGACCAGGTCACACCACCTCCGCAGGAACTGCAGATATTGTATGCAGGCGGATATTCTCCCCAGCCGACCCAAGGAGCTTTTTGCAGGTTGGTGAGAGAGTTACCGCTGATTCTGGGATTACCACCGCTCACGTTAATAGTCATCCCCGTGTAGGTTGCACCGCCGCAGTAATCCCATTCTTCGACTACGGCGTGGTGGGCGCCCGAGGCCACAGGGACACTGGTATTCAAATGGCTGCCACTAACCACCGACTGTTGAATCAAACTGTTATCGATGTAGACGCCCATCGAGGCTACCCCCTTAGAGCACGTGCTGGTCGAAGACGACGCGACGAACTGCACGGGAGAACCAACTGTCGCTCCGTTCGTGGGGGTGCTAACGCTGACGCTGGCGAACGCGGAGATGGAGAAAAATGTCGAAAATACGATCGCTGAGCAGACACACCTCTTCATTAAACTTCTCCTGGGTGTTTTTTTACGGGCAAGCTACCGAGACTGGTCGCTTGCGGCCGCGACGTGCGAAGGAAACATGCCCCAGAATACGAATCGGAGTGGGACTTATCTGCCTGCGCGCCAGAAGTAATTCTGGTTAGCTAATCAGTTCTCGTTAGCGAACGCTAGTATTGCAGCATTCTCACCCTCAACAATAGGGAAAACACCTTAGTCAGTTACACTTTGGTGCATGCTCTTTCGAGTGAAATGGTTTGCAGCTGAAATGAGGAATCGGCCAAATTACTGTCAAATCAACAGGTCCGGGCCAACACCGCGATAAGCCTCTTCATCTCACATTCTTAGTCCCGGGAGTTCTTGGCATGTACTACCGAGTACTGAACCTGTGCTTATTCCTCGTCCTAGTGGGTCTTTCTATGGCCGGGAGTGGCTGCCGCGGTTTGGTTCCGACAACAACCCAGACTCCTACCCCTACACCTACCCCGACTCCCACTCCCGCCACGCTCAAGAGCATTAATCACATAATCTTCATGGAGCAGGAAAATCGCGGCTTCGATCATTACTTTGGCGCGATGCGCCAATACTGGGCGGCGAACGGGATTCAGGATCAGTCATTCGACGGGCTGCCACAGTTCAATCCGGCCGCGGGAGCCAGTCCACTCCAGGGCCCGACGCCGACCAATCCCGGTTGCGACCCCGCCTACCCGTTTAATCCGAACGCCAACCCGCCGCAGACCTATGACTGCACTCATGACGCGAATAGTCCGCAGGTCGCATCCTTTCACCTCCAGACGATGTGCGTGGAGAATTTGAGCCCGTTCTGGAATGAGTCGCACGTGGACTATAACTTGAGCAATGCAGTCTCCGGCACGGCGACGCTCGATGGGTTCGTCTGGGTCGGCGGCCATGATTCCCGCTCGACGACGCCACCGTTTAACGACACCAACGGCGTGCGGGCTATGGGTTATTACGATGGCACCGACCTGCCGTACTACTACTTCATGGCATCTAGCTTCGCCACCTCCGACCGTTGGTTCTCGCCGGTCATGACACGCACGCAGGCAAACCGCATGTACACGCTCGCGGCGACATCCGCCGGGCATGTCTATCCTCTGCCATCGGGAGGGGTTCCTCTCTCGAACCCGACAATTTTCGACTCCCTGCAGGCCGCGGGCGTGAGCTGGAAGGTTTATGTGACGGATTTGACCTACGCCACCCCGCCGGTTCAGGACAGCGCTCTTAACATGTTCCAGACCGCGGGGAAATACCCGCAGAATATCGTGCCGGTATCTCAATTTTTGACTGACGTGAAGAATGGAACCCTGCCCGCGGTTGCCTACATAGACCCTGGCTACAGCAGCGGTCTTGATGAGCACCCGACGCTTACCGCGACCTCGCCCGAAAACATCCAGGCGGGCGCGCAATTCGTGTCGACCCTCATTAACGGCCTTATGCAAAGTCCATCCTGGAAGGATTCTGTCTTTATCCTCTCGTTCGATGAATTCGGGGGCTTTTACGATCACGTTGCGCCGCAGCCGACGGTGAGCCCGGATGGAATTCCGCCCTCTGATCTCAACGCCACTTTGCGAGACATCTGTACCTATTCAACTGGTCCCACCTGCGATTTCACCTATACCGGTTACCGCACCCCGCTAATTGTGATTTCTCCGTACGCAAAGAAGAATTACGTCTCCCACTCTATGACCGATGCCACGGCCTGGTTGAAGCTGGTAGAAACCCGCTTTGGCGTCGCGAATCTCACCCAAAGGGACAAGGCACAGATCGACATGACGGAGTTTTTCGATTTCGCCAATGTCCCCTGGCAAACTCCGCCCAGTCCGCCGACCCAACCCACAACCGCGCCTTGCTACCTGAATAGTTTGCCTTAGCGACACGCCCCTCTCGAGTGGCTTGATCGAATGCTAGTTTTAAAACCGCTCGCCTGACGCAATTGCTTCACCGCTGAGGCGGCGGCATGGGCTGAATGGGAATCGGTCGCCCGCTCCCGCAGCATGGAGTGGCTGAGAGCTCCAAGAACACATGAGAGTTCCTCCGGCGGCGGTCACCATCGTGGTCGAAACCGTGCTGGTCACGCCAAACTGGTCGGTCACGGTCGCCCTCGGCGAGTGACGGAGTCAGGAACTTATCTCGGGACCCGATACATTTATGATGCCACGGACGGAGATAGCCCGCGGCTGATCACCAGGACCTAGGCTGTCGGGGGAGCCATTTTGTTCTCCACCCCCGGCACGCCGACAGTTTTCACGTACAGCAAGTAGGTTTGGGCGGCGGGATAGCGTCATTTTGCCCGAATCAAAGCGAGATTCCGCGCACCACGTCGTTACCGGCGAACGGTTCAGCTCATCGGTGCTGATGAAGACGGTGTAATGGTCAATGGTGTTTTTCCTCGGCGTTGACGGCCCTGTTACCTACGCTGCCGGATTGGGAGACCGTTAGCTAAAGACAATTGTTAATCCCGGGTTCAATGGTCGTAATCCTTGCAGATGGCTGTAGGTTGAGGCGGGAACTCGCGGGCGCTCGAGCCAGGTTTGCACGCAGTTTTGATCAATTATCCGCCCTTTGTCCCAGGTTGCGACGGTGTCGTTGAATCCCTTATATCTGGCGGCTCAACAAGCACCTCAGGGCGTGGCCTTTAGTTCTGCCTTCAAGAACTGCGCCTGGGCTCGATTGAAGATTATATGTTTCGGCTCGGCTGTTATTCCACAAAGGAAGCTGCTCCCACAGTTCGTGCACTGCAGGAACCTTTCACCACAGTCAAGTAAGCGGTATCCCGCGTGGCTTTCTTAGGCTTTGCTGCGACTGCGAGCAAGACCATGTATCTGCGCGATGATTGAAGGACTCCGCTCCTTTTGTCGCCATTGACTGCTTGAAAGGCTCGACGCGTCAGCGCTACGGCTCAAAGTTATCCTCGGCAAGACCATCTACATTCGGATAGGTAAGCTCCGGTCCTAGCGCTGCGGACAGGTACATGAGTAAGTTTATCGCCTCCTGAATGCAAAGATCGCGAGGTCGAACCATCTGCTTGCTTGCGTTCGCGAAAAGCCCGCAGGAAATGGCATGAGCCAAAGTACATTCACTTACGTACCGGTGCGTCAGCGCGCACCTTCTAATTAAGATGCCGTCACACTCACCTTCTGCTCAAAGAGCGTTGGCATGGGTTTCAAGATCCTGCGCGGAGGCGGCATGCACAGATACGCTTGTGCCCTCATTACAAGTTTCGTTTGCTTATCCCCACATCTAAGTGCGGGCCAGATAACCATCAATCCCACGACAACGCTTGCTGCACAAATGTCGAACAATACAAGCGCGGCAAATAGCTTCCCCACGCAATCGAATGGTAACTTAGGCGCCAGCAATATCAGCAAGGTCAACGTTCATTCGCTGCTTTATTCCGGCGCGAGCACGAAGGTCTTTGCCCACCTGGTCCTTTGGTTCGGGCAATCCAGCCACATGAACGTGGGTTACAGCTCGGTTGACCCGGTTCAAGTTGCGCGCCAGGTCAACGACATGATCAGCCGCGGAATCGATGGCATTGTCATGGTCTGGTACGGTCCCAACAATTTCATTGACCATGCCGCCCAGCTTGTAATGAAAGAAGCCGAAAATCACCCCGGGTTTACCTTTGCGATCATGATCGACCATGGCGCAATTCTCTGGGACTCGTGTCCGGGCTGCTCGCCGCAGCAGGCGCTGACGGCGCAAATGCAGTACCTCGAGCAGACCTATTTCTCATCGCCGGCGTATCTCCGGCTGAATGGGCAGCCGGTCGTTACCAACTTTGATATTGACCTGTTTTATCAGATCAACTGGAACGCAGTCAGTTCCGCGCTAAGCAGCCAGCCGACCTTCATTTTCCAGAACAACGGTGGCTTTACTCATGTCCTCAGCGGGGGTGCCTACTCGTGGGTGATGCCCACGGCTTCCAACTTCGGCTTGAATTACCTCTCCAGTTTTTACTCGACGGGAGCGGCTCATCCCAATTTGGAAGTTCTGGGGGCAAGCTATAAGGGTTTCAATGACACGTCTGCCTCTTGGAGCTTGAATCGGGTTATGCCTCAGCAATGCGGGCAGACATGGCTGCAAACCTTTGGAGCGGTCAACAGTTTCTACAGCCCTTCAAGACAGCTGCCTATCCTGCAACTTGTCACCTGGAACGACTATGAGGAGGGAAGCGAAATAGAATCCGGCATCGACAACTGCGTGAACCTGAACGCATCGCAGTCCGCCGGGAACCTGCAATGGACAGTTACCGGTAATGAACAGACGGTCGATCACTATACTGTTTATGTCAGCAGCGACGGACAAAATCTAATGTCTCTCGCCGACCTTCCAACCGGTTACCACTCTCTCGACCTCTGTGGCTATGGACTAGGTTCGGGGCAATATTCCGTCTTTGTCCAGGCAGTCGGCAGGCCGAATCTCACCAATCACATCTCGGGGCCGGTGTCCTATAACGCAGCCTGTGGGGGCTCAAGCTCAGCCCCAAGCCCACCCCCGAGTCCAGCTCCAGGTCCGCGGGCACCGCAATCAAGCTTCACTCTGAATGCGTCACCAGGGTCGATCAGCACGGCCCTGGGACAATCGGTGAGTTCTCAAATCCTGATAACCCCTCAGACGGGGGCCTACAACCAGCCGATCACTCTGTCTTGCGCCAACTTGCCTGCCTGGATGTCATGCCGGTTTTCCCCGTCGGCGGTAACACCGGGTTCTAGCAACGCTGGTTCTGTCCTGAGAATTTCGACGACCGCCATTTCACCTTTGCCACCGGGCCGCAGACCAGAACCTGTTCAGAGGAGCGCGTCTGTGCCGACGGTCGCTCCGCAGAATAGTTACAGCCTGGCGATTAAGGGGACAAGCGGGTCCCTTCAGGCCACGACCTATCTAACCGTGAGGCTTCAGGTCCGCAAGACGCGAAAATAAGAATGCGCAAGGCAGACCTGTCCTTAACATAGGTGCAAGCCCGAGCCGGGACGGCGCTGAGGCGACTGCGGGCAGTACAGGCCAAGTCTCCTACTGCGGGGGATTGTTATTTTGATCGACCTGACCCGGTGGGCGCGGCACAGGGGGGCGCGGAACCGCAGGCTCTGAGTCGGCAGGGGGGACAGGGGCTGGTCCGGTTACTGGCGTTCCGTCACGCCGCCTGAGCTGAATCGGACCGCCTTGGCGGCGTTTGATTTCGGCTTGCTGGGCGAGTCTTTGGTCGACCTTCGAGTCGTTATCCTCGGAGACTTGAAATATTCTGAGGCCTTTAGCGCTGGCGTCCGTAGCCACGCCAACCCGCGTCCCGGCACCTGCGGCGCTGCGAGCCCGTTCGTAAAAAATCTGCGCGGTCTCACTGTCTCCATTCATCTCCGACACGTAGCCCATATTGTTGAGCGAAAATGCGTTGCTTGGGTCAAGCGAATAGGCCTGGCGGAAGTACTGCTCGGCATCGCGCCAGTCGTTGCGGTTGATGGCGGAGACGCCGCGCAGATTGTATTCTGCAGCGTTTGCCTCGCTGCTGCCTGGATGGTGCAGCCGCTGAAGAACTACTTTGGCGCTTTCTGACGCCATCCTGCTGACCGGCTTTCCTCGCCAGGAGTTGCTCAGCGTGACCATGACTGGCTCCTCCGAGTGTAAAGCCGCTGCGCTGTTGTAATAGGTGAGCGATTGCATGAGTTCGCCCTCCATCTCCTTCGCCACCCCCATATTATTCAGGGTGAATGGATTGCGGGGATCAAGAGCCAGGGCTCCCTGGAGCATGCGATCGGCCTCGGTTGCGCGTCCGTCTGACAAAAGCTCGACCGCGCGCACGTTCGCCCGATTGACCTGCACGGCAAGATCGCGGATCCCGGTTATCTCATCGCGGAAGGATTTGCCCCTGGCCTCGCGGGTGCTCGCCGCGTCGATCATGGCCTCGGTATTCTGCTGCGAGGCGAGGCTGTAAAACCGTTGGGCGCGCTCCAGTTGTCCGTCGAGTTCGGCGACGTAGCCGAGATTATTCAGGGTAAAAGGATCATCCGGATCGTATAAGTAAGCCTTGTAAAAAAGAGCCTTCGCCTTCTCGTACTCATGCTTGCGGACAGCGTCCACGCCCTGGCGGTTCAGGCGTTGTACGGGCGTATATTCACTTCGCTTTGGAAGCGTGATCTTCAGGTCACCGGCCCGCACATCCTTCGCCAGCAGTCCGATCATTGCACCTACAACGATCCATGTCGAACAACTTGCTTTTCCCATTCCAGCCCTCTTCTAGACAAGCCTTACACTGTGCTCTGTTCTTTGATGCTGCTTGGGCGGACGAGTTGCCGGCTCACTTGGCCTCCGGCCAGACCACCTGGAGGAACTCGGCTGCATCCAAAGTTCCTGTGAAGAAGTACCAATTTCCTGCGACTCGCCTGCTAGCCGTTTTGGTTGTTAGCGGATGGGCCACGGCCCAGACCGCCGCCCCCGTCTTGCGGCAATCGGCCTCATTGTCTCCTGGAGCTGCAATCGTTGCCGGCTCACCTAGCGACACCCGTGACCTGATGCCTGAGGTTCCCGGGATGCCGAAGGGGAGCATTTCTCTCGTGGGTGGCACGATTCGGACTCTCGATCGCGTCCGCGACCAGATCACTCTCCAGGTTGTCGGCGGGGGAAAAGCGGTTGTCTTGTTCGATCCACGCACTCACGTGTACCGCAACGGGGTGGCCGCCACTTTGCACGACCTCCAAACTGGACAACGGATCAACATAGATACCATGCTGGACGGTAAAGACGTGTTTGCCCGGAACATTCGCATTGTAACCGCCACCAGTATGGGGCAGAGCAGTGGCCAGATTGTCGCGCACGAGCCCGGTTCGGCCGACTTAACCGTCCGCGATGCATTGTCGCCTGAGCCCCTCAAGCTGTCACTCGACTCGACCAGTGTCGTGAAGCGCGACGGGCGGCAGGTTTCGGCCGAGGAACTCGTCCCCGGGGCTCTGGTGTCGACCGATTTCCGGCCCGATGGCCAGGGCCGGATAGTGGTGCGCCAGATTGCAATTCTTGCCATACCGGGATCGACGTTCTTCTTCGTGGGCCAGGTGGCGCACCTGGATTTGAGCCGAGGACTGCTGGTCGTAGTTGACCCGAGGGATCAGCGCAACTACGACATCCACTGCGATCCTTCCCTGCTGCGAGCTCACCCCGAACTGCACGAAGGGGTTCAAGTCAGCGTCAGAACGACTTTCGATGGCACCCAGTATGCCGCCAGCGGGATCGATCTTCTACCCGCCGGCAAATAAGAGACCCGGTTCCCTCCTCTGGTCACTTGCGGCGTCTGAAAATCGCAGAGTCTTTGCCTCCGCTGACGATTTGGATATCGGAATGCCCATTCCCGCCGTCGTTGTGATCTCCATCCGCCGATGCCGGCCGGTTAGAGTCGCCATTTGCCTGTAACGTCCAGGCTCGAGAGTGGGTCCGGCTCCGGTTGCGCCCTCGCAGCCAGGAAGGGCCGGAGCCCGAGGTCTCAGTCCGCCTGACCACTTCAAACCAGCGCAAGTACTGGCGTACAACGCTCGGCATAGTCATGCGCAGGGCCGCGGCAAAGTTCTGCTGGGCCATTCTTTCCTGCTGTTCGCGGGACTTGAGGATCTCGATTAATCTCCCCGCGAGATCGGCGGCATTACCCCTTTCGTAAAAGCTGACGGCCATATCTTCATCGTCTGCCATGTTCCTGAAATCCGGCAGGTCGGCACAAACGATGGGCACACTGTACTCGCAGGCCTGGTGCGCCGGCCCGCTTGAGCCGGTAGCTGAATCGTATGGCATCACCACGATGCTGGTGGTGCGATAAAGCTCGGGTATGGCTTCTTCGGGCACATAGCCGTGAAATTCAATACGGGGGTTGTCTCTCACCGACTCGCGAACGCGCTCCCAGTATCCCGGCTTGGTGTGGTGGTTGGCACCGGCAACGATCAATTTCGCGGTTGGCACCTGTTCAAGGACGGCCGGGAAAGCTTCAATCAGCGTATCCAGGCGCTTGTACGTTCCCCAATGTCCGAGCGCCAGGATGCGATCGTCGGGATTGCCTCGTTTGGAAAAATCCGGGGGCTCAGGCCGTTGCTCGAAAATCCCGTGGGTGCCGAGGAGCACGTTTTCGGCTGCGTACTTTTTGATCAGTGTGCGGCGATAGCCGGAGAGCAAAACCGAAACCGAATTGGCTTTGAGCAGAGCACGAGTGGCAAGCTCGCTTCCCAGGCGCAGGGCGCGCTCATGCCGGACACCAGCACCGGCGAAATCTACATGCTCGAGAATGTGGTGCAGGGTGACGTGAGTGTAAAAACCGCAGGCGCGGCTTAGGGCGGGCGTGCATAGCCCGACAAAGGCCGCCACGGGATGTTCCTGGGTTGCGAAGGTGGAAAAGACAAGATTGAACCACACCACGTCCGGCTGCAGCCTTCGCAGCACCTTCAAAAGTCGTACGGGAGTCTTCAAATCGTTGAAATTCCAGCAGCGGATTACGTCGAAGCCCGGAAGCTCCGGCTGCTCTTCGACTTTTATGGGCTTTCCATTCTCGTCCGTCGCCCATTGATAGCTTGTCAGCTGATCGGCGAGGATGGTGAGCTGAATCATCGGGTTGCGCTTCAGCTCCCGCGCAATATGAAAGGCGTATTCATTCAGCTGGCGACCGCTAGGCGGAAAAGTGCAGACTAAACAGATTTTCATGGGTTCCCGGTTGAGCAAGATTCATACGATTCAAAAAATACTGATGCGAACATAGGGCCTGAACTGCTGGTTATTGCCCCCGTTAAAGTTGAAAAAGCTTTCCTGTTGTATTCCCGCCGAAAAACGTAAGGGATAACGAACCGTCACCTTTTCATCCGCCTCGCGAAACGAGTGCTGAAATGGCATGGCATAGGAGACCGCGAAGCCGCTCTGCAGGGCGTCGTAAGCATGAAAGCCCATGTTGCGGGAATAGGCGGCGGTGGCCTGAACACTCCAGTTACGGGTAGGGCGATATTCAACGCTGCCGGCCGGTCGTAGCGCCTGTGCGATGGCAAAGCGGTTGATCTCGACCCGCCAGCTGCGGAGGTCCTCAGCCACCGCTTTAAAGCTGAACTTGTCGTTGATTTTACGCTCTACTCCGGCATAGGCCGAGGTGTAATAGACCTCACGTATAACCGGCGAGAACTGGAGGTCGCGGGCCCCGTAGCCGGTGATGAACGCCGTCCTGCCCCACGGCGCACCGATGCGGAAATCCAGCCGCCCGACCAGGTCGCGGGAGCGCAGGTGTAGATGGGAAAACGGGCCACTTTCGTGGATCGCGAAACCCTGTACGGAAATGACGTTGAAAAACGAGCTGGTCGACAGATACAGAAACTGGCGGAATAGGTTCTGATCCATGGCGGTCGGGTCCCGCGAGTCGCGTCGCACCGTCTCCTGAATGCCGGGACTGAAGGTAATGACATTGTTGCCCAGGTGCACGGTCGGGCTGACCGCGAAATTGAGCGAATAGTCGGTAGTGTCGCGATTTACGATCGAGTTTGCGCTCGGCAGTGAGATCTGCCCGCGGGCGTTGCGAATTTGCAGGAACCCGCCCGCTTCAGGCATTCCACCGAAGTGCAGGTGATAGGCCCCGGTCCACTGGGTTTCAAGAGATGAGCGGGGCAGAGGTAGCAGCGCCTGGCGCCCGGGCAGGGGATTGGCAACGTCGAGCTTGGCATCCAGGGGATAGACAGTTGTATCTTCAAAGACGGGAGCGACCGAAAAATCAGAGAGGAAGTTCAGCCTGCGGTTGACGCGAAAGCCTTCGTTTCCTCCCAACTCGAGCAGTTCTCGCTCCGCAGTCTGGTCCTCTCCGGCAGCCTCGGAGGCCTGGGCAAAGGCCGTGAGGGCCTGCGCATTCTGATGCTCCTGCCGCAGCAGGCTGGCCTTGGCCATGAGATATTGGTAGCTGGGCTCGATGTATGCCATCTTGCTGATCGAGGTAATCTCTCCCCGGGCCCGCGCCGTGTCCCCAAGCGCGAGATAGGTGTTCGCCAGGCCGACTCTCGCCGAGGTCTCGGATGCGCCCGCCGCCAGGGCACGGCGGTAGTAACTTTCCGCCAGCTGGAAGTCGTGAATAGCAAGAAAAATATTGGCTGCATGCATTACGTCGTCAGGAGTTGGCGGAGGAGCGTTCCCGGCGCGGGCTTCCATAAAACCCAGCGCGACCTGCCGCCGCGCCCCGTCCCAATCCCCCGCCTCGGTCATATGCTGGGCGATCACCAGCCGTACGGCGATCGTGTCACTACTCGGGGCCGAGAGCGCCTGCTCGAACCTCTGCATGGCCGCGTCGTGTTCGCCAAGCGCATCCAAAGCTTCTCCGGTCGCCAGCCATACGCCGTCCTCCGGCTTCTGTTCGGCAATCTGCACGTAACGCAGGGCGTTGTTGCGGTCGCCGAACTCGGCATAGGCGCGCGCCAGTTTTGCCGCCGTGAGGCTGTTGTGCGGCGACAACCGGTCGGCCGTCTCAAGCTCAGAAACGGCCTCGCGATAATGGCGCAGGCCTTCAAGGACATCGGCCAGCGCGAGATGAAGCGATGTGTCGTTAGGAGAAGCCTTGAGCGCGACCCGATACTCCTGCGCGGCCCGCACCAACATTCCCTCCTGCCCGTAGGCGGTGGCACGAATCAGGTGCACGTTCGATGAATCGCCAAGCCGCTCGTACGCGAGTTGCACCTGGCGCAGCGCCATCTGCGGCCGATGCAGCTCGAGGCTGGTGAATGCCAATCCCAGATGAGCCTCGCCGTCATTGGGGTCGAGGCGGACGGCGGCTTCAAAATCCGCGTTTGCCTCCGCCGCTTTGTGCTGGTCGTTGCGCACAAACCCGCGATTCACATAAGCGGTGGGTATCTTCGGATCTCGCGCCAGAGTGTCGGTAAAGTCCTGTTCTGCTTCCGCCAGGGCGCCGGCGTGCTTGTGCGCATATCCGGCAAGCAGCGGAAGGTCCGGTTCTTTGGGAAGTACATCGTGGTAGCGCGAGGTCAGATTCAACAACTCGTCATACCTTCCAAGATCAAGCAGATCGTAGCCGAGGTAAACCACGACATCCCGGTCTTTCGGCAGCTTCTTGATGGCCTGCTCACCGATAGCCGCCGATTTCTGATGGTCGCCCACCCAGAGGAGATAGCGCTCAGTTTCCCGCATGATGTACGGGTTGTCTTGCATTTCCGGGGTTGCGCGCTTCAGCCACTGCGCGGCGAGCGGATAGGTATGGGCTTCGATCGCGGCATTCATCGCGCCGGCAATCACCAAGCTGTTGGCGGGTGCCAGCTCATTGGCTTTGACGTAAGAAGCCTGAGCTTTCGAGAACTCGCGGCGGGTGGTGTAGAGATCGCCGAGAGCCAGATAAGGTATATACAAATCGGGATGAGCGGCGGCCAGGCGCTGAAAATACTTTTCCGCCTCGCGGTCATGGCCCATCTGGCGGGACAGGTATCCGGCGGAGGCCAGGGCGTACCGATTTCCGGGATCAGAGGAAAGGATGTTGGTATAAACCGCCAACGCCTGCTCGGGACGGCCTTCCTTGGTGAACAGTTGCGCCTGGACCTCGAGCGTGCGCGGATCCCGAGGATTTGCCGCCAGGGCCTGCTCGAGGTCACTGCCGGCACCAGAAAAATCGCCCGATGCCATCCGGATCATCGCCCGCAGCCGCAAGTATTCGGGTTGGCGAGCTTCGGTCGCCTCCAGGCTGTTGATGGCGGCCCTGGCTGTAGCCAGCTGTTGTTCCGCTGCCGGACGGTCCTCGAGCTCCTGGTCGAGCTGGGCGAGATTCATGTGGAGCTGAATGGGGTAGAGCGGGCCTTCGGGCGGAGCTTGCGGCAAACGCTCGATGGCGGCGGTGTAATCCCGTACCGCATCGGCCTTTCGATCCTGCAGGCGGGCGATCTCGCCGCGGATGGCGTGCAAGCGGTAGTGATCGGAATCGAGCCGGGAGGCACGTTCAAGATAGCTTTCGGCTTTTTCCGGAGCTCCCAGGCCGACCTCCGCCTGGGCCGCGGATAATTGCAGGTCAAGTTTCTTCGGCGCGGCATCGGCCGCTTGTCCGTAAAATTTTGCCGCCTTCTGCGGTTCGCCGTTCAGCTGGTAGGTATAGGCAAGCTCAGCGGTGATGTCGGCATTGCGGCTGCGAATCGACTGCAGGGCTGCGATTGCGGCCGAATAGTTTCCGGTCTCGCGGTAAAAGCCGGCGAGCGATCGCTCGACCTCGGAATTGTTGGGAGCGCGCCGTTTCGCGAGTTCAAGATACTGGTTGGCTCGGACGCGGTCGTGCAGGCGCTCGTAGGCGAGGGCTATCAGCAGCTCGGCGCGGGCGCTCGGCTGAACCTGCTCCGCGCGCCCTAAAATGTTTACCGCGCGGTCATACTGAGCCGACTGCAAGAGCATTTCTCCGAGCAGGGTGGCGTCATTGGTGCGCCGGGGATCGGCGGAGACAACTTGCGCCAGAATCTTCTCGGCTTCGTCGCCGCGGCCCATGACGCGATAGGTTTGCGCCAGGCCGGAAAGTCCGTCTGCCGAGGAAGGGTTCAGCCGCAGGCCCTTGTTGTATGCATCCACTGCAACCTGCAGCTTGCCGCCCAGTCGGGCCGCATATCCCAGCAGAAACCACAACTGCGGGTCATTGGGAGCGTCGTTGACGGCGCGCTGAGCGTACTCAATCGCACCTGAATAATCGCCATTGCGCAATGCCGCTTCGACCGAGCGGGCCAGGCGCGCATTCTGGATGTTTGAACCCCAGCCGAGGGATTTTTGCGGATTTTCGGCTGACTTGGCCGGAGACTGCTGATGTTCTACCGGTGCATCCGAGCCCACTTTGTAAGTCTGCGCCGGACTCGGCCGCACAAACACCAGGACAAGCAACGACAGGCATGTCTTGGCTGAAAAATGCAAAGGATCTAATCTCTCCGTTTGGAAGCTGAGCTGCGGACCTTCAGAGTTCTTCGATTCCCAATCAGCTGAAACCGTTGGCTGTTGTATCCGGAGGCGCAGGGCGCCGTATTTCCTGCTTGTTGGGCGCCCTCCGAGCACATGTTGCCGACACCATTTCCCGCGCGCTCGGGAACCATGCAACGATTTTCGAGTAAGGGAAAAGATTTTCCCAGCTCCGGCGGGTATCAGCATGGAACACACGAAATTTGCCCAGCGGCCCACGATAAAAAATAAAATACAAGTCAGGTGCGAGCAGGAGAAGTGCCAGGGCGGAGGCCAGCAACTCAGACCGGCAACCCATCCCTATCGCACTGAATCTAAAACAAAGCCTGGAGGAAAGGGTGCAAACCTTCGACGCGACCCTGCCGCGGTCGCGACCGTTACCGATCAGCCTGGTTCTACTGGTGGCGCTGGCAGTCCACGTTCCGCTGCTGACGATGAAGCTGCCACTCAAGTCCTACGACACCAACTTTCATATATTTTTTGCCTCACACTACGCGCAGCACTGGTTCGATCCGTGGAACGCGAAATGGTATGCGGGGTTTTCGCAGACCACCTACCCACCTCTGGCCCAGCAATGGATCGCACTCGTCTCGCGCGTCGTAGGGCTCGATGCCGGATACATGATCGTGCAGCTTGCCGCCATCTTGCTCTTGGCGGTGGGCGTATATCGCTTCTCGCGACTGTGGGTTGATCAGCGGGCGGCATCGCTTGCCGCTCTGGCGAGTGTTTTTCTCGGCTCGGAGTCGTTTCTCGTCTACTCGGCCGGACAGTTATCTACGACCACAGCGGCGCCGCTTTATTTGAACGCGCTGCCTTATTTCTTCCTGTGGATCCGCAGCGCCGACTGGCGAGCCTTTCTGAAGGGTTCGGCGCTTACGGTGGCCGCCGCCGCCGTGCACCATGCGACGCTACTTTTTGGCTCTGTCCTGTTTGCGCTGCCGGTGGTTGCATTGGCGCTAATGCGGCGCCCAGAGGGCGCGCCGGCACCGGCAGCGGGAGCCGTGGCCCGCATTGCAGCCGCCATTGCTCTGGTGGGCGGCGGCATTGCCCTCGTGCTCCTGCCATTCTGGATTGCGCTCTATCACTACCCGGTCACCCAAACCCCCATTCCTCATCCCAGCCGTGCCAACTACATCCTGAATCCGGAGTGGGGAGTTAACTATTTCCTCATACCTTACGGTGCCCTGATCCTGGCGCTTCCCTTTATTTTGCTTCGCGGCTCGTCGGTTGCGCGTTTGCGGCCGCTTCTTTTGGGCTTCTGGATTGCTTTCCTGCTGGGCCTGGGAGGCACGACATTTGCTGGACGCTTTGTCCTTGGCCGGGCGTTCGAAGTTCTCACCATGGAGCGCTTCAGCTACTGGGCTACGCTGCTGGCATTGCCTTTCATCGGGCTGCTGGCCGAGGAACTGCTCGCTCGTTTTCGTCTTGCGGGCGCCGTCTTCCTCTCGGCTGCCGCCTGTCTGAGCTGCGCGATGGCGGTGTCGTGGTCGACCTATCATCCGGCCGACGCTGGCAATTTTAACGTTCGCTCAGTCGCACTCTGGCTGAATCGCGACGGCCACGATCATTACCGCTATCTCACGCTTGGCTTCGGCAACCAGATCTCGCGCCTGGCGGTTGAGACCGATGCCGGCAGTGTTGACGGCGAGTGGAACTCCGGCCGCATGCTGCCGGAGCTCACCCGTTACGGAGTGGGAGCCCTGACCAGCGCCAAATATTTTGGCGACGGCGGCATCGAATCGCTTCGCGCCATGCTGCGCCACGCCGACCGCTACGGTTTGCGCTGGGTATTCTGCCGTGACGCTTACTACGAGCCTCTGCTCGCCTTTGTCGGGTTCCGCAAGGTCGACAGCCTCGAAAACGGCACCATCGGCATCTGGGCTAAAGACGATGTCCCGCCCGCCACGCCGCTCGCCTCTCCGCAGATCCCGCCGGACTGGCAGGCGCTCCTGTGGGGCACTTTGCCACTGTTGAGCAGCATTATGGCCATCCTGCTGCTCTTTATTCCGGAGCGCCGGCACACGCCGGAGCCGGCAACAGAGCCTCGGGCTACGGATGAGGATCTGGTGACCGGGAGGCTGGTGTCATGAAGGGTGGACTTCTGGCGGTTTTGATCCTAGTTATAACTTTCGTTCTGATTGCCATGGGGACGCTGTGGCCGAGCGAAGCGGCGCTGGCTCTCTCCGGCACGCGTGCCACCCGTTTCCGCAGCCCCTCGACGCCTGAAGCTGCGGTCTCAAATCTTCTCGCCGCCGTCGGGCGGCATGACTGGGGAGGAGCCTACTCGAGTCTCGCCAATCACGGCGATTTCAGCGAACAAGATTTCATCGGCGATCTCAACGGTACCCACGAGAGCCTGCGTAGCTATGCCATGCTTTCAAGTTTCGACGTGAAGCCGCTACATGCCACCGCAGACGACGCGCAAGTCCGGGCCATATTGCACTGGTCGACCGTGGTTGGGCGCTTCGACGACGTGCGCACGGTCGCTGTGCGCAACCAGGGGGGCGGCTGGCGAGTGGCCTGGCCCCTGGTCCGCGAATCGAAAGTCCCTCCCCAGGTGATCCCGGTCAATTATCTGCGATGGGACGTCATCTACCGCGGGCCGGGCGATGACTGGGGAATGCAGGATGTGGACTCGCCCCACGTGCGCATTCTCGATATGCATCCCCTAAGCCGCGGCGAAAGCACGGTCATTCTGGGCGAACTCCTGAACGAAGATGTTGTTCCCGCATTCGTCGAAGTAAAGGCCACCCTGCTCGCCAAAGATGGTGCGGCAATAGCTGCTGAAGACAGCTTTGACCAGATCTCCCACGTTCTTCTGCCGAAGCAGGTAACTCCGTTTCGCATAAACTTTCGCGGGGTCAAGCTTTCTCAGATCGATAGTGTTCGCATGCAGCCGTCGGCGAACCTCATATCGACGTCGGCCGATCCCGTCGTAGCCATCGAGGATCAGCACCTGACACCGGCCCCGGATGCTGCCCTCACCGGCATGCTCGTCAACCAGAGCGGCCAGGTGGTAAACGTAGCCCACGTTCTTGGCACCTTTTACGACAAGAGCGGGCAGGTCGTGTGGGTCTCCGACGGATATGCCAGCCGTGCTCTCGTGCCCGGGGCGCCGGTTCCCTTCGCCATCGCGATCCCGCCCGACATTGCGGCCAAGGTCAGCAACTACCGGGCGGTCGCCAGCACCTACAGTTGGAACCGAACTCCATGAGGCGCGCTCTCAAACGCTGTCTGCCCATTCTGGCCGCGCTGCTCTCAGGGGAAATGTTACAGGGGCAGAGCGGCCGCCTGGACTTCCCGGCCACGCTCCACGCCGGCGCTGCCTTTTCCCTTCCCACCAGCGGCAGCGGCAAGGCGGAACTGTACATCGTCGGCCCGGGACAGGTGCTCCGCCGCACGGTGAATCTGGGCGAGGCTGCGAGCTTCGCCGCCGGGGAGCTTCAGAATGCGGGACACTATGTGGCGGTGTTGGTCGCGGCGGATTCCACCCGAAGCGCCCAGTTTGACGTGCTGCCCGAATCCGAACCCGCAACCCTGAGCTTCCTCGCCCGGCCTTCGCGTTTGCCCGTTAGCCAGGGCGGCGGGATCAGTGGCGTCGTATACGTATTTGACCGATACCGTAACCTGATTCTCGAGCCGCTGTCGGTTTCATTCGAGCTTTCCGGCGGCGGGGCGGCGCAGAAGCAGGTCGCCTCCACCCGCGATGGAGTTGCCTGGGTGCGAATGAATTCCTCGCCTCAGGCCGGAATAGCTCAGTTTCAGGCGAGCGCCGGCCGGGTTTCGGAGAGGCGCGTGGTACAACAATTTGCCGGGGATCCGTGCGCTTTGCGCATGAGCGCGCGGGCGGCAGGGGCAAAGATCGTACTCGAGACCGCACCCGTACGCGATTGCAATGGAAATCCCGTGCCGGACGGAACAGTTGTGACCTTCACCGAAGCCTACGAGGGCCGCGAGTCTACGGTCGACGTCCCGATCAAGCGCGATATTGCGCACACCGAGATGCCGGCGCATTCCGGGGCGCTTATTACGGTCGCTTCCGGAGTGGTCATGGGTAACGAAATCCGCTGGGGAGGCGGCAAATGAGAACTCGAGCCGGGATGGGAATGACATTTCTCTCGGTTCTTCTGCTGGGGACAAGCTCTCCGGGGGCGGAGCAGGCGCGCGTCCGGGTAGACGCCTCTACCGTGGGCCCCAGACCGCTAGAAGAGCAGACGCGATCCTCCGTCGTGCGCGATTACCTCGAAGCCTGGCAGACGCTAGGGAGCGCCCTCGCTGCTAACCGAACCGATCTCCTCGATCGGTCCTTCGTCGGCCTTGCCAGCCAAGAACTGGCAGCTACGGTCGAGGAACAGCGTAAAATCGGCCTGCAGAGCGTTTACCGCGACCTGAGTCACAAGATCAGACTGGTATTCTATTCGCCCGAAGGGATGTCGATTCAGTTGGTCGATGATGTCGAATACGAAGTTCAGGTGCTTCAAAACGGCCGCTTGGGAGGCGCAGAACGCGTGCATTCCCGCTACATATCGGTGCTGACACCCACCGAGGTACGCTGGAAGGTACGCATTCTTCAGGCTGCACCTGAATAAGCGTTAGGGTTAGGGCCCGGGGCAGTGCTGCCGAACAACCGCTCTGCCCGGGGAGAGCATCTTGAATACCTGCATTAAGGGGGGGAGAGTCTTCATGGTTTCATTAGTGGTTCCGGTTTACAACGAAGAAGAAATCATCATCCAGCTGCACGAGGCCATCTCGATCGCGATGGAACCGGTCGAGGATGACTGGGAAGTCGTCTATGTGAACGACGGATCGAAGGATTCGTCTCTCGAACTCCTGCGTGATCTGCAGGCTACCGATCCCCGGGTGATTGTCGTCGATCTCTCCCGCAACTGGGGCCACATGGGCGCGATCTCGGCCGGCCTGCGCACCGCCTCCGGCGATGCCGTAGTTTTAATGGACGGCGACCTCCAGGATCCGCCCGAGGTGATTCCGGAATTTATCGCCGCCTGGCGCAATGGAGCTCAGGTGGTAACCGCCGTGCGACGCAGCCGGCAGGAAAGCCGCAAGTACTTGGCCGTGCTGTTTCCGATCTTCTACCGGCTTTTGGGTGTGCTCTCCGATTATCCGATCCCATTTAACGCCGGCATCTTCGGCCTGCTCGATCGCAAGGCGGTGGATGCGATCAATGGCATGCAGGAGTACAACCGCTATCTCCCGGGCTTGCGCGCCTGGGTAGGCTACCGGACCGCCGTTGTCTACTACGACCGGCGTGATCGAGTGGGTGGCGAAGGCAAGCTGAGTTTTGTAAGTCGCATCAAGTATGCGATGGATGCCATAACCAGCTTTAGTTACAAGCCCCTGCGGCTGAGCTTCGTTCTAGCGGCGCTCTCGATTGGGCTCTCTTTCTCGCTTGCAGTCGCCGGCATGCTCCACCACGGAGCTGCTTTCGGCTACGCCATCTCGGCCTCCGTCTTCCTGACCGGCGCCTTCATTCTCCTGGCGCTTGGTATTGCCGGCGAGTATCTGGGAAGGATCTACGACGAAGTGCGGCGCCGGCCATTGTCGCTGATCAATAGCGTTTACCGGAGCTCGGCTGCCGCCGCGCACCCGGAACTTGCTCGCTCGCGTGCCACGACACCCAAGGCAGTAAACGTGCTTTCAAGAGAGCCCTTCCGGCAGCGTAAACAGACGGAATCAATCTCTTCGCGCGCTTCCTGAGTTACGCCTCAAGGCGAAATTTCGGGATCGAGATCGAGGGAATCTCGAGCGGTCAGGGGATCAGGACAGGGGACGAACACAGCCCTCTGGTTGCGCCTCAACGGGCGAGCGCTCCCAGGCGATCTGCGATTTCGTCCTCTCGACCAATTCCTGAGCAACCCGGGCTGACACTTCCTGTTCCGGTCCTTCGGCTATGACCACCATGCCGACCAGTCTGCTCAAACTCAAATAAGCCTCGCGGTTGCGTTTCAGGAACTCGAGCGGGTATTCGGGCTTGCGGCGGCGTGCCTTTTCCGGGTCAGCATCGACGAGGAATGCGACATCCGGGCGAGGACAGAGTTTTCCGACCAGGGCTGAATAGGCCCGGGCGACGCTCCGCGTTAAAGGAAGGTTGGCAAGCTCGTCATAAAGATAGCGATCAAATATGACGACATCGCAGTCGGTTTTTTTCAAGCCCGCAGTCAGGAGATTCGTCCGGAGCGCGTCCCCAAAGTAGAGCAGAAAACGCAGGGTGTTCAGGTAAGGCGATTCGACGTTCTTGTCGCGGCGGTTCACCGGTTTTTCCGGGGTGCCTACTCCTGCATCTCCTTTGAACAGATGCAGGCTCATCCACTCCCGAATCCCAGCAAGGCCGGCAATATGATCCCAGAACGCCAGCAGACGCACGCGCAAGCCGGCCTGGTTCAGGAAGGCACAGAGATTTTTGATCTGCGTGCTCTTACCCGCCCCATCGATTCCGGAGAAACTCACAAAAACGGGGCGGCAGCGATTGTTGAGCCTGTTCATCGGCCAATAAAGATTATGCGATGGTTTAGTGGGCCCCCGGGGGTCGGCTGGGGCTGGCCTTCGACAAGGCCGCTACCGTGCCCACCGCTGCTCCGGCGCCCAAGATGGCGCCGACCTTGATCACCAGAAGCCGAACGCGACGTTGTTTTGGGGGCGCAATGGCCACGCCGGCGGGTTTCGAGGCGGCCACGCCTGCCGTGTTTCCAATTCCGGCAGCCGCCGTCCCTACCGGCTGCTGCTCGGCCCCGGAGCCTTTCTGCTGCCCAGGCGCCGGCGCTTGGTCGCTCACCGCCCGGGATGCCCCAGGCGTTTCCGGCAGCGCGTCACTTGATCCGTTGCTTTGAGCATTCGAGTTCGTAGGCTCGGGCTGTTGCGCGGGTGCAGTTGCCTGAGAGGGAGGCGGCGCGGCTTGCTGCGCGGCTGCAAGTGGGACAGACGAGAGCGCAAAGGCCGCCGCCAGACAAATGGCCGTGGCCCGCTCGCTGATGGTTCTTCTAACCGTGTAGCGGGTCATAAGAATTCCGGTGGTGAAAGTCGAATTTCAGTTGGCGATGCGCAGCCCATAACCCGCATGTTCCTCGGCCGCTGGCCAGAATTCATCGACCGGACGGGCGTCGTTTGGATAGCCGTGAAAGCTTTGCACGGCTTCAAAGACGGTCGGATAGGCTTCAAAGACCCGGCCAACGCCGGTCAGTTCAAGAATGAGCTCCGGAGCCCCCGCAAGCGCCGCCAGCTTAATGTCTCCATTAGCCTTGAGCGCGTGTTTCAGCCAGGCGAGAAGGGTTTCCGCACCAAAGCGGTCAATTTCCTGTACTCGAGAAAAATCCAGTACCAGCCGGGGGCGCTCGGCGCGGAGCAGGGCCGCGAAGTCGCGGCAGAACGGCTCCAGTTCACCCTTCACCAACCGCTCAGGTAACTGCTTCACGATTGCAGGTTTCCCACTGTGCATGCCGCTCCTTTGAAGAACCAACGTAAACCGGAACCGGTGCCGGAGTGAGATTCGGCCGGCCCATAACTTCTCCAGCCGTTGCCGCGCCCCGTCCGGGCCTCCGCGAGAAGCGCATCAGGCGCCACGGTTCAATCTTTGAGAGAATGGTGGCATCGTTGACCTCGACCGCCACGTTGCGATGAAGGCTCAGCAGTTTGCCGCCATCTACGAGGGCGTTGAACACTTCGAGCCCTCGCCCCACATGGGTGTAGGGGAAAACCGAAGAGCGTTCGACCACCGATCCATAGCCGACGACGCTGCGGCATTCCACATGGGAAAACTGCGCCACCACGGCCGATGCGTGCAGGCGCGCCTTGGTCCCGATATAGACCGGAGCTATCAACTGTGCGTCGCGATGGATCCGGGCGCCGTCGCCGAGCCATATGCCGGACTGAATTTGCCGGCCGCGCGGCCCGAAGCCGCAGCGTCCTTCAAAGGCATCAGCTATCAGCCGTCGAAGTTGGGCGGGATCGGCCAGGCGATTGGTATAGCCATTCAGCGGAAAGGAGGCGGCCGCGCTGTCTGAGCCGCCAAAAAGCGCGCTGCGAGAGGCATCGCCGGCGCTGAAGACCCAAAAAGGCAGAGCGCCCTCTCGGTCACACACGACCGTCGAGACAGCTCGCTGCGTATGGTGAAAGTGCAAGATCTCGGCCAGCTCAAATTCCACATAGGGGCCCACCCCGACCAGCAGCAGGGTCTTTATCCCCCTGCGGGCCTCCTCATGGCTTATCCGGTCGACCGCCTCCGCCTCATCGGCGGGGCTTGCAAGCCAGGAGATGCGCTTGCGGAGCCGCCAGGGAATGAATCGCGCCAAACGGTTCTCGGCGACAACCCGGATACGGCTCACGCCGGATCTCTCGAAACGTTCTGCCGTGCGCTCGAGGAGGCTTGCGCCCAGAATATCCAGGCAGGCAAGTGGAGCTTCCGGCTGGGAGTCTCCCGGGAATAAGGATTCGCAAGTCGAAGGAAATAAAGACTGGCTGCCCACTACTAGGATCGCGGTCTCCGACACTATCTATCCCTCTGCGGCATTGGATGGCAAGCTACCCCAAGGCGTTGGCTGCAGAGTAGCCTGAACAGCTCGCTAAATGTACTCCCGGGTTGCTCCCGAGAGCGATCGACACCTCCTCCGATTCCCGCGCCGGAAGCGGCGTACAAGCGATCAATACGGCTCGGTTCGCGGGGCGCGGATGAGAATCGAATGAAGCGTGTAGGCCCCTGCAGGCACTGCCGGACAGGGTCCGGCAAGGCGGCAATGGCGCACCGTCGAACTCTTTTATTAGCTATCAACACCGTACGCGTAAACTTGTTTTCATTACCACGCAAGCGGGGACGAGCACGAAGGGGACCAAAAGCGAAAAATGCCCATTGCCATCGTCGCACTCAGCTAACGCGGCGAGACACGGTCGGTGACCAACCTTGCCAGAGGTGCTCACATCGAAGTGCACGGAAGTAGAGCTCCTGAATTATGGACGAATCTCGCGGCACTGCTGACAACGACATCTGTTTACTTTCAAGGCTCGTAATTCAGGCTTACAGTGCAGATTTTTGCGCACCTGTGGCAGAGCTTTCCCATCTTGGCGGAGACCTCCAGAAAGTAGCCGCCATGAGCGCGGAAAGATTCGATGCCCTGCTGAAGCTGGCCGACATGCATCATGTATCTGTGCGCGCATTGCGCGTCATCGAGCAGCTGGCCGAAGCGGCGCGTCGCAGAGATGTACAGGAACGGGCAAAGCGCGCCCGCGAGAGCGAGAGACGACGCATCTGGCAGGCGGTCGAGTGGCTGTACGCGATCGTTCAGGCGCTTGAGATGTCAGGGTGTCCGGTGGCGGTGATCAAATCGCTCGACCACTGGCCGGATTTAGGTTCCGATCTCGATCTCTATACCAGCGGCTCTCCCCGGAAGGTTCTCGGGGTGATGAAGGAAAAGCTTGGTGCGAAGCTTGAGCCCCGCAGCTGGGGGGACCGGCTGGCCTACAAATGGAACTTCCGCGTTCCAGGCCTTCCCGAGCTGGTAGAAATTCACGTCCGCTACCTCGGACAAACGGGCGAGCACAAACTGCTCGCCGAGCGAGTCGTGGCGCGGCGGGTGATGAAAACCGTGAACGGCCGCAGCTTCCCGGTGCCCGCGCCGGAAGAGCGAATTCTGATTTCTACCCTGCAACGCATGTACCGGCATTTTTATTTTCGGCTTTGCGATATGGCCGATGTAGCCGCGCTAGTGCGAAGCGGAAGCGTGAACTTCACTGAGCTTCGCCGCGCAGCCGAACTCGCTGGAATCTGGCCGGGCGCGGCCACTTTTCTCATGCTCATATCGGAATACATCAACGACTACGGCGGCTCGATGATCTTGCCTCGAGAGGTGGCAGATTCCAGCTACTCGCCCGACGTTCGCGTCGAATTTCGCAACAACTTCCTACGCGTGCCCATGGGCCCTGCCGCCGGGCTTTACGGCTCGCAATTGCTGAGTGCCGGCCGCCATCGCGACGTGCGCGCCATCTCCCGACTTCCCCTGCTGCCGCCGCTCGCTATCTCCGCCCTAGTGGCCTTTCGCCTCACAGGAAACGACAAAGGCGTCTGGTAAAGCAAGCCGCCCGGCGCTCGCCCCCAAGGACCAAGGCCCTAGCCCGAGCTACAGAATCCACCGGATGGCGAACCGAGACATTTACTTGTAAACTACTGTTGTATCGCAATTTACCTGCGCTCGCCGCCTCGGCTGAGTGCTTCCACCTTTCACGGTCCTAAAAGATTTCAAACGGGAGACGATCCAGTCCAGTGGTCGAACAACCTAGCTCTATTCGACGGGTGGGATCCGGGAAATGAGAATTGCACAAATCGCGCCCCTGTTCGAGAGTGTTCCACCGAAAACCTACGGCGGCACGGAGCGAGTCGTGTCGTGGCTGACTGAGGAGCTGGTACGCCAGGGCCACGAGGTGACGCTTTTTGCCAGCGGTGATTCAATGACACAGGCGAGGTTGGTCGCCGGCTGCCCGCAATCGCTGCGTCTGGCAAGCGGCAGTATAGACCATCTGGCTCATCACTTCGTCATGCTCGAGAAGGTTTGGCGGGAGAAGGACGACTTCGACCTGCTCCACTTCCATATCGACTATTTGCATTTTCCTATCAGCTCGCGCGAGAACTGCACGGCGGTGACCACCCTGCACGGCCGCCTGGACATCCCCGACCTTGTGCCGCTTTACGACGTGTACTCGGAAATGCCGGTGGTCTCGATCTCCGATTCGCAGCGCGACCCTCTGCCTCAGTTGAACTGGCAGGGAACCGTCCTGCACGGGCTCCCGCCCGAACTCTTCAAACCTTACCGCGCCGAAGGAAAGTATCTGGCCTTCCTCGGCCGTACCTCGCCCGAGAAGGGTCTGGACCGCGCCATTGAAATTGCCCAAAGGGCTGGCCTGCCGCTCAAAATTGCGGCCAAAATTGACAAGGTGGATCAGGAATACTTCGACGCCTGCATCAAGCCGCTGCTGAATTCGCCTGACATCGAATTCCTGGGAGAGATCGGCTATCCGGAGAAGAACCGCTTTCTGGGCGAAGCCCTTGGGGTTCTATTTCCCATTGCCTGGCCGGAGCCCTTCGGAATTGTCATGATCGAGGCCATGGCTTGCGGCACTCCGGTGATCGCCTATCCATTCGGATCGGTCCCCGAGGTCATGAAGGACGGCACTACTGGTTTCATCGTCCCTGACGTCGAGAGTGCGGTTGAGGCCATCGCCAAGCTCGGGAGCCTCGACCGCAAGAGAATCCGGAAATACTTCGAGCAGCACTTTACCGTGGGTCGCATGACCCAGGACTATCTCAGGATCTACGAACGAATGCTGGCCCGCAAAAAGACTCCGGTTGCCGTTCGGGATGGAGTTTTGAATTGGATGAAGTTAACGTCTCCCAGCAGTACTACATAGCCACCAAGTCGGCCCCCGCCGACGATCGCCCCCGTGTTCTGAAGTACGGCACGATGTTTGCGGTTTTTGACCGCCTGGGAGACATCCGCCGGCGCGGTCTGGGTGAGCAGGGGATTTTCTCCGAAGGCACCCGCTATTTGTCGGAGCTCGAAGTGCGGCTGTGGAACGAGCGCCCCCTGCTGCTGAGCTCAACCATCGAGCCGAGCAATTTTCTCTTTACCGCGGATCTTGCCAATCTCGACGTTTCCCGGGGAAATACGGTCGTCATTCATCGCGGCAGCCTTCACCTGCTGCGCTCGAAGTTCCTGTGGCGGGGAGCGAGCTACGAGGAATTCAAATTCGTCAATTACGGGATGGAGGCGCTGTCTGTTCCCATGACTATTTCTTATGCCGCGGACTTCAATGACATTTTTGAAGTGCGAGGCATGGTTCGGGAACGCTCGGGCCGGATGCTCGAGCCGGAAATCGGCGCCGACTACGTCGTACTAGGTTGTGACGGGCTGGACGGGATTCTACGCCGCACGCGCATTCGCTCCGTTCCCGGGCCGGACGAGATCTCGGATAAAGAGATGCGGTTTCGAATTGAGCTCGAGCCCAAGGGGGAAATGACGCTTGCCTTCATCGTTGTCTGCGAAAATCGCTCCTCGCGTCCCCAGGAACTCGCCCATCCCCAGGCCATGCGACGGGTGGAATCGGAGATGCAGTCCCTCAGCCGGCTTCTGCCCCGGGTCTCAAGTTCCAATTCACGCTTCAACGATTGCATCAAGCGCTCCTGCGCCGACGTGCAGGTGATGACCGTCGGAAACCCGGAGACCAACTATCCCTACGCCGGCATACCCTGGTTCAGCACCGTCTTTGGCCGCGATGGAATTATCACCGCACTCGAAATGCTTTGGGCAGAGCCTTCACTTGCCAGGGGTGTACTTGAATTTCTCTCGAGCACCCAGGCCATCGACGTCGACCCGGCGAGCGAGGCCGAGCCGGGAAAGATTCTCCACGAACTCCGCCATGGCGAGATGGCCAATCTCAACGAAATTCCCTTCGCCCGCTATTACGGCACGGTCGACGCAACTCCGCTGTTTCTCGTGCTAGCGGGAGCCTATTACGAGCGCACCGGCGACCGCGCTCTGATCGAGCAGATCTGGCCAAATCTTCAAGCAGCGCTTGACTGGATCGACAAGTATGGCGACCGCGACGGCGATGGCTTTGTGGAGTATGCCTCGCATGGCGACCGCGGCCTGGTACAGCAGGGATGGAAGGACTCTAACGATTCCATTTTCCACAGCGACGGCACTCTGGCCGAGCCTCCTATCGCGCTCTGCGAGGTTCAGGGCTATGTTTATGCCGCCAAGCTGGCCGCCGCCCGTCTGAGCGCGCATCTCGGAGACACGCGCGCCACGGCGACGCTTGAGAAGCAGGCGGCCGCGCTGAAGGAGAAATTCGAGGAGGCCTTCTGGTTGAAAGACCTCAACACCTACGCCCTTGCTCTTGACGGCAAGAAGCGCCCCTGCAGGGTCCGGTCCTCTAACGCGGGCCACTGCCTCTACTCCGGCATTGCCCGTGCCGATCGGGGCAAAGCGGTCGCCCACTCGCTTTTTTCCCCCGATTTCTATAGCGGATGGGGAATCCGTACGCTGGCGAGCGGCGAGGTTCGCTACAACCCCTTGTCCTACCACAACGGTTCCATTTGGCCGCATGACAACGCGTTAATTGCAAGCGGGTTGGCGCGCTACGGGTTAAAAAGCCTGGCGGGCAAGATCCTGCTGGCGCTGGTTGACGCAAGCAACACGCTCGAACTCCACCGCCTGCCGGAGCTTTTCTGCGGGCTCGAGCGCCGGCCCGGGGAGGGTCCGACGCTTTATCCAGTAGCCTGCTCGCCCCAGGCCTGGGCCTCGGCCGCCCCCTTTCTGGTCGTCCAGGCCTGTCTTGGGCTCAGCGTAGAGGGTAGCCAGGGGCGGGTGGTCTTCAACCGTCCCTTACTGCCCGAGGGAATTCCCCAGCTTTCCATCCGCGGACTGCGTGTAGGCGAGGCATCGGTTGACCTGCTGTTTGAGCGCGAGATTGACACCGTGCGGGTACAGGTGCTTGAAAAGCAGGGAGAAGTAGAGGTCGTTGCGACGCTCTAGCCAACTTCTTGAGCACTCCTAGTCCTCTTACCCGAAGTCTCTGGTTCTCTTAAGGCGATCACCTGATAGATATCGGCAATCGAGCGGCTTAGGTTTTATTCAATCGTAATAGCGGAGGCGTGCGTGACAAGAGCGATGGTGTTTTTAGGGGCGGCATTGCTGGCCGTCTCCCTGGCGCCCGCCCGGCAGGCGAGTGCCCGAGCAGTCGCACTCGGACCTAGTGGGATTGTGGCGGCTTTGCCGGCCGCTCTCGGCAACTCGAGCCCGGGCTCCGGTACGGCGTCAGCAGGGAGCCAGGTACCTAGAGCGACTGATCGCACGAAACGCATCGAAGCAGTGGACGAGAACCTTGGCCAGGACAGCGCGCCACTGCCGCAGACCTCAACGATCCTTCCCCTTCTCGGCCTGATCGGACTGGGGTCGCTGGTGGCCGGATTATTTGCACGGCGCTGATTTTGATATGCAGGTCCATGGGACCAGCGTTCTTCGGAAGCCTCGCCAACAGGTCCCGAACTGCTCAATTGTCCTGAAATCTGAGCTGTCGCGGGCCCGCCAGAAGCTTACCTGGGCTGAGCAGCTGGTTCAAAAACTCGGAAGTCGGCGGCAGGCTCTCTCTTACCTATTGATCTTTACCGGCGCGGTTCTGTCAACCTTCGTGGCTGCCACCTATGCCTGGATGTACCTGGAACAGCGAATGCTGCTGGACCGCTGGAGCAGGGGGCAGGCCTCGGCACAAACCCAGACCAAACTGTCGATACCGAAGATCCACCTCGAGGACGTGGTACTCGAGGGGGCGTCGCGGCATTCCCTGCTGCTCGGACCCGCTCATCTGGCCGGCTCGGCCCTACCCGGAGATCCCGGCAATGCTGTCATTGCCGGCCACCGTGACACGTTTTTCCGCCACATTCACCGCTTGAAATACGGAGACGATTTATACATTCTGCGAAGCGGCAAGCGTTTCCATTACGTGGTACGCTCGCGCAGAGTCGTGCGCCCGTACGACCTGTCGGTGTTGCGCGCCAGCAAGGAGAGCGAAATTACCCTCATCACCTGCTATCCCGCCAATGCTATAGGACCGGCGCCGAAGAGGCTCATCGTGGTTGCTAAGCTGGCAGCCGGAATCTGACGGCCCGCCTGCTCGTCGGCGCTTTGCGACCGATATCCAGGCCAGGCTCAGCGGGGCATCGGGGGCCATTCGTGCGAGCGCCCGGCAAACACGCTGACGGTTTTTTCCAGGCGCTTCTCGCCATCGTGCACGGCGATCTGATGCGGCTTGTCGCCATTGTCGGCGTAGCCCTCCCAGAGCGAGACCCCGGCGTAGGCTCCATCCTTGCGCAGGATGTAATACACCATATCGACGAACTGCAGCCGGTCGCGGTCGCCGTTGTAGTTGCGGACAATGCGTCTCAGCGCCTCAAGGCCGGCTTCGCGCGGAGGCATGCCGCGGCGCAAGTTTTCAACGATCGTGTGCGCGCCCGCCACCTTGATATTTTCTTCCCCGCTGCCGGTTGCCCCGGCCGAGCCAATGTCCTGATCGGTGTAGCAGCCGGCGCCGATTATGGGAGAGTCCCCGAGCCGGCCGGGAATCTTCCAGGCGAGACCACTGGTCGTCGTGCAACCCGAGATCTCGCCTTTGCGGTTTAACGCCGAGCAGTGGATTGTGCCTGTGGGCGGAAAGATCACATTGCGGATGGCTTCGGCACGCAAGCCGGGCACGATCCCGATATCGGCGGCGAGCTGGTTCAGGCGCCCGATTTCGCTCTCCCAGCGGTCGGCGTGCGCCTGACGGGCATTCGGAGCGCGCCACTCCGGGCTCGAGATGCCCGGGCCCCACCATGCAGAATGCGCGGCCTTCCACAGCAGCCATTCCTTGCGGGATTTATCCGTAAGCAGATTTTCCCGGGGGAATCCCTGGGCCACGGCGAAGCGCTCCGCGCCCTCGCCCACAAGCATGACATGACCGGTGTGCAGGCGAACGGCATTCGACAACAGGGAAACATTTTTGATGTTGCGGACTCCGCCGACCGCTCCCGCCGTGCGCGTCGGACCATGCATCGAGCAGGCATCGAGTTCAACCACGCCTTCTTCGTTAGGGTGGCCTCCGAGGCCGACGCTTTGGTCATTAGGATCATTTTCCGGGCCCTGAACCACTTTGAGCGCGGCATCGAGAGTGTCCCCGCCGCCCGACAGGAACGAATACGCTTCGTCGAGATAGTTATAGCCGTTGGCGGCAGAGACGATGATGGGCAGCTTGCCGCCGGCAACAGCTTGCGGGGACATGCCCGGATGAAGGAGTGACCGGGCAGAGACGGCCAGCGAGGAGACGACAAAGTTACGGCGCGAGAGGGTCATGGATGAATTTTCTCCGGAAATCAGGGCCCGGCCACCAACCAGATAGGCGCCGCTCGATCGGCGGCATCAGGAGACCGCGCGCAGGTTCTTGTTCTGGTCGGCGCGGAAGCGCAGCAGCGCGGCAATATTCCCCACGCGATCCAAAACTTCGTCGCGAGCAACCAGCACCAGCCCGATATTGTTGCGCACGGTTATCGGCACCAGAGCTTCGCAGACATCGTCGAGCTCCCGCGTCGCCCGTCCGCATACCGGGCAATAGGGGACAAGGTGGGCATCGACGTGGCGGCAGTTCATGCATTCGACGGCGCGGGCGGAAAACTCCTGGGCCATGATGATGGTCTCGACCTCGCCCTGTTCGGTGGCGCGCAGCACCCGGCGCAGTCCGGTCACACCGCGTCCGTTGCTGCGGGCTTGGTCGAGGGTCTCCGACAAGAGCGAGCGGTGGTGCTCGTCGATAGAGTCCCGCAGAACCCGTGCCGCCTCGCTTGCCGCTCGCTCGTTGGTGAAGGCGGCGAACTCGCCGGAGAAGCGCCCGAGAATTTTTTTCTGCATGTCGGGGTGAAGCTGCTTTTCAACCTCGGGCCAATTCACGTCATGGCATCCGATCACCAGGGCTTCGAACTGCCGCCGTCCACTGGCGTTTTTGAGGAACTCAGCAACCGCATGGAAATGCCGCCGCACTTCATCGTCCGAGTGGCGCTGGGCGTGACCGCCGTCATATCCGGCGTATCCGTCGCTGCGCCCGTGCCGCGGAGCCGGATTTGAGAGCGCGCCGACCTCGACGACACGATCGAAATCTATATCGAGGAAGCGGGCATGGTGGCGGTCGAGAACGACCACCCACAGGCGGGGATGCTGGGAAAAGATGGGAGCCAGAGGCTTCAGATGAAAGCGCCGATTGACCGAGAGGGTGGTGTCCCACAATCCCGGCGGCAGGTCAAATTCCCGCCACAGCTTGCGGCCACGGCAGGCAAAGACCGCCTTGGCGCGCGCCTGATTGCCGTGCAAACCTTCGGCGAGCCGCAGAATGTGCTCGAGATCGGCAACCAGCTCGCGATTGCGAGCCGCGGCATCGAGTTCCTGGAGTTTCTTGCGCACCAGCTCTTTCGCCTGGATGGCTTCTTCGCGATGGGATTTGTCCTTGGGCCGTGGGGGGTGAAAGTAGAAGGTGACGGCAAGTTCGCCGGGAAGGCGGCATTCAAAATCCGCAAGTTGACGCAGCTCTTCACGAGTGATCATCAATGCACCTCACCGTCAACGAGTTCCGGTTTCCTCGAGCAGCTTGAGATTCGACCGGTTCGTCGCCCGCAGACTCTGGCGCAGCTTTTCCCGCGCGCGGGCGATGGCGCGGCGCACTTCGTCGGGATTACGGTCGGTGATAACGCTGATTTCTTCTAGAGAGAAGCCTTCAAGCGCGTGCAGGATGAAAACTTCGCGGTCCTCGCGCGAGGCCCCACGCAAGGCGAATTGCACCAGGGTGATAATTTCGTCCGTATAGGCGATTTCTTCAGGCGTCGCCGTCCGCCGGTCGGCTATACCGCTCTCGGTGGTCATGGCTTCGTCGGGCTGGTGGAACTGCATGCGCGGCTCATCGCTTGCCCGCTCGTTCCGCCGCCGTCTCAAGCCCTGCAGGTTGACGTCCGATTCGCCCTCCGGCCAGCGGGCGGTAAAATCCTCGAGGGCAGCGATCGCCAGCCGATAGAGCCAGGGCTCGAGGCCGATGCGCTCCGGTTTTTCCACCTTCTCTTCGAGGGCGCGCGCCACCGCCTCATCTACGACTTCTTCGACGCTGAGACAGTCCGGCGCAAGCTGTCCGGCGCTCTCGCGAAAATAAAGCTCGCGCTCGACGAAAAGCCGCAGACGGCGGAAATTCGCGTTCACGTAAGAGCGAATATCGTCGGCCGTGGCGGTCGAGGACGGAAGCGCGGCCAGGGTCTGCTCAAAGGGAACTTCCGCCGGACGGCGGCCCTCCTGAGCGCGCCGCCCGCGCCAGCGATGAGAGTTGCGCAGCAGCTCTTTATGCCGGCTGATCTGACCGAGCAGATCGTCAAAGGCTGCCTTGAGCGCTGCCGTAGGCACCGCGGCCGACTCCTGGGCGGCCATCTGCCCCGAGGGGAGCCGCAGGTTCAGCGATACGGTGGTACCTTCGCGGGCAGAGTTCTGCTCCACCAAACCCTTCAAATGAATTAATTCAGGACGGAACACCTGCAGGCGGTTTTCAACTTTAGCCGTCCAATGCAAGATTTCCTTATCGATGTCGGGGGTACGCGGGAGTTTGTAGCTGATGTGCACGTTCATGCCTGCCTCGGATGCGGGAGAAGGTCCCGTGAAGCTTGCTACCACGCGATTTTACACCCGGCACTGTGCCGGATAACAAGATTCCGAGAGCACTCGCCGCAACCGTCGGAAGGTTCGTTGCCACCGCACATTGGTAACAATTTGGACGGAATTACAGGGATTTTCTGAGCGCCAGAGAGCAACTGCGGTTCAGGCAGTTGAAGTCTAAACTTTGTGTCCAAAAGGAGCAGGAGCAGCAAACCCCGCGTGTGTTTGGCAGGCCTGCTGCTGGCCGCCTGCATGTCCCTTGCAAGTGGATGCGGTGGCGGCGGGAGTTCGGTTTCTACGGCTTCGACCTCGTCAGCGTCGTCAAGCCGCGCCATTCCGCAGGTCTCACATGTGATCGTGCTGGTAGCTGAGAACCACGCCTATGGGAGTGTAATCGGCAACCCCATGATGCCTTACACCAACAGCCTGGCCCAAAAATACGCGCTCGCGAGCGGCTACTACGCGAACACCCATCCGTCCCTGCCCAACTATTTCATGCTGACCGTGGGTGTCCCCACTGCGCTCGACGATACATTCGCGGGCACGGTGACCTCGGATAACGTGGTGCGCGCGCTTACCACCGCGGGCAAAACGTGGAAGATGTACGCGGAAAGCCTTCCTAGTATTGGTTATCTCGGGCCGACCAGCGTGCCCTACGCCAGGGAGCACAATCCCTTTGTCTATTTTTCCGATGTGCTGACGAGCTCCACTCAGGCAGCCAACATCGTGCCTATTTCCCAGCTTGCTTTGGACTTACAGAACGGCACGCTGCCCGATTATTCGATGATCGTCCCAAATCTCACCAACGACGGTCATAACTGTCCCGGCGGGGCGTCCTCCTGCACCGACCAACAGAAACTGGCAAACGTCGACAACTGGGTTCAAAGCAACCTAGCTCCCCTGATCAGCAACCCGGTTTTCCAGAGTTCAGTCCTGATTTATACCTGGGACGAATCAGTTTTCAGCGACCTTACTAACGGCGGGGGACACGTGGCCACTATCCTGGCAGGCCCGACAGTCCTCGCCGGGCATCAGTCTACGAATCTTTATCAGCACCAGAGCACGCTGAGGCTCAGCATGCAACTGCTCGGGGTCTCTGATTTTCCCGGCGCCGCCTCGTCCGCCCCCGATATGTCTGAGTTCTTCTAAATCTTGGCGGGTTTCTGACCATCGCTATCAGACCGCTACGGTAACCGAGGCTTCCGTACGCACCACGGGGCGATACATGGTGTCGCGTTCTACCGGCCAGCGGCCGGCTTCGCGAATCAGACGAACGAGTTCCTGGCGGCGCATGCCCTGAGGAGTGGTGGCACCGGCATCATGATAGATTTTTTCTTCGATCACGGTGCCGTCCAGGTCGTCCGCGCCGAAGCGGAGAGCGATCTGGGCGATCTTGGACGTGAGCATCTGCCAGTAGGCTTTGATGTGCTGAATGTTGTCAAGAACCAGGCGGCTGACGGCGATCTGCTTCAGATCGAGCATGCCCGTAGTTTTCGGCAGGTGCTCGAGCTGGGTGTTGTCGGGATGAAAGGCCAGAGGGATAAAAGTCTGAAATCCCCCGGTTTCATCCTGCAGGGCTCGCAACTTCAATAAATGGTCTACCCGGTCCTCGTCATTTTCCACGTGACCGTAGAGCATCGTAGCGTTTGACCTCAAGCCCATGCTGTGCGCCAGGCGCGCGGTTTCAAGCCACTCGTCGCCATCGATCTTGTGATCGCAAATGATGTGGCGGACGCGATCAGAAAAAATTTCCGCACCTCCGCCGGGCAGAGAGTCCAGGCCGGCGGCTTTCAGCTGCCCAAGAGTGTCGCGAACCGAAAGCTTGGCCCGCCTGGCAAGGTATGCTACCTCCACCATGGTGAAAGCTTTCAGGTGGACCTGGGGAAAGCGCTCCTTCAGGCCGGCAAGTAAGTCGAGGAAATACTGAAACGGCAGGTCCGGGTGAAGGCCGCCGACAATATGAAACTCAGTAACCGCCTCCGTGTATCCCGAGCGTGCGGTCTCAAAGGCCTCTTCGAGCGCCATGGTGTAGGCGCCGGGCGCATCCTTTTTGCGTCCGAAGGCGCAAAGTCGGCAGGCGGCCACGCAGACGTTGGTTGGATTGATATGGCGATTTACGTTGAAGTACGTGGCATCGCCGTGCAGGCGCTCGCGAACCCAGTTCGCCAGCCAGCCGACGGCCAGAATGTCCCCGGTGCGATAGAGCGCGAGAGCGTCCTCGCTCGTGAGACGGCTGCCCGCGAGCACTCTGTCCCGGATCGGCAAAAGCGCGGAATCGTCACTTTGAAAACCATGCATCCAGCCCATGATAACCCAGTGCCCCGAGCCGAGTCATAGATTGACGAGCATTAAGAAGCGTCTGAGCGGTCCAGCAGCTTACGGCTTGTCGCGGAACAACAAGGGCGCGAGTGCAGCCAGGTTCCGGCGCCATACCATCCAAGTATGCGCCCCCGGGGTTTCTATATCGGTGTAGGCAACGCCTTTGTCTTTCAGCCAGGATTTGAACTGGCGATTCAGGCGTATCAGGGTGTCATCGGTGCCGCAGGCAATCCAGAGCAGGCGTAATTTCTGGTTTGCCTTCTCATCAAGTCCGGGGAACTCCGCGCCGAATTCCCGCACATCAAGGCCGCCTGAGCTGAAGGCACCCACCCAGGCAAACTGCTCCAGATGGTTGAGGCCGGTCAGCAGCGATTCCGATCCTCCCATGGAAAGTCCGGCTATGGCCCGCGACCCCCGGTCTTTTTTCACCCGGTAGGATGACTCGACCCGGGGCAGCACTTCGCTGAGAAGAAGAGCCCGGAAATTGCTGAAATTGCGCCAGGCCAGCTCCTTGTCCCGCCACGAACCCCAGCCGCGCCGCACCAAGTCAAGATCTCCGTAGCCGAGCGGCATGACGACGATCATGGGTTTGGCCGTTCCTGCGGCAATCAGGTTGTCGAGGATCACGTGCGCCCGGCCGACCGCGGTCCAGCCGCTGGCATCGTCGCTGAAGCCGTGCAGCAGGTAAAGCACCGGGTAATCGTCGCCTCCCGCGGGCGTATAGCCTGGAGGGGTGTAGACATAGAAATCGTGATCGTCAGCGGCGATTTTCGAGTGGTAGAAGTGATGATGAATTTCCCCGCGCGGCCGATCATTAACCTCCCAGGGCAGCGTGGCCGGCCCGGGCACGTGGACGGCGCTCTGCGTATTCAGAAGGTTGGGCTTCATGAGAGGATTCGCCGGGTCTATAAGCGCCACCCCATCGGCGATGAAGGAATACCCGTAGATATCGGGCGCGAGCGGGCCGATGGTGGCCGACCAGACTCCATGCTCGTCTTTTTTCATGGCGCTCGGAACAGGCTGTCCTTCGATTGATAGCTCCACCTTGAGCGCATTGGGCGCGGGGAAGCGGAAGCTCACATGGTTGTCGGAAGAAATTTCGGGTGAAACCGGGCGGGCCGGAGGCTGCGCAGGTGCAGCAAATGGGAAAGCGAAGGCACACAAACTGAAGAGGAGCATTGTTCGCATCATTTCTCCGTCACCTGCGCACGGATCAGACCAGACGCGCTGCTCCGAGCAGCAGGTCGATAGCGATGAAGACGAAAAAGACTAGCGCGATTACCCCGTTCATGGCAAAAAAAGCGGCGTTCAATCTGCTCAAATCTTTTGCCGACAGCAGCGAGTGTTCATAGACGAGCAGCAACAATACGGCCGCGACCCCCAGGAGAGCGAAGGTTCCCAAGGCGAATGCGCGCAGCAGGGTGGCGAGACAGAGAATCATAATGAGGTGAAATGCGCGCGCCACCCACAGCGAGCGGGCTACGCCCGAGTGACGAGGAATCGAGTGCAGCCCGGCGTGGCGATCAAAGTCAACGTCCTGGCAGGCATAAAGCACATCGAAGCCTGCCACCCAAAACGTAACCGCGGCCGTGAGCAGCAGGATTCTGGGATCGAGCGAAGCCCGTACCGCAATCCAGGCGGCGGCCGGGGCCATGCCCAACGCGAAACCCAGCACCAGATGCGACCAGCGGGTCCAGCGCTTGGTGTAGGAGTAAACCAGCAGCAGGCCGAGAGCAAACGGGGAAAGCACAAATGCAAGCCGGTTCAGTTCCCAGGCCGAGATCAGGAATAGGGCGGAGGTGAATACGACAAAGACTGCCACAAAGCCGGGCGTGAGCACGCCCGCGGGAATGGCGCGGCTCGCGGTACGCGGATTGGCGCGATCGAAATCGGCATCCGCCAGGCGGTTAAAGGACATGGCGGCCGAGCGCGCGGTCACCATCGCGATCACGATCCAAACCAGCTGATGAGCGCTGGGCACTCCTCTTGCCGCCAGCATGGCGCCGCACAAGGCGAAAGGCAGGGCGAAGATCGAGTGCTCCCACTTGATCATCTCGAGAGTGGCGCCCAGGCTCTTCAGCAGCAACACGGCCCTATTTTACGGCAAGGCCAGAACTTGCGGCCTCGATCCGACCCAAGACCGAGAGTTACTTTACCCCTTGACCAGCTACGACCAGCTTATCTTCAACACTGAAGACTTCGGCACGGACCTGGCCTGGGTAACGGCGATCTGCTTGTCCATCTGGCTGGCGACCACGCCGTACAGGGTCACATGGCCGTTATCCACCACGATGCGGATGGGCTTCTGCGGATCCAGAGCATATTTTGAAAGCGCGCTGTTGCCGTAAACTGCCCGTGCGACGCCGATGCGGATGTCGTCGTCCATGGCCGAGACCGGCAGCACGTTGATGTTGTCGATGATCTCCTTGACCCCCGGTGTGGTCTCCACGATCGCCAGTGCGGAGTCGCGTG
>JAFAWX010000067.1 GCA_019241535.1 Acidobacteriota bacterium | reverse complement strand
CGATCCCGCCTTTCGCAGTCCCAGGCACTCGATGCTGCCATGTTTTATCTCGCGAACCCCTACCTTTTGGTGATTGTCTACTGGCGAAGCGCAATGGCCGAACTGCTGGCCGCTGCCTACCTGCCATTGCTGCTTCTGTACCTTTGGCGTCTCGAGGAAAACGGCGGCCGGGCCTTGGCGCCGCTCAGCTGGTTACTGGCACTCGGATGGCTGACCAATATTCCGAGCGCGGTGATAATGAATTATTCCCTGGCTGTCATTGCCCTGACGATCGCAATCCGGCGCCGCTCGCCAGCAACCCTAGTCTCTGCCGCTTTGGCAGTTTTTCTTGGAGCCGCGCTCGCCGCCATCTACCTTGTTCCCGCCTTTCATGAGCAGAAGTGGGTCAACCTGGCCCAGGTGCTCGCACCGGGCGTACGCCCTCTGGATAATTTTCTATTCACCTTGACGGAGGATCAAGATCATAACCGCTTCAACCGGTTGATCTCGCTGGTTGCGATAACCGAGACGATCATGGTTGCCGCAATGCTTTATCTCTCTAGAGGGCTCCGCCGGCAGGAACTCTGGCGATCTATGCTGCTCTGGAGCCTGCTCGCGATCGCGCTCATGTTCCGTCCCACGCTGGGCTTGTGGAATTACCTGCCCGAGCTGCGCTTCGTGCAACTCCCCTGGCGCTGGCTTCTCTGCTTGAATGTACCGTTTGCTCTCGGACTCGTCGTGACCTTTCATCGACCTTTGATGCGTATGCTCATCTATGCCGTGGCAGTAACAGTGCTGCTGATAGGCTGGCAGCGCGTGCAGCAGCCATGGTGGGACAGCTCGGCCGATCTTCGCGAAATGGTTGACAACCAGCATGAGGGAACCGGCAATGAAGGGACGGACGAATACGTCCCAGCAGGCGCCGATCCGTACGACATTGACCGGAATGCGCCCGAGGCGCGTTTCCAGGGCAACGGAAGCGCACGCATAAAGATGGACCGTTGGCTGGCGGAAAAACGGCTCCTTGCGGTCGACACAACAGCGCCGGGAATACTAGTTCTTCGTCTCTTTAACTATCCACTCTGGAAAGTCAAGGACAACGGGCAGGACCTTCGCACCGAGACCAGGCCGCATACTGGCGAGATGTTAATTCCCCTCCGTGGGGGCGAAAACCACATTCGCATTGCATTCGTAAACGGCTGGGACCGCGGACTCGGCGCCCTTATATCAGCTTTAGCAGTTGTGGCGATCGAAGTGATGCGCCGGCGCTTCCGATCCGCCGTGCCGCGAGCTCAACCCTGAGAACGCCAGCTATCATGCATCGCATTTTCATCGCCACCTCGAATGCGGGCAAGATCCGCGATTTCTCCGCCGCGGCTGCGCTCTGGGAGGTCGAAATCTTGCCGGTCACGAACTTCTCCTTGCTTCCGGCAGTGGTTGAAGATGGAAATACGTTTGCCGCCAATGCGCGCAAGAAGGCGGAAAACTACAGCCGCTATGTTCCCGGCGGGCTCGTCATAGCGGACGACTCCGGACTCGAGGTCGACGCCTTAGCGGGTGCACCCGGAGTGCATTCCGCGCGCTATGCTGCCAATGATCCTCAAGCCGCCTCTAACAGCGCTGATGAAGCGAACAATCTAAAGTTGATTCGGGCTCTCGAAACAGTGGCCCAGGAAAAGCGCACGGGAAGATTTGTGTGCGCGATCGCCGCCGCCCGCGATGGCGCCACCTTAGGAGTATTCGAGGGCACGGCCGAGGGCATTATCCTGCCTGAGGCCCGGGGCGCGAACGGTTTCGGCTACGATCCGTTGTTTTATTTTCCTTCTCTCAAAAAAACCTTCGCCGAGCTGGGAGCCGAAGAAAAGGTGCAGCACAGTCATCGGGGGCAGGCATTCAGGAAATTTCTCGAGTGGTATCGCACATTTGACTTGCCTTCTTACTCGCCAACATAATGAAAGGTTAGCCTCTCATCTTGTAAGGAAGCTTAGTGGCGGCCGCTCCCAGTACAGCAGCTCCGATCAAGCTCCCGGGCGGCGTATCTCCTCTGCGCGCCGGCCAGGGACACTCCTTCTTGTGGCGCCGCCTGCACTCCCTAACCGGCATCGTGCCTGTCGGGTTGTTTCTAATCGAGCATTTTTTCTCAAATGCATATGCCACTAAGGGCCCGGGGGCGTATACGAAGCAGGTCGCGTTTTTGAGCAGCTTTCCGTTCGTCGTGACTCTCGAGCTCCTCGGCATCTGGTTGCCAATTCTCTACCATTCCCTTTATGGCTTTTATATCTGGTATCGCGGCGACAGCAATATCCGCGACTATCCCTGGGCAGGCAATTGGATGTACGCCGCGCAGCGCTGGACGGGAGCCATTGCCTTCTTCTACATGGGCTGGCATACCTGGCATTTGCGCTTCAGCGGCGTGCATATCCTGACTTACCCGGCAGCCGCTTTCGGCAAAGTACAGTTGGAATTTCACAGCCCAGCGGCAGTGGCCTTCTACGCGGTGGGAATTTTTTGTGCCTCCTGGCACTTTGCCTATGGGCTGTGGCTGTTTGCCGCCAAGTGGGGCATCACCCAAGGACCAGTCTCAAGAAGACGCTGGGGATACGTTTGCATCCTCATCGCGCTGGTATTCATGGCGGTTGGCGCCGTGACCATGCATTCGTTTATGACTACTCCGCAGCAGCCGGTCGAGCCCGCGGCGAGCGAGCTCGATTCCTTTACCATGCGCTGAGAGCAACAAATGGCACCTAACCCTAACATCGCGGTCGTTGGTGGTGGACTCGCGGGGCTCGCTGCGGTCATAAAGATTGCCGAGATGGGCGGGCACGTGGATCTGTTTTCGGTCGTGCCGGTCAAGCGATCGCATTCAGTCTGCGCCCAGGGTGGAATCAATGCCGCCAAGAACCTGAAGGGCGAAGGCGATTCCCCCTGGCAGCACTTCGACGACACCGTTTATGGTGGCGACTTTCTCGCGAATCAGCCTCCGGTAAAAGCCATGTGCGAAGCTGCGCCCGCGATCATCGACCTGCTCGATCGCATGGGCGTACCTTTCAATCGCACTCCAGAAGGGTTGCTCGATTTTCGGCGATTCGGTGGTACGCTCCACCATCGCACGGCGTTTGCCGGCGCGACCACGGGCCAGCAGCTCCTTTACGCACTCGACGAGCAGGTGCGCCGCTACGAGTCGGAGGGTAAGGTCACAAAATACGAGTCCTGGGAGTTTCTCTCCGCCGTGCTCGACTCGCGCCGCATGTGCCGGGGAATCTGCGCCCTGGATCTGCGCTCAATGGAAGTCCGCACATTTCCTGCCGACGCCATCGTCATGGCCACCGGAGGCATAGGAGCAATTTTTGGTCGCAGCACGAACTCGGTTGTCTGTACCGGCTCGGCACAGTCGGCGCTCTACCAGCAGGGTTGTTATTACGCTAATGGGGAGTTTATCCAGGTTCATCCCACGTCGATTCCGGGGGAAGACAAACTGCGTTTGATGTCGGAATCGGCGCGCGGCGAAGGCGGGCGCGTATGGGTACCGAAAAATGCCGGAGATCGGCGCGATGCCAATTCCATCCCCGAAACTGAGCGCTGGTATTTTCTCGAAGAGTGGTACCCGAAGTACGGCAACCTCGTGCCCCGGGACATCGCTACGCGAGCCATTTTCAAAGTGGTATATGAACATAACCTTGGTATAGATGGCCGGCCGATGGTGTACCTCGATCTGACCCATATCGACCGCGCCACACTCGATCGTAAACTCGAAGGGATTCTGGAGATTTACGAGAAATTCGTGGGGGACGACCCGCGGGTTACGCCCATGAAGATTTTCCCCGGCATGCATTACACGATGGGCGGGCTGTGGGTCGATTACAATCAGGCGACGAACATTGCCGGAATCTTTGCCGCCGGCGAGTGCGAATACCAGTATCACGGCGCCAATCGCCTGGGCGCCAATTCGCTGGTCTCCTGCATCTTTGGAGGATTCGTCGCCGGGCCGAGCGCCCTCAATTACGCCCGCAACCAATCGAGCGCGACCACCAACGGACACTTTGAAGCCGAGCGCAAGCGCCAGGAAGAAATTAATGCCGGCCTGATGAGAGCCGAAGGAAGCGAGAACCCGTTCAGGCTGTGGCGGGAACTGGGCGAGCTGATGACCAAGGAATGCACCGTCATCCGCTCGAACAAGAATCTTGAGCAGGCGGACGGAAACCTCGTCGAGTTCCTCGAGCGCATCCGTCGCGTGAACCTGAGCGATCGCTCAATGTGGGCCAACACCTCGTTTGCGTTCACCCGCCAGCTCTACAACATGCTGCAGTTGGCGCGGGTAATCGCCCAAGGCGCGCGTTTACGCGACGAGTCGCGGGGAGCGCATTACAAACCGGAATTTCCCGAGCGCGACGATAAAAAATGGCTGAAAACCACCAAGGCTTATTTCGCACCGGATGTCGATGAACCTAGATTTGAGTTTGAGGCCGTAGATATTTCTCTCATTCCGCCACGCATCAGGAAGTATTGAGCGTCGGATTTCGGCCGGTTTTAAACCAGCCGCATCAGGCCGCAGGGCTGACATTGAATGCCGGAAAAACCTGTTCTTTTTAAAATTCGCCGCCAGGCATCGCCCGCGCAGAAAGCTTACTGGGAGGAGTTCGAGCTCGCCTGGCATGCAGGCATGAACGTCATCTCCTCGCTGATGGAGATCGCCCGTAATCCCCTCACTCGCGACGGCAAAGCGACGACGCCGATCACCTACGACTCGAATTGCCTGGAGGAGGTCTGCGGCTCCTGCGCCATGCTTATTAATGGCAAGGCGCGCATGGCCTGCTCGGCGCTGGTCGCTAAGCTTGAGCAGCCGATCCGGCTCGAAGCGCTCTCGAAGTTCCCCATCATCCGCGACCTGTCGGTCGACCGCAGCGTGCTGTTTGAGAATCTCAAGCGGGTGAAGGCCTGGGTGCCGATTGATGGCACCTATGATCTCGGTGCCGGGCCGCGCCTGACGATGGAAGATCAGGAGCAGGCTTATCCCCTGTCCCGCTGCATTTCCTGTTGTTGCTGTATGGAGGTCTGCCCGCAGTTCAACCGGCAAACGGGCTTTGTCGGAGCTGCGACCATTTCCCAGGTGCGCCTCTTCAACACCCATCCGACCGGGGCCGCGCTGAAACGCCAGCGCCTCCAGGCGCTCATGGGCGATGGCGGAATCCAGGAGTGCGGCTACGCCCAAAATTGCGTCGAGGTCTGTCCCAAGGATATTCCCCTTACACGCTCGATCTCCGAGGTGGGCGGAGCGGTCATGAAACAGGCAATCGGTGACCTGTTGCGGCGCTGAGGCGGCTTTCCGCCAAAAAACAACAATGTATGCAAGATTTTGTCATTGTTTGTCGGACGGCGGAAAAATTACGGACTGAATTCAAAGGACATACAGCTCGGCAGTGGGACCGTTTTCCGCGGCATCTGAGGTGCAAGGTAAGTAGCTTCAGGAGGGGATCAGTAACGCAGGAGTAACCAGCAAGTGCATCATCAGGTAACCAAACCAGCTGGTACCGATTTTGTGCTTGGCTTTTTCCTGAGCTGTCTTACAATAAGCGCCTGCCACTTTGAACGATGAGAAAGAATGGCACAGTTCTACTGCTGACTCTGGCCCTCAGTTGCCCGGCCTTTGCCGTTCGCCCCCTGGTCAGCACTCGTTATCATCGTATTCATCGCCTGCACCGCATTCCCTGGAATCCGCTGTTCAAGCCCTCGCATGAATCGCTGCTTCTGCAGAACGAAGAAATTGACCGACTGAACCTGCCGCGCATTTACAACGACAAACAGCTGGAACGCCTGAAAACCTCGGGCGAACTGGTGCCGATTGTTCCGAGCGAGTCGCTTCGCATTCAGCCCTCGCTCGATCCCGCGCGCCGCTACTGTCGCCCGTGGACGCGTGAGTTCCTCGAGGACGTCAGCGCGGCATACTACAAGGAATTTCATCAGCAGATTCAGGTCAATTCGGCCGTGCGTACGGTTCTCGTTCAGAAGAAGCTGCGCCGCCATAATCGCAACGCCGCTCCCGAAACGGGCGAGACCGCTTCCTCGCATCTCGCTGGCCTCACTGTCGACCTGCAGCGCCGTGGTATGAGCAAAGAGCAGGTGAAGTGGGTGGAAGAATATCTGCGCCCGCTGAAAGAGCTCGGTCTGATCGAACCGGAAGAAGAGCGGCGGCAATGGTGCTTCCACGTCATGGTCGCCGGCAGCTACGAGGAATGGCGCCGGACCAGAACCCTGGCTGAGGCCCTGGACTCGAATCAAACCTTGCACGACATCACTTCGATTGGCTTGCCCGAAGCAGCCGGACTGCCGTAAGTTTTCCCCACTAATTCCGTCAGCTCGTGCGGGTTAAACTTGCATGTGCAACCTCAAGGCATATCGAGGCCTGGGCATGTTAACGTGCCTGGAAGTTGCGCATGGGCACAGATTGCATTCAGAAAGACATGTTCGTGAATGCCAGCAGTTACCCGACGTTCACGCATGAGCGTGCCCTATCGCGATCCCGGCCGGCCGGCTGAGCGGATTAAGCGGCAACCAACAAACAAAACCGCCCGAGATTAGAAGGGCGGGAAATTGAGTACGGTCGCTCCCGGCAGCTGTGCCAAATGAATGAGCTTTTCCGAACTTCTGCGTAAAATCAGGCATGCTGGTTTTGATGGCCGGTCTTCCCGCTACCGGCAAGAGTACGATCAGCCGCACGCTGGCGGCACGGCTCGGCGGCACAGTGCTTAACAAGGATGAAATCCGCGCCGCGCTCTTCTCTCCTTCAGACATCGAATATTCGACCGAACAGGACGAGTTCTGCATGCGGGTGATGCTGAAAGTAGCAGGATATATTTTCCGCAAGCATCCATCGCGGCTGGTTTTTCTCGACGGCCGTACCTTTTCCCGAACTTATCAACTCGCCCGTGCTACAGGATATGCTCATGCTATCGGGCAACCGTGGCGCATCCTCGAATGCGTTTGCCGCGACGAAACGGCGCGAGCGCGGCTTGCCGGCGACAGCTCCCATCCTGCCGCCAATCGCAATTTCGCTTTGTATCTCGAGGTCAAGGCGCGCTTTGAGGAAATCAGCCTTCCGAAAACGGTGATCGATACCGACCTGGGGCTTGAAAGCTCCATCCGCATCGCGGAAGCTGCTTTAGCATCGCAGAACGATTCTCCGCCGCAGGAACCATACTTGACGCGTGATCACCGACGCTGATCATAAAAGCCGACGTCAGGATGTCGTACAATTCTTTTTTCATACTCGGGAGTAAACATGTACAGACAGTCCATATTTCTTTTCGGCATCCTATTCCTGCTCCTATCAATGGGACTACTGGGGCAGAACACCCAACCGTCGTCAGGGGCCAGGAAAGCACCGGCTTCGCCCGCTACGCCGCAGGCGATCATTGACACTACGGCGGGAAAAATGACCTGTAGTTTATTTCCCGCTAAAGCTCCCATCGGGGTGGCTAACTTTATCGGGCTCGCGAAGGGCACCAAGGACTGGACCAGTCCCTCCACCGGGCGCCGCATGCACGGCGTGCCTCTTTACAATGGCACGATCTTCCATCGCGTGATCCCCGGATTCATGATCCAGGGTGGAGATCCTCTCGGCACCGGAACTGGCGACCCAGGCTACAAGT
>JAFAWX010000277.1 GCA_019241535.1 Acidobacteriota bacterium | reverse complement strand
GAGACACCGAGGTGCGGCAAGCAAAAATCAACTTCGCGGCCTCTTTCACTGGTGATTGCCGCTGCGCTGCACACCAGCTCTAGTTCGCCCGCCATGAGTTCGTCTATAGTAACGCTCCACAAGGCCCGTCGAAAGCTGAGTATCAATCCAGCTCTCCGACTTATTTCATTGAGAAGATCGACTTCGTAGCCGCTGAAATCTCCTGTTTCGACATATCCCATCTGCATCGGTGGAGTGGCACTATCGATGCCTACTCGAACTTTGCGCTCAGTCATTCCCGAATGTCACTTTGAGGTAAAAGCAGGCAGTGCCGAAGTAAGAGCTTGCGGAGGAACACTGGTAGCGCATTTCGATAGAAGACGAAACACTACCGGACTATCCGTCCGGTAACGGATGACTGGCTACTAACCCGCAGCTGCTTGGTCGCACCCGCGTCACCGTGCCAGTTCTACCACACTCCAGGTACACGGGTAGCGAGCGATCGGTGCAAGGCTCGTGCACCGCAGACTTTCAAGTAAAAAAAAATGAAGTCAAAACCCTGCTCCCGCGGAATCAGGCGAACTGAGCGAGACGAAGTTAGGTACGGACTAATACGGGCGGTGGTGCTGACAAGTGACATGCCGAGAGTCCAACGCGCTAAGATGGTTGGACAAATGTGCCTCACTGCTGTGCACAAAACGAGCGTGACCTTTCCCTTTTTTCGGCAGGGCCCCTGGGCAGTCCGGGCCAGTAATTCTGTGCGTTCTCGGGTGACAACGAAAACGACGTCACTCGAGCTTAGTCCTTGAGCAATTTAAAATAAACCTATGCGCAAGTACTGGGAAGACGGCGCGAACCAGCCGGCGGCATTCACCGGCCCCGGAACACGACTCAGGCCGGTCCCCGACGCGCTCGCGATTGGGCGGGTTACGATCGCCCCGGCTACGGTGCTCGCGCCCATGGCGGGCGTTACGGACACCGTATTTCGCCGCTTTATCCGCAACCTCGGAGGTTGTGGTCTGATCATGACCGAGTTCACCTCGGCTGATGGCGTGCTGCGTGCCCGGGACCAGAAAGCCAAGCGTTACCTCCACTTTTATGAAGACGAGCACCCGATCTCGGCACAGCTTTTTGGCAGCGATCCTGCGATCATCGCCGATGCCGCGCGCATCGTCGAGGATCTCGGCTTTGACCTTGTCGACTTGAACCTCGGCTGCCCGGCAAAGAAAGTGGTGAAGTGCAACGGAGGATCAGGGCTGCTGCGCGACCTTCCGCGCATTCGTTCGATCTTTCAGGCGGTAAGAGCGGCGGTCAAGATTCCTTTTACCGCGAAGTTTCGCGCTGGCTGGAACGATGAAGAGTTGGTCGCCGTCGAGCTGGCAAGAATAGCCGAAGACTGCGGCCTATCGGCCGTTGCCCTGCATGCCCGCACCCGTGAACAGGGATATAGCGGCCAGGCCTGCTGGGAGTGGATCAGCGCCGTCAAAGAAGCGGTCAGGATTCCGGTGATTGGAAACGGGGATATTCGCCGGCCGGAAGACGCCTGCGCAATGGTAGCCGAAACCGGCTGCGCCGCCGTCATGATTGGGCGGACGGCACCGGCTAATCCCTGGATTTTTCGCCAGATTGAGCAGTACTCAAGCGGTCTGGGCAGGCGGGATCTACGGAAATCGAATCAGGCGGGTGTTTCCGCCCCGGGCGCTTACGATGAACCCTCGGAAAGCGACCGCTACAGGCTGATCCGCACCTATTTCGAGATGTTGATCGAAGAAGAGCTGCCCGACGGAACAGGGAAAATGAAGCAGTTTGCTTCCTGGTTTACCCATGGAGTCGCGGGGGGAGCCGGCTTGCGCAAGGCCATTTACGAATCGCGCACGGCGCCCGAGATCCTGGCGCGGGTGGAAGATTTCTTTGCCGCCCGGCTGGCCCGACCCGTCTTTGAACCCGAGAGCCAGCCGGCAGACCACAGCGCGGCTATTCCGCCTGCTTGGTGACGTTCAGCAGCATGCCTATACAGGCCAGGGTGATGAAAAGAGACGATCCGCCGTAAGAGATCAGCGGCAGGGGAATGCCTTTCGTGGGCATGAGGCCGAGCACAACGCTGATATTAATGAACGCCTGTACCACCACCATGCTCGTAATTCCGACCGCGAGTAGCCTGCCGAACATTTCCTGAGTGCGCAGTGCGGCTCGAATTCCTCGCCACAAAAAACCGGCGAACAGAGCAACCACTGCCAGGCAGCCGACCAGGCCGAGCTCTTCTCCGAGCACCGAGAATATGAAATCGGTGTGCGGCTCGGGCAGGTAGAACAGCTTCTCTTTGCCCTCCATCAAACCAACCCCGGTGAGACCACCGGTTGAAACCGCGATCAAGGATTGAATAATGTGGAAACCGCGCCCCTGCGGATCGGAGTAAGGGTTCAAGAAAGCCAGAATGCGGTCTCGTCGATAAGCCACGTGGAAGATCAGAAAATACAAGGGGAGGAGCGACCCGAGAAAGCCGTAGGCCAGATATCTAAGCTCCAGCCCGGCAACGAACAGGATCGAAGCGGTTATGGCGGCGCAGGCAATGGCCGTGCCGAGGTCGGGCTGGAAGACGATGAGCACAATGAAAACCAGTGTAGGGAGAACGGCTGGAAGCAGTGTGCGGCGCGCGTCGCCCATCGATTTCGTACGGCTCTCAAGAAAGAAGGCGAGGAACAAGATCAGGACCGGCTTGGCCAACTCCGAGGGCTGCATCGAAAAGCTCCCGGCGTGAATCCAGCGGTGGGTATGGTGGGAGCGGTCGAGGAAGAAGACCGAGATCAGCATCAGCGTGGTCGTTCCCAGGAGAGAAAACACCACCGCCGGATGTTCCAGCCGTCGATAATCAAAGCGCATGCCGACCAGCATGGCAATGAATCCCGCAATCGCCCACCCCAGCTGCCGCAGGAGAAAAAAGTATCCCGAGTGATGGCGTTCCTGGGCCACGACGGCCGAAGCGCTGAATACCATTACCAGGCCGACAAAGACCAGCAGCAGGGTGATCACAAACAGCCAGCCGTCCACGCTGATGCGCTTTGCCACGGGAGATCATTTCAGCACGGAGTCGGGGAGGGCGGAGTAAATTTCCGCGGGCAATTTGAACCAGAGCAGTAACGATTCTGGTTCAGGCGCGAGCGCCTGGAGAAACCGCCTCAAGGGCGCGCACCAGCTGTTTGAAGACCTGCCCGCGATGCTCGTAATTGTGAAACTGGTCGAAACTGGAGCAGGCTGGCGCCAGCAGGACGACCTCGCCCGGCTGGGCCGTCGAAGCCGCCTGTTTGACCGCTTCGTCGAGAGTTCCGCTGTGCCGGCTCGGCACAATGCCCTGAATCTGCGACTCTATCGTGCCGGCGGCGGCCCCGATCGTGTACACGCATTTGACGCGCTGGCGCAGACAGTCGCTGAGCAGGGTGTAGTCGCTTCCCTTATCCTTGCCTCCGAGAATCAAATGCACGTTGGCTGGAAAGGACTCCAGGGCTTTGATCGTGGCATCGACGTTGGTGGCTTTCGAGTCGTTGTAGTACTCCACCCCGCCGACGGTGGCCACATACTCGAGACGGTGCTCGACAGCCTTAAACCCGGCTACAGCCGCGCGAATCGTTTCCCCGGCGACGCCCATCAGGCGGCCCGCGCAAACTGCGGCGAGGACGTTTTCGAGGTTATGTGAGCCCTTTAGCGGAATCTCGGAGGCCGCCATAATCTCTTCCCGCTCCCCATGCCGGCGGAAGATAATCCGGCTTCCCGCGAGGAATGCGCCCTGCGCAATCTCGTGCCGGCGGCTGAACCAAAACACCTGCGCACGGGTGCGCCGGGAAAGGTCCACGCAAGTCGGGTCGTCGCGGTTGAGAACGGCAAAATCGTCCTCTTTCTGATTCAAGAAAATCCGCGCTTTAGCATCGACGTAAGCCTGAAAGGTGCGATGCCGGTCCAGGTGGTCGGCAGTCACGTTGAGAACGATCGCGATCAGGGGGCGGAAGGTGCGAATGGTTTCGAGCTGAAAGCTCGAGACCTCAAGGACAATGACCGTATCGGGAGCCGCCTCCTCTACCAGAGAGATTGCAGGCGTGCCGATATTTCCCCCCACCAGGGTTTTTAGGGCCCCGGCGCGAAGAATTTCACCGACCAGGGTGGTGGTCGTAGTTTTACCGTTTGAGCCGGTGATGGCGACGACCGGGCCGGGCAGGAACTCCGAGGCGAGCTGAATCTCGCCAATAATCGGCTGCCCCAGGGCGCGGGCCTGTCCGAGCGCCTGTGCATCCCCGGGCACTCCGGGGCTGACGACGATGAGGTCCTGATCCTGAAACGTCCGCTCTCCGTGCCCGCCGGTCTCAACCGCAATCCCCTGATCAAGCAGGGCGGGAATCTCGTCGCGCAGCTCATCTTCGGACTTGGCATCGGAAACCGTGACCCGCGCTCCCCGAGAGTTCAAAAAAAGCGCCGAAGCCACCCCAGAACGGCCCAAGCCGACCACCAGCACGCGTTTGTCTTTCAGTTCCAAACGATCTTTACACCCCTGATTGCGCCCGCAGGAGGAAGAAAAATCCCGGACTTAGTTCTCGAACAGCATACACAAATGCAAGCGGTGCGAGCTCCTGCCGAGAGCGATCACCGCAGCTTGAGAGTGGTGAGCGCGAAGAGAGCAAAGATCAGAGAGGCGATCCAGAAGCGCACGATGATTTTCGATTCCGACCATCCCACCAGCTCGAAGTGATGGTGAATGGGGGCCATTTTGAAGATGCGCTTTTTGCGAAGCTTGTAGGATGCGACCTGAAGAATGACCGAGAAAGCTTCAATCACAAAAATGCCGCCGATGAAGGGCAGCAGCAGCTCCTGCTTGATCACGACGGCCACCGTGCCGATGGCTCCTCCGAGCGCCAGCGAGCCCACGTCGCCCATGAACACTTCCGCGGGATGGGCGTTGTACCAAAGGAAGCCGATGGCCGCGCCCACCATGGCACCGCAAAAAATGGTGAGCTCCCCGACCTGCGGCATCCGCTGGAGCTCGAGATAGGTCGAGAACGTCGCATGCCCGCTGACATAGGTAAGCACCGTCAGCGCGCCGGCGGCGATGACCGTGCAACCAACGGCGAGTCCGTCCAGGCCGTCAGTGAGGTTTACGGCGTTGCTTGAGCCGACAATCATGAGAATGACGAAAACGATAAAGGGTAGAAAAGCCAGGGGCCAGAACCCGGGATTATGCATCCAGCGATCGATCACCAGATCGGGGTGGAACTGTTTGAGAAAAGGCACAAACATTTTGGTGGAATACAGGCCCCGGTTCTGCATGGCGATGAGGGCCACGGCAATCAGCGCGCTGGTAAGAACTTGCAGCCCGAATTTGGCCCGGGCCGTGAGCCCGAGATTCCTTTTGTTCACGACCTTGGTGTAGTCATCGGTAAAGCCGATGAGCGCGAAGGCACTGGTGGCGAGGACCGCGATCCAGACGAAGCGATTCTCGAGGTCGGCCCAAAGCAGGGTCGGTATGATGATGGAAATCACGATCAGCACTCCGCCCATGGTCGGAGTTCCGGCTTTCTTCAGGTGCGCTTTCGGGCCTTCTTCCCGGATGTATTGGCTCACCTGAAATTCCCGCAGGCGATGAATGATCAGCGGACCGATAATCAAGCCGGTGAAGAGCGCCGTAAGACTGGCAAAGGCGGTACGGAAGGTGAGATAGCGAAAGATGCGGAACGGGGGAAAATAGTGAAACAGCTTCAGGTACAGCAGCCAGTAAAGCAATCCGCCTCCCGCGAAGTGGTTGGTTATGAGCTTCCCTGGGCCGTACCCTGGCCGCGGGA
>JAFAWX010000137.1 GCA_019241535.1 Acidobacteriota bacterium | reverse complement strand
AAACTATGCCGGCGGAATTGTGGTCATGAAACGGGGAACGGCAACCGTCTCCCGCGAGGAACTGCTTGCGGCCATCGATGAGGCCCCGCCCCGGACCCGGCTCCATTGAATCTCCCATCGACAAAAGAGAAGCTGCTCAATCGGGACCAACTGCGCCAGCGAGTCGACCAGTGGCGCCGCCGGGGCGAAAAGATCACCCTGGCAAACGGGTGCTTCGATCTTCTCCACGTGGGACATGTCCGATACCTCGCGGCTGCCAAGCGGCTGGGAGGGCGCCTGGTTGTGGCCATCAACTCGGATGAATCAGTGCGCGCACTGAAAGGAGAAGGCCGCCCCCTGATGCCGGCACATGAACGCGCCGAGATTCTGGCTGCCCTGACCGACGTCGATGCGGTCGTAATCTTCGCCGAGCCCGACGTCATGACCCTGGTTGGTGAGATCCGCCCCGATATCCACGCCAAAGGCACCGACTACACCCGTGACACCGTGCCCGAGCGCGAGGCCGTCGTTGCCTGTGGCGGGCGGGTCGTAATCGTCGGAGATCCCAAGGAGCACTCCGTCACCGATCTCATCCGCAAGCTATTGGGGCAGCGGTGACCACGAGAACCGAAGCTATGCCTGAAAGCTTACTGGTCATACGCTTGGGTGCAATGGGCGACATCATTCACACCATGGCCGCGGTGGCGGCATTGCGAGCGGCCCTGCCTGATGCAAGAATCGGCTGGGTTATTGAAGAGCGCTGGGTGGAACTGCTGTGCGCGAAAGGTGCGGAGCGGATGGGACCAAGAAATCCTGCCCGGCCGCTGGTTGATGCCGTGCATGTCGTAAATACCAAGCTGTGGCGCAAATTGCCGCTGGCGGCCATCACCCGCCATCAAGTCTCGGCGGCTATAGGGAAAATCCGCGAGCCCGGTTACGAGCTAGCGGTCGATTTTCAGGGGGCTCTAAAATCGGCGCTCCTCGCGCGCCTCGCCGGGGCCAGGAAAATTGTCGGGATGAAGCGTCCACGGGAAGCCCCTGCATCCATGTTTTATCACCAGCGTGTTCTCACCCCGGGATCACATGTAATTGATCAATATTCGATGCTGGCCGAAGCTGTAGCTCAAAGGTCTCTAGCTCTAACGCCCGTGGTGTTTCCTGAAGACCACGGTGCGCAAAGCGCAATTGCACAAAAGCGCCGGCAGTGGGGCCGCGACTTCGTCCTCCTCAGTCCGGGAGCGGGCTGGGGCGGAAAGCGATGGCCGGCTCAGCGTTATGCGGAGGTGGCGCAGCAATTGGAGCGCCTGGGCCTGCTCCCGGTGGTAAATGCCGCCCCTGGGGAGGAAGAACTCGCGCGCACAGTTGAAGCGGCCAGCCAGGCACAGAGCTGTTTTTGCTCACTTGGCGAACTGATCGCGCTCACCCGATGTGCCCGGCTGTTCATCGGAGGCGACAGCGGGCCCCTCCATCTGGCTGCCGCGCTCGGCGTACCGGTGGTGGCAATCTTCGGGCCTACCGACCCGAAACGCAACGGGCCTTATGGCACGAAAAGCATCGTGCTGCGCAGCCCGAGGAGTCACACTTCCCTTTCTCATACCAGCGCGCCCGATCCCGGTCTGGTTGCTATCAGTTGCGAAGAGGTAATCGATGCGGCAGAGCGCCTGCTCGGAGAGATCCGTGTCTAGCTGGCAGAGGATTGCGCGCCGTATCCGCGTTCCGCTCGGTTTCTTGTTTGCCGCCATTTATCTCTGGCTGGCGCATCCCACCCGGCTCTCTATTGTTACCGGAGGGTTGCTCCTGATTCCGGGCTTGTGGGTGCGTGGCCTGGCTAGCGGCTACCTGCGCAAAAACGAGCAGCTCACGATGAGCGGCCCTTATGCCTACACTCGCAATCCACTATATTTGGGTTCGCTGGTTCTTGCCCTAGGGTTCGTCATCGCCTCCCGTCGCTGGGTTATTGTCATTCTTGCTGCCGCCATGTTCCTGCTCGTCTACATTCCCGTGATCCGCTCGGAAGAGGATTTCCTGCGTGCCAATTTTCCCCAGTTTGAAACCTACGCGCAGCACGTGCCCCGGCTTTTTCCCCGCTTTCATGCATTCAAGAGCAGCTCGAGCTCGTTCTCCCTGCATCTTTACTTCAAACATCGCGAATATAACGCCCTCGTCGGTACCGTCCTTATGAGCGTCGCGCTGATTGCCAAAGCCCTGTGGTTCCGGCGATGAGAAAGTTGCGCGAGCGTGCCTGCGGGCTGACGTTTCGCCTGGCCTGCCCGGTCGTGGCCGGTGTCCTGGCCGCGGCGGGCCAGGGTAAACCCGCCCCGCTGTCCCGGTCATCCGGTGGGTCCCACATTGTCGCGCCCTCGAGCTCTTATCATTTCCCGAGTGAAAAGTATGTTTATTCGGTACGTTGGCAGCTTTTTAACGCGGGGACCTCGACAGTTCAAATCGAAGCTTCGGGCGCAGGCGTGCACGTCACCGCAACCGCCGACTCTGCGGGGGTGCCCAACACGATTTATCCCGTGCACGACATCTTCGCTGCCGAGGTCGATCCTGCTAGCTTCTGCACCCTCGAGATCACCAAGCACAACGCCGAGGGACCGCACCGGCGCGACATCTCGATTAGCTTCGACTATGGGCGCGGGAAAGGCCGGATTGAAACCAAGGATCTGAAGATTTCCCAGTCTAAACAGGACCAGTTCGACATCCCGCCGTGCGTGACCGACGTTATCAGCGGTTTCTTTTATGTAGCCTCGTTGCCGCTCGCACCCGGGTTTTCACAAACCTTTCCGCTCAACGATAACGGCAGAACAAGTGACATCTTGCTCGCGGTCTAAGCACGAGAGACGGTCAAGGTTGCGGCCGGGGTATTTCCCAGCTTGCGGGTAAAGGCGCAACCGGTTGCCGGGCCAATGCAAGGAA
>JAFAWX010000343.1 GCA_019241535.1 Acidobacteriota bacterium | reverse complement strand
GGTGCGGGAGGCAATCGCCATGTCTTGGCTCAACCGGAAATGGAGGAGAGGCTCTTCCCGTTAGTGCAGATTCCGCCCCTTGGGGGCGGGGATTTTCAAGGCATCAGGGGTCTTTCGATCCGATGTCTCTAAGCTATCTGGTGCAGCCAGCGCGAGAGCAGAAAGCCTCCACGGTCAAGGAGCGCGTCAAATGCTCCTTTTTGCCTTTCGGCCGCTTCTCCCGGAAAACTTTGACGCTAGGATCGCTTCAGAGCGACATTTAGCAGCTCGGTCGACCTGCAGCATCCCCCGTTTTGCCGTTTGCGCGACCGCAGCATCCACTCCCGCGCTGTCCGACATCGGCTTCGATGAGCCCCGCCAGATTATCCCTCAGCATGGTTGCGTCCCCGCAGAGCCCGCTTCCGTTTCGTCTGGCAACGTTATTCTAACCCCATGAACGCCGGCGGCTAAGGCCTGCTGCCGGCGCAGTTGGCGCTGCTCGCGTGCTTGTTCCAGCTTGCGATCGCGGGCAGCATGAATTTCTGTTTGTCGCCCCGCCAGCATATCCTGCGGCGTTATGTAGCCGATCGCGCTGTGCAAGCGTACGCAGTTGTAATGATCGACGTAACCCTGAACCACACGTCGCGCATCTTCTAGCGTGAGCGGTGTAAGTACGCGAATACACTCACTTTTTACCGATTTGTGCCATCGTTCGAGTTTGCCATTCGACTGGGGGTAGTACGGTGACGTGCGCACGTGCGTCATGCCCGAGATGCGGATGAACTCCTTGAAATCGGGGGCGATGAACTGGGGACCGTTGTCAGAAATGATCCGTGGTCGTGCTTCCGGGTATTTTTCCTTCGCACGCTCGAGAATCAGTTCAATATCCTGTTCCCTCATCTGTTCCCGCAAATCCCAATGCACGATGAATCGACTGTAGCCATCCAGCACGCTGCACAAGTAATAGAATGTGCCCGAGATGTTGATGTAGGAAACATCGATATGCCAGTGCTGATGCGGTCCCCGCGGTTGCTTGAATCCGGTGCCCTTGCGTGAGGGTTTTCCCCTCCAGCGCGACAACAAACCAGCTCCCCGCAGCACCCGCCATACGCTAGCCGGGCTCACCGCCACCACATCCGCGTCCAGCATCATAAAAGCCAGGCGGCGATATCCCTCCAGCGGGTGCTCCCGATGGAATTGAATAATCGCGACTTTTTCCCAGGCTTCCAGCCAGAAGTCCCGCGGAATCCAGCCATTGTGCTCGTTCACCCGCCCGTACCGTTGCCGCCAATCGTAGAACTTGCTAGTGCTGATGCCAAGCCATACGATGAAGCGGCCAACGCTGATCTCGGTCTTATCGGACCAGCGCCGGACGAAATCCACCACCTCATCCCGGATATTGTGAAGCACCCAGCCCTTGTTCAAGATTCCCCAAGACTTTTTTTTAAAGCCACATGCTCGGCCATCAACTCAGCCAGAACCTCGTCCTTGGTCCGGACTTTCTTTTCCAAGAAGTCGATTCGTTTCTGTTTCTCATCTCCCTTGCGTGACGAGCTGGCCTCAAAAGCAGCGGCTCCGTTCTCGAAGAATTCCTTCTGCCAACGGTAAAAAACCGTAGGTTGCAGACCTTTTTCCTCACAGATCTCGGAAACCGGCACTTTGTCCACCAGATGGCGTCTCAGAATGGCAACTTTCTCTTGGGCGGTGTAATGCCTGCGGTCCTTTTTCATACGTTCTCCCGACTATCTTAACGGGAGGACGCTCTCTCCATTTCCAGCTGAGGCAGGACCAAAAAAACTCGCTGAGTCGTTATGCGTACCACGGCTGACCCTGGCTTGAATCAGACTGAAACGGCCCCGCCGGATCTCCCGGGCCCGTAAAGTCTCTTTCCGAGCCGAGAGCGGTGAACATCGGGTAATTTTGAAAAATTGCCAGCTCCTTGTTCCGACTTATAGAAAGGCGCTGCCTTTCAGGCCATTCGCAGCCCTGAGACTTCGCCGCAAGATTCCTATCGCTTTCGCTGCCCGTCAGGCGAGTTGTTAGGTTTTCTCCGGGGCCCAAGGGTGTCTGTCCTCGACCTCGAAACGATTGGAGGCATGTTCAGCAGCGGCGAGGCCGTAAACAATAGTCTGAGTGAGTGGCTTTCTACCTTACCCGGCAAGACATTACTCACGCGT
>JAFAWX010000013.1 GCA_019241535.1 Acidobacteriota bacterium | reverse complement strand
GTACTTTCGGCGGCAGATTGCAGCTTCGCTCGCGGGACCGCACGGCAAAGAGATTCGGGCCAGCCTGCGCCACGCGGAACCTGTAAAAATGGAACTTCAAATTAACGAAAGCTACCCTGAAAGGGTCCCGCTGCAATCCACGCCGCCCACCCTGCTACTGAATCTACCTTCACTTCCCGACGGCCTGGAGTATCGCATCCTTGACCGGGAGCTGGTCGTTCGCGACCGGGATGCGAACATCGTGGTCGATTACGTTCCCAATGCTTTGCCTGAGCTTGCGAAATGATCGGCCGTCCCAACTCTCTGGCTCTCCTGATGGCCGCGCTCGTCGTGTGCTCAGCCTCGGGGGAAAGCAACAATGGTATTGACGTTCGTCTGCCCCTACAGCACGACTCGGTACGATTCGCGGTCATTGGCGACAGCGGCACCGGGCAGAAGGATCAGTACGCGGTCGCCAAAGAGATGGAAATCTACCATCAAGCCGTGAGGTTCGATTTCGTCCTGATGCTCGGCGACAATATCTACGGAGGCCATAGCCCACGAGATTTTTCACAAAAGTTTGAACTGCCCTACAAAGCTTTGCTCGATACGGGGGTTAAGTTCTATGCATCGCTTGGAAATCATGATGATCCCAACATCGAGAGGCTCTATAAGCCCTTCAACATGAACGGCGAGCGTTACTACAACTTCAAGAAGGGCGACGTCGAGTTTTTTGCCCTCGATAGCACCTACATGGACCCAAAGCAGCTCACCTGGCTGGAACAGAATCTAAGGTCTTCTAAAGCACGCTGGAAGATTTGCTACTTTCACCATCCGCTTTATAACGATGGCAAGTCCCACGGCCCCGACCTCGACCTGCGCAATCAGTTAACGCCCCTGCTCAAGCAATACGGCGTAAACGTGGTTTTTTCGGGCCACGAGCATGCCTATGAGCGAATTAAGCCTGAGGACGGAATTTACTACTTTATCCAGGGCAGCTCAGGGAAACTAGTGCGGAATGATTTTCGTCGCAACGATGTTATGGAGACGAGCTTTGACCGCGATCGCACCTTCATGCTGCTCGAGATCGATGGGGACAAGCTCTACTTTCAGACCGTGTCCGGCAGCGGCCAAACGGTCGATTCCGGCCAGCGCAATCTTCAATCCAAAAACGCACAGGCAACTGCTGCCGGGCGCTAAGTCGGGATAGTCCGCACCCTCAGCGGCTAGTTCTGGCATAAGGGACATAAAAGCGATCGCGCTCACCCGACCCGTAAACGTTGATTCTGCTCCCGCGACAACCGAAAGATGGCGTTAGGGTTTCGGCCTCCGAGCCCATATGGTTACCTCATGAGGTCGTATTCGGCTATATTTTTTGGTCGTAAGCTGGTCCCATGGAGGATCGGCAATTGTGGTTTTCCGCTTTCGCAACGTGCACCATATGACGTGTGGGATTGCGTTTCAGCGGTGCTCGACTGAACTGCTCCTTGACTTTTATTTCTCGATGCTCAGGGGAAACGGCGGCGGTTTTATACATGACATTTACTAAGGATTCTTTCAAGCGCGCGTCCATTTGGGGATATGGCGCGACAATTTTTCTGAGCGCTTTCTTGCTGTTCCAAGTTCAGCTTATTTTAGGCAAATTCTTTCTGCCCTGGTTTGGTGGAACGCCGGCGATGTGGACAACTTGCATGTTTTTCTTCCAAACGCTTCTTCTTGGGGGATACATCTACGCACACGCTATTTCGCGACTAATGGCGGCCCGTTGGCAGGCGATCATTCATGTGATCACTTTGCTCGCCACAGCCGCCACTTTCCTCCTTTCAGCCGCTCGATGGCATTCGCCATTGCTGCCGGATGCCAGCTGGAAACCGAGTGGACCGAACCATCCGGTACTGAGCATCGTCGTGCTTCTGTCGGTGAGCGCAGGCCTGCCGTACCTACTACTTTCTACGACCGGGCCGCTTCTTCAAAGTTGGTTTGCCCGGACGTATCCCGGATTTGCTCCCTACCGATTGTATGCTTTGTCTAACCTCGGTTCGTTCCTGGCATTGCTCAGCTACCCCTTCGTGGTGGAACCATGGCTCAGACTGAAAATTCAAGCTTGGCTCTGGGCAGCTGGTTTCTGTCTCTTTGCAGCCCTCTGCGGACACTGTGCCCTGCAATTCAAGTCAACCACTGCTGTCCGCGTGGACACGACGAGTGATGATGTTGCCCGCGATAAAGCAACCGCGTCTCAGAGTGTCTGGATGGCACTTTTCTGGCTGATGCTAGCGGCCTCGGGCTCTCTTCTGTTTCTTTCGACGACGAATCAGATGTGTCAGAACATCGCGGTCGTACCGCTACTTTGGATCGCACCGCTCAGCATTTACCTTCTTTCTTTAGTCATCTGTTTCGACCGGCCGAGCTGGTATTCGCGCCTGCTCTTCCACACGGGATTTATCGGCAGCCTGGTTGGCGCCAATTATCTGCTTGCGGGCGGAGCCATTACGCATCTGCGTACGCAGATTGTTTTTTATCTCCTGATTCTCTTTCTTGGGTGCATGGTTTGCCACGGAGAACTGGCCCGTTCCAAGCCACCTTTGAACAAATTGACTCTGTTTTACCTGATGGTAGCGGCGGGTGGTGCATTAGCCGGAGTCTTCGTGGTCCTGGTCGCGCCGCGCATTTTCTCTTCTTTTGGGGAGTACCCCTTCGCCTTGTGGCTAACCACACTGCTGATGTTTGTAGGGCTTCTGCGCGACAAAGTGTCGTGGCTCCATGCTGGCAAATTCGGCTTTGCCGGTGTAGCCATCGGCACGACCCTTTTCCCCGGAATCATCACCCTCGCATTGCGCGGAAAGCTTGGCGCAAATTATCTCTTCCTGACAGTGCTGGTACTCTCCGGTGTTTACGTGGTGACGAGAAATGCTAAGCCCGGCTTTGATCGGGCGAAAGGGCAAGCCGCCCTTTTACTCATAAGCTTCGCTATGCTTGTACTCGGCTCCGTGTTCTTTCTCGCCTCGAGACTGCAGGTCCAAAGCTCAATACTGGCGGCTAGGAACTTCTATGGGTTGCTCACAGTACAGCGAATCAACGCTGATGACTCCGAGTGGGCAGCACACCGGCTCATGCA
>JAFAWX010000387.1 GCA_019241535.1 Acidobacteriota bacterium | reverse complement strand
TTTCGTCTACATGCTGGTTCCGGTCACATCTTTTTGGGCGCGCTTTGCTACTCGCATCGTCTTGCTGCCGGTAATTACCGGGGTGTCCTACGAGATCATCCGATTTGCCGCCAAGAACCGCAAATCGCTGTTTGCCGTCATGACTGCTCCTGGGCTGTGGCTGCAGCGGATCACGACCCGGCCGCCTTCGGATGCACAGGCGGAATGCGCCATCAGCGCTCTCAACCGTGCCATCGAGCTTGAGAAGGAGCGCGGCGGCGAGCTGGTAATAGCTTAGGCGCGCCCCGCCGAAACCGTCGTTTAAAGACCTCGCAACTTCACGAAACGCCCCGGACTTGAGCGGAGAAGCATGTTCGAACGCTTAGCACAAATCGAGGCTCGTTACGAAGAGCTGACCCATGCTTTGGCAACGCCCGAGGTCATCAATGACTCGGCGAAATACCAGAAGACCGCCAAGGCCCACAGCGACATCACCCCCATTGTCGAGAAATACCGGGAATATAAGGACCTACAAAAGGGCATGGCCGAGAGCAAGGCCCTGGTGGCCGACGAATCGGACGCGGAGATGCGGGCTTACGCCCAGGAAGAACTGGACAAGCTAGAACACCGGTTGGCGGCCGTGCGCGAGGAACTTAAGCTTCTGCTGCTCCCCAAGGATCCTAACGATGAGAAGAACGTAATACTCGAGATCCGCGCCGGAACGGGTGGGGATGAGGCAACCCTGTTTGCGGCGGAAATCTTCCGCATGTACGACCGCTACGCCGAGTCCCAGCGCTGGAAAGTGGAAGTGCTCTCCACCTCGGAATCGCCGGTCGGCGGTTTTAAGGAAATCATCGCACTCGTCGAAGGTCGCCGCGCTTACTCGCAACTGAAATACGAAAGCGGAGTGCACCGCGTGCAGCGGGTACCACGGACCGAGCAGCAGGGCCGCGTGCATACTTCGGCAGTTACGGTCGCAGTCTTGCCCGAGGCGGAAGACGTCGATGTGAAGATTGATCCCAAGGACATCCGCATCGACACCTTTTGCTCTTCTGGCCCTGGTGGCCAATCGGTCAATACCACCTATTCGGCAGTGCGCATCACCCACATTCCCAGCAATACCGTGGTCAGCTGTCAGGACGAGAAGTCGCAGATTAAGAACCGCGAGAAGGCCATGCGTGTGTTGCGCTCCCGCCTCTACGAAGTGGAAATGCAGAAACAGCAGGAGGCGCTGGCAAAAGAGCGCAAATCAATGGTGGGAACCGGCGATCGCAGCGAGAAAATCCGCACCTACAACTTTCCCCAGAACCGGGTTACCGACCACCGCATCGGGCTTACGCTTCATCAGTTGCCGGAAGTCTTGGACGGCAGACTTCAACCTATCATCGACGGGCTTATAACCCACTTTCAGGCGGAGCGACTGAAGGGCGAGGAAGTGCTGATATAACCACTGGCACCTGATCATTCTGGGGGGCGGTGGCCATCTGCGGCGGCCCGCACCAGGCTAGTCAAAGACTGCTCGTAGGGAGCACGGGCAATGCCATGTTCGGTTACAATCGCGCTCACAAACCGGGCCGGAGTCACATCGAAAGCCGGGTTCTCGACTTCGACACCCGGCGGAGTGATGGGCTTGCCGGCAATGTGCGTCACCTCGGAAGGGTCCCGCTGCTCGATTGGAATCTGGCTTCCTTCAGGTGTCAGGAGATCGATGGTCGATAGGGGCGCGGCTACGTAGAAGGGGATCGCGTGTTCCCTGGCTAACACCGCAACCGTATAAGTCCCGATCTTATTGGCGACATCTCCATTGGCGGCGATCCGGTCGGCGCCCACAATGACGGCCCCGATTTTTCCCTGGCGCATCATCGCTCCCGACATACTGTCGGAAATGACCGTGGTCGGAATGCCGTCTTTCACGAGCTCCCAGGCAGTCAGCCGCGCGCCTTGCAGGAAGGGCCGGGTTTCATCGGCATATACATGGAGCTGCTTGCCTTGCTCGACCGCTGCCCGCACAACGCCCAGAGCTGTGCCGTAACCGCAGGTGGCCAGGGCGCCAGCGTTGCAATGTGTCAGTACTCCTCCACTGGCCGGCATCAGCACGGCCCCATGGCGTCCCATCGCCTGGTTGATGGAGATATCTTCGACATGCATGCGTTGCGCTTCTTCAACCAGTCCTCGCCTAATTTTGCTGAGCGGGCATGCCCTGAGGCTTTGAAACTTCTCCTGCATGCGGCGGATCGCCCAAAACAGATTCACAGCCGTGGGACGAGTTTCGCCAATCACGCGGCAGATTTCGTGCAATTCGCGCTCGAACTCCTCAAGAGTTTGAGCCCGGGAGCTCTCGACTCCGAGGGCGATCCCCATGGCCGCAGCCACTCCGATCGCTGGGGCGCCCCGCACCACCATCCCGCGGATCACGTCGGCAACTTCCTGGTAGCTCCTGCAGGTAACGTAGACTTCTTCGGTAGGCAGCTTCGTCTGATCAAGGAACCGCACACCGGCCTTCGTCCATTCGAGCGTCTGGATCATAAAGATTGAGTCATAGTCGGGACAGGTTCAATGTGAATGCGCAGCGGCGCCAACGCGGTTGCCACACGAAGGCTCAGGTATCTGCCGAGGATAAGCGGCTCAAAGCTGAATGCTTTGTGCGCACATCCTGAGCAGTGAATATCGCCACAAAGGAAGCCGGGGCTGCAGCTTCCTCGACTTTCGCTCTTCCACCTGATTCCTCCCGCTCGACCAGGCACATCACCCCGACGACCTGAAAACCAAATTCCCGGGCGGCTTCTATCGCTTGAATGGTGGAAGAACCGGTGGTGCAGACGTCATCAACGATCACCACCGCTGCGCCCTTCTTCTGAAAGCCTTCGATCCTTCGTGCCATGCCGTGCTGCTTCTCCGCCTTGCGCACCAGAAAACCGTCGATCGTGCCGCTCGTGATCGCCACCCCCACAACGATCGGATCGGCTCCCAATGTGAGGCCGCCGATCGCCTCCGCCTTCCACCCCTGCCGGTGAATCTCCTCCAGGAATACCTCGCCGGTTAATTGCGCGCCCTTGGCGGAGAGGGTAGTCGTACGGCAATCGATGTAGTAGTCGCTCATCCTGCCCGATGTGAGTTTGAACTGGCCAAGACGAAATGACCTCGCAGCAAGCAGGCGGAGCAGTTCCTCGCGTGAACCGAGCATCGATTTAAGATATCAGTTCTGCTGGAACTGCTTACCTGTTACTCCAGACCTCTGCCCGTCGATCGCCCCGCTGGCAGAGAAACGGAATCCGGATCCTCTTCATCGCGTAATGGAGCGAGGGCACGTTAGTCTGTTCATCGGGCAGCAAATGGGGTTTCTTCTTTACCTCGCAAATTGGCGGCTTGCGATCAGCCCGATCACCACGAGCGTGGCGTTGTAAGTCACATGGACCACAAAGCTAGATCCCACCGATCCCGTCCTGGCGCGAACCACCGTGAGAACTATTCCGACCAGGAAAACGATCAGCACCAGCCCCCAGGCGAAGGCAAGCTGGGCGGCATGAATCATCCCAAAAGCAACCGAGGTGGCCAAAACGCCGACAAAAATGCCGAAGCGGCGGGCTATCACCGGATACAGGAAGCCGCGAAAGAACAACTCTTCCATCAGTGGTCCGAAGCTGACCGCAAATATTGCGGTCAAAACAGCCGCGAACGGGGTGCGCAGGAAATCTTCCATCGGAATGTGCTTGGGAATCTTAAAGAAGCGCTCCAGCCCCTGCAGAGAAACCAGCACGACTCCTACGGGGACCAACGCTGGCCAGCGACTGCCCGGCCAGTTCCAGCGGATGGAGCTCCAAAATCTCTGGCCGAAAGTGGCTTCGACGAACATCACCATATAGGCAGCCACAACCACATACCAGGAAAACTGGGTCGACAGCGCAACCCAGGGTTTTTCAGCCACCGTGACCCAGGGCAGACCGCGATAGAACAATCGCTGGGCCACAATGGCGGTAACGGGAATGAGGAGATAAGGGACAACGAACATCATGATGCCGAGGCGGAGTACATCCCAGCCATTCCAGGGCGGATCCTCAGACCTGTAGTCGATTCCATAGGGGCCGGGCTGTGGCGCTGCGGGTGTGGCCGGCCCCGGCCACTCGGAACTGGATGACATCACTTGAATCTATCAGAACTGCAAAAGCAGAGCCCCGCAGCCGCAAGTATGCGACGAATCAGGCGGACCTATGAAGATCCGCCAAGTTCAGCCAGCACGCCCCGAGTAGCGGCTTGTCTCTCCCCAACCGCTTCGGCGTCTGGGAGGTGCTGCTGTCCTACCAGAGGGCTGCCGTTCGGGGCCAAACGGGCCGCCAGCACCTGGCCGGTGTAGGATTTTTTGTTGCGGGCTACCTGCTCGGGCGTACCCTGCGAGATCAGCCGGCCACCCTCTTCGCCTCCTTCGGGTCCGAGATCAATGATCCAGTCGGCGTTGCGAATCACGTCGATATTGTGCTCGATAATAACCACCGTGTTACCAAGATCAGCAAGCCGGTGCAGCACCTCGAGGAGCTTGCGCACATCGTCGAAATGCAGGCCGGTCGTGGGTTCGTCGAGCAGGTAAAGCGTTCGCCCGGTCTGCCGCTTACTCAGTTCGCGGGCCAGTTTGATACGTTGGGCTTCACCGCCCGAGAGAGTGACCGCCGACTGGCCAAGTTGCAAATAGCCCAGTCCGACATCGACCAGCGTTTGCAGTTTCTGGCGCACCTGGGGAATGTTTTCCAGTATAGGCAGCACTTCTGACACCGGCGTCTCTAGGAGGTCGGCAATCGAGCATCCGTTATATTTCACGGTCAGGGTCTCCTGGTTGTAGCGCCGGCCGTCGCAAACTTCACAGAGCACGTACACATCGGGGAGGAAGTTCATTTCGATGCGGCGCTGCCCTTCTCCCTGGCAGGCCTCGCACCTTCCGCCGCTGACATTAAATGAGAAGCGACCCGGCTTGTAGCCGCGCTCGCGCGAATCCGGCAGCATGGCGTACAAATCGCGGATGTGGCTGAAAACCCCGGTGTAGGTCGCCGGATTCGATCTCGGCGTACGTCCGATCGGCAACTGATCGATGCGAATGACCTTGTCGATCTGCTCCGCACCGGCAATGGCTTTGTGGGCGCCGGGTTCCTCGCGCGATCGGTAAAGGGTCCTGGCCAGAGCCCGGTAGAGGATGTCGTTGACAAGTGTCGATTTTCCCGAGCCGGAGACCCCAGTCACTACATTGATCAGGCCGAGCGGGAAAGTCACGTCGAGATTTTTGAGATTGTTCTCCCGGGCGCCCAGTACCGCGATTGCGCTTCCATTGCGCGGACGCCGTTCCGAGCGCATTTCGATTCGCTTCCTGCCTGCGATGTAGGCTCCGGTGAGCGACTCCGGCACACGCGTGATCTCGTCCGGCGTGCCCCGCGCGACCACCTCGCCGCCATGCCGCCCGGCGCCAGGGCCGAGGTCGATCACATAGTCGGCGCGGCGAATCGTCTCTTCGTCATGCTCTACCACCAGCACGGTATTGCCCAAGCCGCGCAGCTCGGTGAGCGCATTCAGCAGGCGCCCATTGTCGCGGTGATGCAACCCGATCGAGGGCTCGTCAAGTACATACAAGACGCCGCGCAGCTTCGAGCCAATTTGCGTCGCCAGGCGAATCCGTTGCCCTTCGCCGCCGGAAAGAGTCGCCGCCGAACGATCGAGCGAAATATATCCCAGCCCGACTGCATTCAGAAATCCGAGGCGCTCGACGATCTCGTTCATAATGCGGCCAGCAATTTGTGCCTCACGGCCGCTCAGTTTGATCGCCTTCGCCTTCTCGAGCGCTCGCGCCACGGGCATGGCCGTGAACTCCGCAATCGACATGCCTTCAATGCGCACCGCCAGGCTCTCGCGTCGAAGCCGCCGCCCGCAGCAGGCGGGACACTCGGACGCGGACATGTACTCCATCAGCCAGTCGCGGTAGTTTTCCGATGCCGATTCGTCCAGCGCATTCTTTAGATAGCCAAAAATTCCTAGAAAACCAGTCTTCCCCCGTCCTTCACCTTCGCCATAGAGGAACAAATTTTGCACCTTGTCGGGCAGCTTCTCGAATGGGGTGGCAAGGTCGAGACCGTAGGCCGCAGCCACGATCTTCAGCTGGTGAATCAAATTCTGCGAGGCGGACCCCGGACCGAGAGCGCCCTCAAGCAAAGGCTTCGACCAGTCGCCGATAACCTTCGCCGGATCGAAATCAAAGCGGCTGCCGAGGCCGTGACATTCCGGGCAGGCGCCGTAAACGCTGTTAAAGGAAAATGACCGCGGCTCGAGTTTCGGCACGTCGATGCCGCAATCCGGACAAGCCAACCGCTCAGAGTAAAGCTGCTCCGGGCCGCCCACAACCGCCACCTGCACCAGGCCGCCTGCCAGCTTCATGGCCAGAGCCACGGAGGTTTCCAGGCGCTGCTCGATCCCGGGCTTCACCAACAGACGGTCGATGACGACCTCGATGGTATGGTTCTTACGCTTATCGAGCGCAATTTCGTCTTCCAGCGTACGCAGTTCCCCATCAATCCGCGCCCGCGTGAAGCCGTGCTGAGCGAGCTTGTCCATCTCTTTCTTGAACTCGCCCTTGCGGCCGCGGACAATCGGCGCCAGCACCATGACCCGGTCTTCGGGCGTCAGCGCCATCACACGTTCGACAATCTGAGCGGCAGTTTGGCGGGAAATGGCGCGCCCGCAATTGGGGCAGTGCGGTACACCAATGGAGGCAAACAGCAGGCGCAGATAATCGTAGATCTCGGTGATCGTGCCTACAGTCGAACGCGGGCTACGGCTGGTCGTTTTCTGTTCGATCGAGATTGAGGGACTCAGGCCGTCGATCGAATCGACGTCGGGACGTTCCATCTGGTCAAGAAACTGGCGGGCATAAGCCGAGAGGGTTTCGACATAACGCCGCTGGCCTTCAGCATAAATGGTATCGAAGGCAAGCGAGGACTTGCCCGACCCGCTCAGGCCGGTAATTACCGTCAGGCTGTTGCGCGGAATGTCAACATTGATGTTCCTGAGGTTATGCTGACGAGCGCCCCTGACCGAGATCTCGCTTATAGGCATCGTCGACGCTCCCCCGGAGTGGGGAATATTCCCTGCTTCATTCTGCAACGCTCGCTGCCAGGAGTTTTAAGGGACTCCAATGCCCCAGGGGTGATGATTTCGAGCCCCTTTTGGTTATCAGTTATGGCCGGCATCCCAGTTTCCCACTTCAGCTTGGTCCTCTCCCGATGTGCAAGCGAGAGTGATCTTTCTATATATCCATTCCGAGACGGCTTGGTAGAGGAGAAGACCGGCCCTGCCTGGACGAAGTCCCTGCGGTTTTGTTTTTAATTCTCGGAGCTCGGCTAACAGCTCGTTTCCTCGCTTGCTTTTGCCCTGCTGCCAATAATGTGCCCTACAGCACATCACACATGAACCTGATATCGGCAAAGCGACAGCGAATAGTTGCCGCATGATTCCCAGAAGTAATCGGCATTTGTGTTACCTACTTGTACGGCCCAATCGAGGCTCTTTCGCAACCGTTGTAACCCCCTACAGACCTGCATTGTTCGAACTTGGGATAATAAAGTGTTGGACCTCCGTAATGTGGACGGGTCCTCAGAAATGTCGGAGAGTGGGAGTGCGCACCTTTACGTATCCTACAAGTTAACAGCGGGGAGGGTCAACGCGGGTACAGTGAGGAGGCGCGCCAGGGTGCCCTGTTGGTTTGGCGAAACGAGAGGGTAAACCACCGCTGGACCGAAGTCCGTTGGTTTTGCCGCTGGAACTACGGGAAAGTGGGGCCACTTGGGGAGTCTCTTAGTCGCGTTCGTTATTGCCTTCACTGTCGTCGGGTCCCTCGCCCTCGGCATCACCCTCGCTTACTCGAGCGTTCTCGGCCTGTTGCATGTCTTTGCCCAGAACGGCACCACTAAGCCGAAACCCTCGCTCGTCCTGGTTCGCAGCCACAGCGCCGGCGCCGACTAAAATTCAAGAGAAAAGCTCAGGCAGATTTTTCGTCCCGACATGTTTGCGGACTCATGCTTTCGCACCGGCCATTGCATACCGATCCATCAGGAAATGGGTGGATAGGAGAAGCTGGTACTCGGTGCCTGCACGCGCATTCAACCGTGACCCGCTTACTGTTCCGGGGGGAATTGTTGTCGGGGCGGCAGCGGATAGGGCGCACTCTGCGGTTGCTGCGGTTGCTGTGGTTGCTGCTGCTGTTGTTGTTGCTGTAACTGCTGCTGCTGCAATTCGCGTAGCAATTGTTCCGGGGTTTTCACCATCGGCTGCCCCTGACCAGGCTGCGGCTGCTCCCCCTGGGGTTGCTCCCCGGCCTGCGGCTCTTCATCGGTTTGCGGCTGGGTCATATCCGGTTGCAGTTCATCAGTGTTCTCGTCGGTCGCGCCCTGATTGACTTCGACTCCAGGAGCTCCCTGCAAAGCCTGTGGTTGAGGGTTCTCTGCCGCAGCGGTCGCAGGAGCAGCTTCGGGACCGCTTGCTCGAGCCATCAAAACCACTTTTTTCAAGACCGCGGGGTCGGCTGGCGAGCCGAGAAGCACGTAATCATAGTGCGATCCATTCAGCAGTTGAGCCATAACGTCGCGCGGCGCGCCCGGCCCGAAACGTCCTACCACCCGCTCGCTTGAGGACGCCGGCATTTCGACGGCTGCCCCGGTCTTCTGCCGTACGGCGTTCAGCACATCGGCCATGGTGGAATTCCGCGCCACAATTGTCAGCTGTCCACCCGCGTAGCTGACCTCGGGTGGCAGCGATGGTCCCTGCTCTGGGGTAGGCGGGGCGGGGGGTGCCGTAGCGGGCGCGGGAACCGGATCCGGTACCGGCAGTACGGCCTTCGAATGCGCCTGGCTTTTCTTGTGCTGGGCGGCGGCAGCGCAGGTAGGAAGAATGCTCAGCAGAGCCAGACAATAGAGCACGATTGCAGGGCGGCGCATAATGGTAGATCGATTCAGCCTAGGGGTCTTGCGCTATTTGACGAAATTCGGCCGACAATCGTCCCATTAAGAATTTTAGCACTGTCAAATGTGGTCGATGGCCTACTTTTGGGGAGCAAAGTACCCCTTGCGGGCTCGCACCTGCAGGTCCTTCTTGACAGCGGTAATCTCGATTGAGCGGTAACGGCCGTCGGCGTCAAAATCCGCAGGATGGTAGGAAACCGCGTACTGGCTGCGCAACTCGTCCTCGATGGCCGAGAAGGAACTCTGTATGTCTTTCATCTTAAAAGGAAAGAATGCGCGGCCGCCGGTAGCGTTAGCAAGCTGTTCGAGGATCTTGTCGCCCCGTAAAATGAGCCCGCTATCGTCGGTTGAGATCGTATAAATAATGACTTGCGCCCGCTGCGCCATTTCGATGGCCTGCGCCCGCGTGTGTTCGCTCTGGTTGTCTTCGCCGTCGCTTACGATGATGAGTGCATGTCGCATGGGGCGGTCGGAGTCGTCCTGGATCAGTCGCTCTTTACACGCGGTGTAAACGGCATCGTACAGCGCCGTTCCTCCGCCATTCTGCAGGCGCTGAATTGCTGCCGACAGGCGATCGAGGTCGAAGGTAAAATCCTGAGCCATCTGGGTGTGGGCGTTAAACCCCATAACAAACGCACGATCGTGATACGGCTGGATAGTGTGCTGGAGAAATCCAATGGCCGCATCTTGTTCGAATTGAAAGCGTCCGTGAACCGATCCGCTGGTATCAATGAGCAGCCCGAGCCGCAGCGGTAGATCCGTCTGTTGAGTGAATTTCACAATCGTCTGCGGCGGCTTGTGATCGTCAAGGATGCTGAAATCATCCTTTTTGAGGTCGCGGACAAACTTGCCGTGTTTGTCCATGGCGATGAATAGCACGTTGACTTCGTCTACGCGCTTCTGAATTGTGATGACAGAATCGGGTTCAGTAGAGTTATAGCCCGGGGCTTGGACCGACAGCGCATTGCTCATTAGAGCCTGCCCGGTGGCAGGGGCCGCCGCAACCGCCGCAAGCGCGAGACAAAGAATCGGCGCTGTGTACTTCATTCCTAAACCATCCAAAAATTGCATAAATAGCCACGGCCAGAGGCTACCTCAACTGATTAGATGCACGT
>JAFAWX010000138.1 GCA_019241535.1 Acidobacteriota bacterium | reverse complement strand
CGCATGAGGATTGCGGTCACTGCGATAAGACAATTTGCGAACCCAGCCCTGTCAGGGTGAGGCGCATTCTCAAAATTACTCGAAGGATGGCAATTAAGATGACTCGAAAAACCGCGCTGCAGATCGGAGCCTCCACGCTGATGGCGCTGATCGCGTGGAATGCGTTTCTTGCTGTCAGGCACTTGCAACAGTTCAAAAAAACTGCGGAATTGATGTTGGAATCGTCCAGAATCCAGAGCGATATTTCTGAGGTATTGCGAGACTTGACCGACATGGAAACAGGTCAGCGTGGATATTTGTTGACCCAGGATGTTTCCTATTTGCAGCCTTATGTGGACGCCAAAGCCAGAACCCCACGCGATTTAGCCAGGCTTCGTTCAGTGTTAGGCGAGAGGTCCGAGCGCGAACGGGGCCTGGAGTCACAAGTCGAGTCCTTCGCCCATCTAAAACAAGCTGAGATGGAACGTTCTATTAGCTTGCGCCAGCAGGGATATCGTCATCGGGCATTCATGCTCATCAACTCGAACCAAGGAATGGAATATATGGATAGGGCTCGCGGCCTGCTTTCTTCGCTTTCAGTGAATGAGAGCACGAGCTTCGCGAAATTAGAGGGTGAGAAGAATGCTCGCCGGCGTAGAGCTCTGATCGAAACCATGGCTTCCAACTTATGCCTGCTGGCGATGACCGCCGGTTTGTTTGCATGGATGCGCTACTATGGGCAAGTGCTTGAGAAGCAAGCCGCCCAGAACAGAGAAGAATTAGCGGTCCGCGATTTACAGCTACAAAAATTAACATCTGCACTTTCCGATCAAGCTCGCTTTAAGACCTGCGCGATCGAGGAGAATGCCCGTTTGCTGCTACAGAACTACGGAGGATTCCTGCCACGGAAAGGCCATGAATATGCCGAGCAAATTAAGGAAGCATCCCTGCAAATGGAGCGACTGCGACAGGATTTGATCGGCAATCCCACTCCTACTGACAACGAGGAGAAGGCTAGCTACGAGCGCGTCGCGTAAACCACGAGCAAGGTGCGGGCGGGAAGCATATGTAAATCTGCGCTGCGCGCGAAACCTCAGGGTAGATCGCTGGGCGAGCAATCAGGAAAGCCTTGACGGCGCGAACTACGAAGCGCAGCCAGATAAGGTTTAAACCGCAAGAATTCGTGAAGCCATCTCTGTTCCTTCAACTCGGCTCTTGATCTTCGCGAATGCCGTTTCACGCGTGGTGGAGCTATCATCGGCGAACGGCGAAAAGCCGCAATCGTCAGTTGTACCGAGTTGATCCAAGGCGATGAACTTTGCCGCTTCCAGTACGCGGTCGCAGACCACTTTGGCCGTTTCGATAGCAGGATTGATTGGATCAACCACTCCCACGAACAGCATTTGGCCACGCTTGAGCAGTCTTCGGACTGCATCGAGCACTCGTGGACGATCCGCCTCACTTGCCAGCTGAATGTAAAAGCGGCCTACATCCAGGCGGAACAATAAGGGCAATAATTTGGTGTAATCAACATCGGCACTATGTGTCGAATCCTGATCGCCGCCCGGGCAAGCGTGAACGGCGATTTTTCTTCGCTCGTCGGGAAGGAAGCGCTCGAGTATGGAATTGTTCAGCTGAACAAACCTGTCGAGAAGCTCCCCTGAGGGATCAAGTTTCAGCGCCAGACGTGCCTCGGTGAAATCGATCTGCACGCAGGCGGCCCGGGCCTGCAAACATTCACGGATGTCGCGCTCCGCCTCGTCCTTGAGATCGCGGAGGAATTCTTCCTGAGAGTAGTCCGGTAAAGAGTCCGAGGGGTAAAGCAGGCTCAGTGCCGAAGCCGAGATTACAGCCTGTTTCAGGGGACGACGGGCATAATTCTGGGCAGTCTTGAGAAAACTTCCTGCATGCAAGCCATAACGAAACGGGCCACTAGTGAGCTTCGGAAGCTGGCGGGTATGCCCGTCGGCGAAGGGAATAACGATACCCTCAGGTGCGAGGTTCTTTAGACCGTTTAGAGGATAGGTAGCAAAGCTCGGCTTCGTTTGCTCGCCATCACTGATCACGGGCGAACCGGTCTCTTCAAGCCGTGCGATTGTGTCGCGCACGGCTGCGAGTTGCGCTGCCTGCAATTTCTCGTAGGAGAGTTGTCCCATGGCATGCGCTTGCATGGCGGCGATTAACTCCGGTGTGCGTGGAATGCTGCCAATTGGCTCGGTTTGAAGCATTTTTTTGGTTGCCGCCCTTCACAACAAATTCAGCCGCGTTGCAAGCGCACGAGCTCGCCGCGGCTGGTGAATGCCAGTGCCGAATACCGGGTTCGCCCCGGCTGGCTGAAGTCCGAACGTTCTGGGCACGATCATATCAGGGAGCTTCGCCGAAGTCGCAGCTCGGTCAATGTGAGGGGTGTTGTTCTGAGATCTTGGAAGGTTCGTTACCGCGGCTCAATCGGACAGCGGCGAGCAGTCTTTTCCACCGAGTTGAGGAGATTCTGGGCCTGTTGTTCATGCAAGATTAGCGTCCTTCGAAGTCGGACGGTTGAGGCTTTGAGCTAAACCGTCACATTAGGTCCTCTCGCTCGCCGCCGAAGAGGCGCGGGCAAGCCTGCGCCATCGGTAAAAGAACAGCACTCCTGCCAGGATTACGGCCAGACCAAGCGAGGAACGGACGGGACGAACCATCCACAAGTTGCCCGTGAGAGCAACGGCTGCAGCAAAAAAGATCAGCGTCGTCCACGGATAGCCCCAGGCGCGGTAGGGCCGCCGCAGGTCGGGCACGCGTGCGCGCAAGCGGAATTGCGCAATCGCGGTTAAAGCAAAGAAAATCCACACGCCAAAGACAAACAGTGAATAGAGCTCTTCGTAAGTGCCGGTGAGTGTGAGCAGCGCAGCCAGGCAGCCGAGAAAAATTAAGGCGCCGCTCGGAGTATGGAAAGAGGGCTGCACACGCTTAGCGAATTGAAAGAAGACACTGTCCCGAGCCATCGCGTAAGGAATGCGCGCGCCGGTCAAGACTACGACGTGGAGAGCTCCGAGAGCGGAAATGGCCATGGCGGTCGTCAACCACGCTGCTCCGCGAGAACCGGTGAGCGACTGCATGACGTCTGAGGCGACATGCTGGGATTGCATTAGCTTTGCAAATGGCAGAGTACGGAAGTAGACGACATTCGCCAGCAGGTACAGGACCGTAACCGTAAATAATCCCAGAATAATTGCGCGCGGGATATTCTTGTGTGGGTGCGCAATTTCTTCACCAACATCGCCGAGGTCGTTGAAGCCGTTGTAAGCCCACATAGCTGGTACCAGAGCGGTCAAAAAGCCGCTGATGGATCCAGAGCCCGTGGCGGTCAGGTGCGCAGCGGAGTCGAATGGGAAACGGTTTCCGAATAACACGCCAGCGGCCACGAGCATCGCGATCGCGCCGATCTTGAGGGATGTCAGCGCCACCTGGATTGCCCCGCTCACCCGCACACTCAAATAATTGATGGCAGTGACAATGAGTACCACGAGCGCTGCAAGCGGCTGGGCGGCCGTGAACGTGAAGTCAAACCCTCCGAGATGAAATCGGAACAGTGGGGTAGCCAGAACCGGAAAGAGAAAAGCGAGGAATCGTAGAAAGCCGGCCGCCAGGGTAGCCATGCCGACAGGGCGCTCGAGGAACGAACTCATCCAGCCGAAAAGGAAACCCCAAAGAGGACCGAGACCTCGGCTGAGGTAGACATAGGCACCCCCCGCTTCTGGAAATGCCGCGCCTAGTTCCGCATAGCAGAACGCCCCACATAGGACAATCAGCGCGCCAATGATCCAGGCACAGAAAACCAGCGTACCTGTGCCTACTGCACGGGCCATATCACTGCTGACGAGAAAAATGCCTGTCCCGATCGTGTCGCTGATCACGATTGCCGTGGCCGACCACAGGCCGAGGCCTCGGACTAATGGCGATCGTTCCAGGGCGGTTTTCCGATTGGCACCCATCAGGCTCGGACAATCTGAAGACCCCATTATCCGCCAATTCATCCGGCACGTTGAAGTTTGCTCGTTTCTCGCCGGCCACGGCGGCCAACTGCGAACCGGTAGCGTTCACTCCGCTC
>JAFAWX010000010.1 GCA_019241535.1 Acidobacteriota bacterium | reverse complement strand
TCTAGTCCCCCGAGCAAGAGGCTGGTGCTTGAGAAACTGGTGCTCGAGCTGACCGCTGACCCCAAAGAGCAGGATCGAGCGACAGACGACCGGCAGCTGCAGGTTTATTGACTGGCCGTCGGCAAAAACTCCCCTTGTTCTGCGCCTGACTGCCGTGCCGCGAGCATAGCAAGCGGCGATTACTTCGACAGGGATCGCAGGCGGGCGACAGCGCCATGGTGACGTTTGTAACTTCTTCGCTGTCGCGGTCGCCGATTCCAGCCGGAAATCTATCGCGGCATTCGACGGGGGTTGTTTGCGCGCGTGCGAGAACATCATTGCAAACTGGTCCGCCACACCGTATTGTACGAATATTGTTCCAACAACTCGTCTGGCTTCGTTTTGGGACGGCCGAGGTCGGCGGCCTGGGCTAAGAGCCGACAGGAGAGGGGCATGGAAAACAAGCCGCCAGCGCAAAACATTCAAGACAATTTCCTGAATACGGCGCGTAAGGAGCGGAGCAGCATCACCATTTATCTGATGAGCGGAGTCAAATTGACCGGCCGTATTCGTTCCTTTGACAAATATTCGGTGGTGCTTGAGACCAATAATCAGGAGCAGCTGATTTTTAAACACGCGATCTCCACCGTTGCGGTTGGCCGGGCCCATGGCGCCGATAAGCCGCGCGTGGTTACCTCGCCCGCAGTCGTCGAGTCCAGTAGCCCTCCCGCGGCTTCTGGCACCGAAGGATGAGGCGGTTAAGGCTGTCTCAGCTTGCGTAGTTCCCAGTCCAGATTGTCTTCAGGCGCAGGCAGGGATTCTCTGCCTGCAGGCATGCGCCGGGAACGTGCGTTCCTGGTCGGCGTAGATTATCGCAGTGCGCGGCGCGCTCGCGGTCCGGCAACGGCTCCTGACATGTCTCGCGGCCGGGCGGCCGGGGGGGCGGATTTGGAGCTGCAGTTTACCTCCGAGGAGTCGCTCTCCGAGTTGCGCGAGCTGGCCACGAGCGCCGGGGCGGAGATTGTCGGACAGCTATTGCAACACCGCGACCGGGCTGATCCGGCAACCCTGATTGGCCGCGGCAAGCTGGAAGAAATCGCTCAGCTCGCGGGTGCGGTTGCAAGCGACCTCCTGCTCTTCGATCATGACCTGACCGCCTCTCAGCAGCGAAATATCGAAGATGCCGTCAACGCCCGTGTCATCGACCGTACCCAGCTGATTCTCGATATCTTCGCCACGCATGCCCGTACCCGGGAGGGTCAGCTGCAGGTGGAGCTGGCACAACTGGAATACCTGCTGCCTCGTCTCGGCGGGCGCGGGGCGGAGATGTCGCAGCTGGGCGGCGGCATTGGTACGCGCGGTCCGGGGGAAACCCAGCTTGAAACCGACCGCCGCAAGATTCACCGCCGCATCCGCCATCTCGAGGAGCAGATCGAGAGGGTACGCCGGATTCGTGCCCAGCAGCGCCAGCGTCGGGAATCGGTTCCGGTCGCTACGGTCGCGCTTGTTGGTTACACGAACGCCGGCAAATCGAGCCTCTTCAATGCGCTTACCCGGGCCGCCGTGCTCTCCTCGCCGCGCATGTTTGCCACCCTCGATCCCACGCTGCGGGCCCTCGCTCTACCCTCCCGGCGAAAAGTTCTGCTCTCCGACACCGTGGGCTTTATCCGCAACCTGCCGCACACCCTGGTATCGTCGTTCCGCGCCACACTCGAAGAAGTCGAAAGAGCGGCCCTCATTATTCATGTCTCGGACGTGAGCAGCCCGATTTCGGCCGAGCAGGAGCATCAAGTCGAACGTGTCCTGAAAGAGCTGAACGCGGGCGCCAAACCCAGGCTGCTGATCAAGAACAAAGTTGACCTCCTCGCGGCGAGCGAGCGCGACAACTTGCGAGACGATGGCGGCACCATCCATGTTTCCGCCATCCAGGGCACCGGCCTGAGCACTCTCGTCGAGCGCATCGATCAGCTGCTTTGCCAAGACGCCGTCAGCCGGGTTCGCCTGCGCGTTCCTCAGCAGGAAGGCAAAGCCCTGGCAATGCTCGAGGCCGGTTCGCGCATCTACTCCCGTCAGTATAAGGACGGCATGGTGGAGCTGGTGGCGGAGGCGCCCGCATCCGTCCTCAGACGTGTACGCGCGTGGCAGGTCGAGGATTAGAGTGGCGACAGGGCAAAGCGGGGAGGGCCGCCCGGTAAGTCCGAGCCGAGGAATTAAAATGGGCCGGCAACCAAGAAGCGGTGACTTTCCTTGGCTACCGGCCCATTCGATCCTGAAGTGGATCGGAGGTGATACTTCTATGCTAGACCCGTTCTCGGGGATGTCAAGGTCAGAATTCAGAGCTGTTTCAACAAAGGTAGTGGGTTGCTGGGTGCTGACCCTGGGGCGGGTTACCTAAGTAATATACATTTCCCCTGATTTTGTACTTGCATTCACCGGTTGGTTACGTTCTCCTTGCTTGCCTCCAGATGGCGCGGAGTCACTGCGCACGCCGGGTGCCTGCTTTTTTCTCGAGGGAGACATACCTCAGGGCGGCGGCTCCTGGGTTCCACGAGCAAGCTCGCTGCCAAAAATCACTATTACAGAACTATTACACCGCTTCTTTATTGGCGCTGCTACGTTGCTAATTGCGATAAAAGTCGGAGAAGAGGTGAAGAGGTAGAGATGGGAAGGGAAACGGGCTACGAGGTCCTCAGCCGGCCGCTTGATGCCCAGGCGGACCGTAAATTCAATTGGACAACGGGCGCGATCATGATCGGGTTCCATGCTGCCGCCGTGGCCGCGCTCTTTTTCTTTACCTGGCGGGCATTTTTGCTTTCCATCCTGCTGTGGTGGATTTCCGGCAGCCTCGGCATCGGCATGGGCTATCATCGCCTGCTTACCCATCGCGGTTACAAGACGCCAAAGTGGGTGGAATATTTCCTGACCATCTGCGGAACCCTGGCGCTTGAGGGCGGTCCTATTTTCTGGGTTGCCACGCACCGCATCCATCACCGTTTTGCCGATAAATCCGGCGATCCTCATTCGCCGCTTGATGGCAAATGGTGGGCGCACGCGGGATGGATTCTCATGGGAAGGAGCCTTCACCAGGATACGAGCACGCTTTCCCATTACGTCCCCGATCTTGCCAAAAGCCGTTTTTATATCTGGATCACGAAATATCACTACCTGCCGGTGGTCATCGTGGGCATTGTTCTGTTCCTTACGGGTGGCTTGCCTGTCCTGCTGTGGGGCTTGTTCATGCGCACCGTTATCGGCCTGCACTGCACCTGGCTTGTGAACTCGGCCACTCACAGCTGGGGTTCGCGCCGATTTCCGACCCGTGATCTTTCGACCAACAGCTGGTGGGTTGCGCTTATGACTTTCGGCGAAGGCTGGCACAACAATCATCACGCCCATCCGGTTTCCGCCCGCCACGGGCTGAAATGGTACGAGATCGACCTGAACTGGTACGCCATCTGCCTGCTGCAAAAGC
>JAFAWX010000099.1 GCA_019241535.1 Acidobacteriota bacterium | reverse complement strand
ATGTTTACCGCGTGAAGCTTTCTGAGATAGAGAAGCAGGGACGCGAGCAGGCGGCCGCCGCCCCCGCGCAGCCGGAGCTGGTCTCTCTATAAAGTGAGCAGTTCGGCGAGCTTTGGCCCGGTGCTCCTGCTGTTCCTGAGTTAAATTCGGCGCGCTAGAATCTCTCTATGCGTTTCAGCCGGCGCGGCAAGATCATTTTCTTTCTTTCACTGGGCGTGCTTCTGGCCGGGACCGCCGTAGCGGTTGGTTTCGGGTGGATCATCGTCAACTGGCGCGAAGGCGCGAAGGTTCTTCTCGGCATCATCTTCTTTGCCGCCATTGCCACCGGCCTGATTCTGAATACCGGTTTTCTGGTGCGTGAAATCCGCAAAAACGAGCAGCACGATAGTTTTATCAATGCCGTAACTCACGAGCTTAAGACCCCGATCGCTTCCATCCGCCTCTATCTTGAAACCTTGCAGGCGCGGCAGGTTGACGCTGGCGAACGCCAGGAGTTTTTTCGTCTGATGATCGAAGATACCGACCGCCTGACGAGGACCGTCGAACAGGTGCTCAAGGCGGGAAAGGCGGGGGCGAGGAAGGGAGAGCGAGTGCCCGTCGATTTTTCGGCCCTGGTTGAACGCTGCGTGGACAGCGCGCGCGCCAGCCATCGCCTCTCGGCAAGCGCCCTCAGATTCCGCTCGGACGTGAACGGCACGGGCTCGGAGGTGAGCGGCGATCCCGAAGATCTTTCTACCGCGGTCTCGAACATCCTCGACAATGCGGTGAAGTATTCGGGCCAGGATGTGGATGTTTCTGTCGAGCTCGGCCTCGAGGGGGAAAAACGGCTGGTGCTCAGGGTGCGAGACCGGGGCGTAGGCATTCCGTCGGCGCAACTGAGAAGCGTCTTCAAACGCTTTTATCGCGTCCCGGGACGCGCTCTGCCGCAGGCGCGAGGCACCGGGCTCGGACTGTTTCTGGTGCGCACGATTGCCAAGCGTCATGGCGGTCGGGTTTCTGCCGAGAGTGCCGGAGAAGGCCGGGGTGCAACCTTCATCCTGGAATTGCCGAGGAGACTCTCTTGAGCCGGATCCTCATTGTAGAGGATGAGGCGCACCTTGCCCGCGGTCTCGAATTCAATCTCGCAGCCGAAGGCCATTCGACGGTCACGGCCGCGGATGCCGAGACTGCTCTCGATCTGCTGCTCAGACAGAGCCAGGAGTTCGACCTGGTGGTGCTCGACGTCATGCTGCCCGGCAAGGACGGCTTTGCCGTCGCAGCGGAGCTGCGCGAAGCCTGCAACTTTGTCCCTATCCTCATGCTGACCGCGCGCGGGCGCCCGGAAGATGTGCTGAGAGGCTTTGCCGCCGGAGCCGACGATTACCTGGCCAAACCTTTCGAGCTTTCCATTCTGCTTGCGCGCCTCGGCGGCCTTCTCAGGCGGCGGGAGTGGGCGCGGCAATCGCTCACGAGCGAGCCGCAGAGTGCGGCTCGCGACCGCTCCGGGGAGCAGTTCGGCCTGTATTCGTTTCAGGGGCGAACCATCGATTTTGGCAACCAGGAGCTGCGGGCGGGCGAAACCACCATCCACCTTACCGTGATGGAATCGGAGTTGTTGCGCCACCTGGTTCACAACCGTGGCCGGGTTGTCTCCCGCAAATCGATCCTCGAAGAGGTTTGGGGACTACGGGAAGATACCGATACCCGGGCTATCGACAACTTTATCGTTCGCCTGCGCCGCTATCTCGAAGACAATCCCGCCCGGCCGAAGCACCTGCGCACGGTTCGCGGCGTAGGCTACCGCTTCGATAACGATGACGATTAGATCGGGGATCGGTCAGTGCCGGGAGGCGGATGATCCCGCTGCCAGATCTCGCAAAACGCTGAGGAAGGATGCCGTGGTTTCTTCATCCGAGAGTGCGTCAAGCGGAATGGTGGCCGAGAGATTGGGGGAATCAGGGCGAAAGCGCACGGTAAGAAGATTATGGCCGCGCGACGTCATGAGCGTGTTCACCAGCGGGGTGAGCTCATGCGTCCATTCGGTTCGCGTTGTCAGTACTACGGGCCCTGGACGGGATACGCTCCAGTTGCGGCTGGGACTTGAAATCTCTTTGGGTTTTTCCGTCAGCCAGCGGTGGCGCGAGATTTCGAGATGGAAATTTGGACCGTCGTCGAGATCGGCCTCGAAGGTTATGGTTTCTCTCTGATGGCGCCACAGGCAGATTAGCCACTGTACCAGCAGCGGCCGGGGCAGGAGTTTGATGGTGACCCGGGCGTTTTCAAACCAGTGCGCCGCAAAACTCAAGTGAGCCTGCAAGCAGCTCCGGGTCAGCCAGCGGCTGTCGAGAATGCGCCCCCGGGCGGCGCACGCGGCTTCCACCCAGCGCAAAACCAGCGCTCCTTTCTTACGGTTGTAACGCGAGAAGACCAGAAACCAGAGGATGTCTACGGCCGTCGCCGAGAGCGCGGCAATTGCCAGCAGGTGCACCACAAACACCTCAGATGCGAATGGTACGACTTAGGGTGTAAAGGAGCAAGCTCTGGAAGGCAGTTTTTTGAAATTTTTCCGTCCCGCTCTAAGTATTTGCCGGCCAGAAATTTAGCTGGGCGAACGTGGGCGGCTAGAATGTTATCGGTGCGATTCACAATCCGTCCATACCGCGCGCCCGACTTTAAGACCCTGTGGGCAATCGACCAGTCCTGTTTTGCCCCCGGTGTTTCCTACTCACCGGCCGAGCTGAGGCTCTATATCGGGCGCCCGCAGGCGTTTACCCTGGTGGCCGAAGCTCAAACCGAAAGTGGTCCAGAAAGCGAAGCGAGGGCGCGGATTTGCGGGTTCCTGGTGGCCGAGCAGGGACGCCGGGCAGGCCACATTATCACCATCGATGTGTGCTCGGAGGCGCGGCGGCACGGGATTGGCTCCTGCCTGCTCGAAGCGGCCGAGGGCGAACTGCGGCAGGCGAGCTGCGGTCGGGTATGCCTGGAGACCGCAGTAGATAACCGCGCCGCCCTCTGCTTTTACAAGCGGCATGGCTACAGCGTAATCAGAACCCTTCCCCGCTATTACTCAAATGGAGTTGATGCCCTGGTCCTTGAGAAACATTTGCTTTCCGTCCTCGCTCATGGGTAAGTTGCTGGTGTGCAGGTTGCCATCCAGGGCGAAGCCGGCTCGTTCAGTCACGAGGCTGCACGAACGATGCTACCGGGCTCAACTGTGGTCGCCTGCGCTCGCTCGCTCGAGGTCTTCGAGCGACTGGTTGGGGGTGACGTAGAGGCCGCGGTAATTCCGATCGAGAACACGCTTGCCGGAACCGTCACCGAGCACGCCGACCTGCTGGTTGCGCGTCAGGTTTTTATTCAGCGCGAGTTCTATCTGCGCATTGTGCACAACCTGATTGCCGCCCGGGAAGTAAAAAGATCAAGCATCCGGCGCGTGCTGTCGCATCCGGTCGCGCTTGACCAGTGTCGCGAATTTTTCCGCCGCCATCCCGAGATCGAAGCCACCCCGTTCTACGACACCGCCGGAAGCGTCAAGCATGTCGTCGCAGGCGGGGCGGGCGACGCCGCGGCCATTGCCGGTCGCTATGCCGCCAAGCTTTACCGCGGGCGCATTCTGGCGGCCGCCATCGAGGATGACAAGCGCAACTTTACCCGCTTTTTTCTCTTGCGTCCCAAGCGCGGCATATTGCCGGGAGCGAATAAAACCTCCATCGCCTTCGCCGTGAAAAACGTTCCCGGAGCCCTCTACCGCGCGCTCGGCGCCTTTTCCGACCGCCACATCAGTCTTAGTAAGATCGAATCGCGTCCCATGCGCGGCCACCCCTGGGAATACCTTTTTTATGCCGATTTCCTTCGCGGTGACGACAAACTGGCCAGAGGAGCCCTGGCTGCACTGGGCAGGGTCGCGGAGATGGTCAAAGTGCTCGGCATTTATCCGGCAGCATAAGAGCAATGGCCCTTGAGCTTCGATTCCCAAGCCGACCCGCTGGTCCGCCGGAATCTCACTTCGCAATCCGGGTTTGTCCGAAACGCGCTGCGCGGGTTTAGAATCCAAGTGCTTTGCGACTCAAGCTGCGTGCCGGAATGAATCTTCTGCCGCCCGGACAACATCCAAGGGTTGAGTAGAGTACACTCAAGCTAGTTTTGAAAGCCGGCGTCTTTGTTGAGGCGTCCACGAGATGGAAATGCCTGGAAATAATCGATCGCTTCCCGTATTACCTGTCCGCGACACGGTCCTTTTCCCGCATGCGGTGCTGCCTCTGACCGTGGGACGGGAGAGCTCGGTTCAGCTCATCAACTCGCTCGGCGAGGACAAGACCATCATCGTGGTGGCGCAGCGCGAGGCACGTGTCGACGTTCCTCAGCCGACGGATCTTTATACGGTCGGTACTCTGGCGGTGGTTCACAAGGTGGTGAAGATGCCGAACCAGAGCCTGTTCGTCTTCGCTGAGGGGCTCGAACGCGTGCGCCTGGTCGAATTCAGCCAGCTTACGCCTTTCATGCAGGCCCGGGTAGAAACCGTTCCCGAATCCATTCCGCCGAAGACCGCCGAGGTCGAGGCCCTGCAGCGCAACGTGCTCACGCTGTTTCAGCAGATTGTGGCCGGCTCGCCGACCTTGTCGGACGAACTCTCGACCGTAGCCATGAACATTGAAGAGCCGGGACGGCTGGTAGACTTCATCGCTTCATCGCTGCCCTCGCTCTCAACCGCCGATAAGCAGGATACGCTTGAGACCACCGACGTGCGAGTGCGTCTCGAGAAGGTGAACCAGCACCTGGCGAAAGAGCTCGAAGTGCAGCAGCTGCGCAATAAGATCCAGTCCGAGGTGCAGGACCGGGTACAGCAAAGCCAGCGCGAGTATTACCTGCGCGAGCAGATGAAGGCCATTCAAAAGGAGCTGGGCGAGCAGGATGAAGGGCAGCGCGATACCGAAGAGCTGCGGCAGAAGATCGAAGCCGCCGGCATGCCCGACGAGGTAAAGAAGGAAGCGCTCAAGGAGCTCGGCCGGCTCACGCGCATGTCGCCGATGGCCGCCGATTACGGGGTGACCCGGAACTATATCGAATGGCTGGCGGTGCTGCCCTGGGCGAAGACCTCGGGCGGAGAGGTCGATATTCCGAAGGCCAAGGAGATTCTCGATGCTGATCATTACGACCTGCAAAAAGTGAAGGACAGGATTCTCGATTACCTGTCCGTACGGCGCCTGAAACCGGCGATGAAGGGGCCGATTCTGTGCTTTGTCGGGCCTCCCGGGGTGGGCAAGACCTCGCTCGGGCGCTCCATCGCCCGTGCCCTGGGACGGAAGTTCGTCCGCATCTCGCTCGGTGGCGTTCACGACGAAGCCGAGATTCGGGGCCATCGTCGCACCTACATCGGCGCCCTGCCTGGCCAGATCATTCAGGGCATTCGCCGGGCGGAGACGAAAGACCCGGTTTTCATGCTCGACGAGATCGACAAAGTGGGACGCGATTTCCGCGGTGACCCGGGTTCGGCTCTGCTTGAGGCCCTGGATCCGGAGCAGAATTCGACCTTCCGCGATAACTACCTGGATGTGCCCTTCGATCTTTCGAAGGTGCTCTTCATCACCACCGCAAACATGCTTGATCCGATCGCTGAGCCCTTGCGCGACCGCATGGAGATCATCGAACTGCAAGGCTACACGGAAGAGGAAAAGGTCCACATTGCCTTTCAATATCTGGTGCCGCGGCAGATTGATGAAAATGGAGTCTCCCCTGACCAGATCGAGTTCCCGCCCGAGACCATGAGCTACCTTATCCGTCACTACACCCGGGAGGCGGGCGTGCGTAATCTCGAGCGCAACATCGGGACGATCTGCCGCAAACAGGCGCGCCGCCTGGCGGAAGGAAAAACCGAAAAGCTGGTGGTCACCCGTGAGATCGTGCAGGATTTCCTGGGTGGAATCAAGCTACGCAGCGAGGGTGAAATCGCGGAACGCACAAAGCGGGCGGGGGTGGCCGTAGGCCTTGCCTGGACTCCTACGGGCGGTGACGTCCTGTTCGTCGAGGCCAATGTTATGCGCGGCAAAGGCGGCTTCACCATGACTGGACAGATCGGACAGGTGATGCAGGAGTCCATGCAGGCGGCGCTTACCTGGGTGCGGTCGAATGCCAAGCAGCTAGGCCTCGAGGAGGGATTCTTCGCCGACCACGACATCCACATCCACGTCCCCGCGGGAGCTATCCCCAAGGACGGCCCATCGGCTGGTGTGACCATGGCGACGGCTTTGGTGTCGCTGCTTAACGACCGCCCGGTGCGACCATTGACGGCCATGACCGGGGAAATCACCCTGAGCGGAAATGTGTTGCCGGTGGGCGGGATCAAGGAGAAGGTTCTCGCCGCCAAGCGTGCGGGTGTGCACGATGTCATCCTGCCGGCCGAAAACAAGATGAACGTTGACGAGGACCTCACGCCGGAGCAGCTCGAAAACCTCAGAATCCATTATGTGAAAACCATCCGCGAGGCTCTCGATCTCGCCCTGCCGAGCTCTCTCGGAGAGGAGCAGCGCGATGCCGAAGAGCGGGAAAAGGTCCTGGCCGAACAGACCGTCAGCTGACGCGCGGCCAGTCTGCCGGTCGCAGCCAACTGTTACCCCCTAGTTACTAAGGGGTTAACCGCTTCCGCCTCGGGTTGCTCTCCCGCCGGCTAAAGCATTTAAAATCCATCACAACCTCATACGCTTCTCAGCCGTCCTAAGTGCGAACTTCACCTGATGGAACTTGTGTCAGGGGGGCGGGTTTAATGAAATGAGTCGATTGTTGGTCCTCGGCGGCATGAAGAACTTATACGCCGTGGGAGGGAGATGCTATGAAGCTACGCGGAGCATTGTGCCTCGAAGCGCTGTTAGCAGCTATTTTTTTGCTCTTCCATCTGGCGCCGGTTGCTGCGGCCCAGGACGACCGCGACCCCCCCGCTCGCGCCGGCCGCATTGACTATGTTCAGGGTTCGGTTTCATTCCAGCCGGGCGGCAGCGGAGAGTGGCTGAATGCGGTTCCCAATCGTCCGCTTACCAGCGGCGATAATCTCTGGGCCGATCGGGATTCGCGCGCCGAAGTACAGATTGGGTCTACATCCATCCGCCTCGGATCGGAAACGAGCGTAACTTTTCTCGACCTCGACCACATCAATCAACTCCGCTTGTCGATGGGAACTTTGTTTTTTCGTGTGCGCCACCTTGACCAAGACGACAACATAGAAATCGATACTCCGAATCTTGCTTTCACCGTCTATCAGCCCGGCGAATACCGCCTGGATGTCAACCAAAATGGCGATCAGACGCTCGCCATGGTGTGGCGCGGTGAAGGCGAAATCACGGGTGGTGGCAATTCCTACCGCCTATCGGCAGGACAGCAGGGAACGTTTTCGGGCGTCGACCAGTTGCGCTACGACGTAGGCGAGATCGGCCCCTACGACAGCTTCGATCGCTGGTGCCTGTCGCGCGATGATCGCGAAGACCACGTCCGCAGCGCCCGCTACGTTTCGCCTGAAATCACAGGTTACCAGGATCTCGACGAGTACGGTCGCTGGCACAATGCCGGCGATTACGGATACGTGTGGACTCCGGCCGGCGTACCCTACGGATGGGCTCCGTACCGCTACGGGCATTGGGTCTACGTCGCCCCCTGGGGATGGACCTGGGTTGAGGAGGAGCCCTGGGGATTCGCTCCATTCCACTACGGGCGCTGGGCTTTTGTCGACAGTGCCTGGTGCTGGGTGCCGGGGCCGATGGCGGTGGCTCCCGTTTACTCGCCGGCACTGGTCGCCTTTGTCGGCGGCGGCGGCTTCAATATGGCTATCGGGGTGGGTGGTGGCGTGGGCTGGTTCCCGCTCGCACCCGGTGAGGTCTTTGTCCCCTGGTATCGGACAAGCCCGCGCTACGTACAGAACGTGAACATCACTAATACGCGCGTCAACGTGGTCCAGGTCACGAATGTGTACAACAATGTGACTGTCAACAACGTCAGTAACGTAACTTATGTCAACCAGCGGGTGGCTAACAGCGTGACGGTGGTCAACCGCGACACGTTTGTGAACGCCCGTCCGGTGGCCGCAAACATGGTGCGCGTAGACGCACGCCAGGTCGCATCGGCACCGGTCACCCACGAAGTGGCGCGCAACCTACAACCGGCGCCGCAAAGTATTGTGGGCGCAGCCCATCGCGTAGCGGTGGCCCCGCCAGCGCAGGTCATGAGCCGTCCGGTAGTCGCAACCCGCGAGCCCGCGCCGCCGGTTCGCCCGACCGCAAATGCCGGAGTCCGTACAGTCACCCCGCCGCCCATCAGGACCGTGCGCGCGGTGCCCCCGTCTGAAGCCCAGCCGCTTCCGCGCGGAGCGCATGGTGCCGTCCCGGCGGCGGGAACGCGTCCAGCCGAGCCGTTACCTGGGGGCGCGCGCGCCGGCGCGCCCAACAACCCGCCGGCTCCGGAGCGAGGCCCGGTGGCTCCGCAGCCCAGAATTCAGGAGAACCCGGCCGGCACTCCGGGACGTGGCGAGAGCGTAGGCGGCCCTCCAGCTACGGGAAACAATCGGCCCGGGCGCGAAGTTCCGCGCCCGCCATCGGCAAGGCCCGAACCTCAGCCCGGAGCGGAGCAGCAACGCCCGAGCGCTCCTTATTCGCGACCCGAAAGTCCAAGGACCACGCCCGAGCAGCCAGTCCGTCCGGAAACCCGGCAGCCCGCAGTTCCCCAACCCGGAGCCGAGCAACAGCGCCCGAGCGCTCCTTATTCGCGCCCGGAAACTCCGCGGACCATGCCCGAGCAGCCGGTCCGTCCGGAAAGCCGGCCCCAGCCCGCAGCTCCGCCATCCCGGGTAGAAGCCCCTCCTCGACCCGATAACCGTACCGAGCCTGCGCCGCGCCCGGAAGCACGCCCCGCCACGCCACCCCAACGCGGTGGCATGCCGGAGCAGCCGCGGGGGAATGCGCCTTATGCGCGTCCTGAAGCTCCGCGCCAGGAAGCTCCACGGCCTGAATCACCGCGTCCCGAGACGAGACCGGCTCCGCCGTCCGATCAGCGTCATCCTGCCCCTCCCCAGGCGCGCATGGAAGCTCCCGCCCGCCCGGCTCCGCATGAAGGCAGATCTGGAGGGTCGACTAACGGGAGTTCTTCGAGCGAGCGGAACAAGGACAAAGAGCCGGCAAGATATCGCTAAGAGCCGCGAGGCGCCGCCCGGCGGCTAGCAGGCTTTCACGGTACACTACAGGGCGGGCAGTACCGTACTCGCGCATGCAGGTTCGTGTCCTATTTTTTGGCGTACTCAAAGATCTCGCTGGCCGCAGTTCCGACGTGCTTACCCTTCCTGAGCGCTCTCGGGCGGCCGACGTAATCGAGCATTACGAACACCAGCTCCCATCGCTTAAAGGCATATTCTCGTCGATTGCCGTTTCCGTTAATCAGAGATACGCGAGCGCCGAAGAGCAACTGTCTCCGGGCGACGAGATCGGACTGCTTCCGCCGGTCAGCGGAGGTTCAGCGCCGTACGGAAGCGACAACTCGGCGCTCAGAGCTCCGGCAGACGTAAGGATTGTGCGCCCGAAAATCGACAGCCCGGCTTTTTTGGCGGGCTTAAAGCAGCCCGAGGACGGCGCGCTGGTCTCGTTTGAGGGAATTGTGCGCAATCACACGCGCGGGCGAGCCACCTTGTTTCTGGAATATGAAGCTTACGAAGCCATGGCGCTGGCCGAGCTGAGATCGCTTGCGGCACGAGCGCTCGCCGACTTCAATATCCGGCAGGTCGCCATAGTGCACCGCCTGGGGAGAATAGAGATCGGGGAAACCAGCGTTCTCATCGGCGTCGCCTCCGCGCATCGCGCGCCCGCGTTTGAGGCCTGTCGCTGGCTTATCGATACCCTCAAGCGCACCGTGCCCATTTGGAAGAAGGAGTATTTCACCGGAGGTGCCGTCTGGGCCGACGGAGAGCCCTTCCCAGAGGAACTCGCACCGGGCATACATTCTTCAAACCCTGCATCCAATTAACTAGTTCAATATGAGAAGCTTGCTCCTGTTCCTGCTTTTCATCGTCCCGGTGTCGACGGCACAGGTCTCGGGCAGTGTGCCTAAGCCACCCTGGGCTTCTACGGCCAAGCCCGCGGAGCCGAGCGCTGCGCCGGCCGCTGCTCAGGATGACAACACCATCCGCGTCGACGTGAAGCTGGTGAATGTTTTTGTGACCATCACCGACGAGCACGGCCGCCCGGTCAGCACTCTGGGCAAAGAAAACTTCCAAGTTTTTGAGGATGGCCAGACGCAGAAGATCTCGGTTTTTGCCAAAGAGTCCGAGCTGCCGCTCTCGATCGTAGTTGAGATTGACACCAGCCTGAGCACGCGCAAGGATCTGCCGCTGGAGCTCAACTCTGCCCGTCGCTTCGCCCACTCTATCCTGCGCCCGGTTGATGCTTTGGCAGTTTACGGGTTCAATGAGGTCGTCGACCAGGCAGTCCCTTTCACTGCCGACCTGCGAACGATCGACCACGGTATTGACCATTTGCCGATGGGCGCCGCCACCGCACTCTACGACGCGGTTTATCTCGGCTCCCAGGCGCTCGAGAGCCGGCAGGGAAGAAAGGTCATGGTCATCATCACCGACGGCGGCGACACCGTCAGCAAGACCGACTATCAGGAGGCGCTGCGCGCCACCCAGATTTCCGAGGCCATCGTTTACAGCATTATTGTCGTGCCTATTGAAGCCAGCGCCGGACGGGATACGGGAGGGGAGCATGCTCTTATCCAGCTTTCCGAAGATACCGGAGGGAAGTATTTCTACGCCACCACCCTGCCCCAGTTGGATCAGGCATTCCGGGCCATTTCAGACGAGCTGCGTACGCAGTATCTGCTCGCTTATTATCCTGCCCGGCGCCTCGCCGATTCCGACTACCGCCGCATTGAGGTGAAGCTTACGGGAGTTCCCGCCAGCTCGGATTACAATGCTCGCCATCGCACCGGATACTACACCTCGAAGTTACGCTGAGACTCTGCTTATCAGGTAGAGTGATGCCTTTTCCTGTCCCATCCGGTGCCGGAACCGAGAACTTCTCGACTGCCGGCGCGACAATTCGCGATCAAACCGGCGGAATCGGAACCCGTGCCGGGGTTTGCAAATTGCTTTCAAGGCAAAGACAATTGTCAGGCATCAGCAAATCCATGACATTCAGGTAAATCAGAAAGTCGCCCATGAGAATGGTCTCGCCGAACAAAGGCAGAGTGGGATCGCTTTACGTAGGGTTGCTCTTTTTAAACTTGATGGCCATCGCTGCCGTGGGTCAGCAACCTGATACCGGAACGATTTCAGGCAAGGTCGTCAGCGCCGGAGGCGCTGCTATCAGCGGAGCGAAGGTCACAATTACCAACCGCTCCACGGGACAAACCTCAGTTATCGAAACCGACGCGGCGGGAAAGTTTAATTCGCCCGATCTGCCCCGCGACGATTACAGCTTGCGGGCAGAGGCTAAGGGGTTCATTTCCGCAACCGCCGTTCTGAACTTGCAAGTCGGCGGTAAGGTCCCGATTGACCTCAGGCTCGATCCCGAGCCTTTGCCGGGGATCGTGCCTGCCCACACGACCGAGAATCTGCCGGCCAGCAACCAGAGTTTTCCCGAGTACGCCCAACTCGAACCGGGAGTGCAAAATCTGGATGCTGGTGTTTTCGATCCCAGTAAAAGCGGTTTTGCCTCGCTCTCTTTCGACGGGCGGTTCGGTCGGGCTCGCCCGATTGAGGTTGACGGCCTGAATATCACGGATGAAACGGTCGGGACTGCTGCCGGGAACGTCCCCGCCGGTGCCGTCCAGGAGGTCGATTTCGGAGGAGTGCGGGCGCCGCTTGCGAACCAGTTAATATCTGACGGAGCCGTGAACATTGTGAGCCGTTCAGGTACAAACGAGCTCCACGGTGAAGCGTTCGGCCTGTATGGCAATGGCGCCGTCCTGTCCGCCAGCCTGCCGGGCGGCAACAGTCACTCCTGGCAACGCCAGCGTTATGCAGGCCGGCTTGGCGGCGCGCTGATCGAGGACAAATTGTGGTTTTTTGTCGACGCCGAGCGCAGCCGTATTGACCTCACCAACCCGGTGCTCTTCGGCGGACCATTCACCGTATTGTCGCCTTCATCGACGGCCCTGCGGGAGCCTTTTCGTGAGACGCAGACACTTGAGCGTCTCGACTACAAACCTTCGTCGGCAGCCCGGATTTTTTATCGCTTCAGCTACGATCGCAACAGCGACCTTCGCCCATTCGCCTCCGGGCCCAGCCTCGAGCCGCTTCTCACCCGAACCACCGTGCCGGTCCACGCCGCGGGCATCGACCACAGTTCTGAGGCCTTCACCCATTCACTCCGTTTTGGGTACCTGAAGTTCACAAATTCAATCGCTGACCGCTCTTCAGAGATCAACCCGGCGGCAAATCCGTTGCCCTACGTCAGCATCAATATTGGCGGCGGGGCGAAACAATTCTGCGCTTCGGGATCCCTCTTCTGCTCGGGCCTGAGCTCAGTTGCGCCGCAAAGAACGCTGCAGTCAGACTGGCAATTCCGTTACGACGGCATTCACGGCTACGATACTCACGCATTCCGCTACGGCTTCAGCTACACGCGCATCTTGACCGCAGGGTTCGCTGCGTTTTTCTCGCTTGGACCCGCGCTTTCAAACCAGGGGGGCACACCGTTAGCGGCGAACCCGCTCCTCGGCTCAACGGGTAATCCTGCCGATCCGCTGAACTATCCTGTGGAATGGGCGTTCCTCGGCAACGGGCAGGGCTTTACAAGCGAGCGCTCTCAGTTCGGATTGCCCGGCGGCGGGTGGCGGGACAACCAGCTATCTGCCTATGTTGGTGACCTCTGGAGGGTTCAACCCAATCTCGCCGTGAGCTACGGGGTGCGCTGGATCAGAGATGATGGTCGCACCGACAGCGATCTCAGTCCCATTCCCCAGCTGAATGCCTGGGGCCCGAGGCTGGGAACGAGGGTGCGCCAGCCTGGGTTAAATTTTGCCCCGCAGCTTGGAATCGCCTGGAACCCGGGAGAAGGCAAGACGACCCTGCGGGCAGGAATCGGCCTTTTTTATAACCACGCTATTTTCAACAATTTATTTTTTGACCGCCCGCTGCGCCTTGCGCAGGGCTCGTTTCTCAGCACCCCGGCTGCGTGCCTGGGCGGGGCGCCGGGCTCGATTGAGTGGCCATCAAGTCCAGGAACTCCCGGCACCCTGGTGGCGGGCGGGGCCGGCGTCGTGAACAGCAATGGCACGGTCTCCCCGACCTGGTGTGACCAGTCGATTCGAGCAGCGGCGCCGCTTGCGGCTTCGCTCGAGCGGGCATACCAGGCTTCTACGGCCGCCGGCTCCTCAGCGAACCCATCATTCATCGGCGCCCCGAATGCCTTCGCCGGACCGAACCAGAATGGCCTGAGCCTGCTCGCCCCGAACTACCAGACCCCGCGTTCGGTCGAGATGAATCTTGGCCTCGAGCACCAATTCAGGCCGGGGTTGATCTTTACCTTCGATTATTTCCGCAATGTCACGACCCACAACCTTCTCGGGGTCGATGTAAACCACGGGGGAGCGGCCTCGACGTTCAACGCCGCTAATGCGCTTGCCGATCGCGACGCCGCCCAGGTGTCTACGGGCTGCCCGGCGGGAAGCAATCAACTCGGCTGCATGATCGCGAAGCTTGGCCCGGCTGGCGCGCTTGCCGCCTACGGCCGTGCCGGCATCGGAGGGCCGGCGCAGGTGACCGGAGGTGCCCCTTGTCCTTTCTGCGCCTTTCCCGGCATTCACCCCAACCTGGGAATGAACGTGATGAACTTCCCCGTGGGACGCTCGCTTTTCGGTGCATTTGATGTTTCGCTGAAGGAGCACCTTGCCAAATTCTTCGTGCCTGCGGTCGAACGCGCCAGTTTCGATCTCTCCTATTCGCACTCGCGCTTCGTGAGCCAGACGGCGGATGAGGAGTTTGTTCACCAGGCGACGGATTTCGACAACCCGGATCGTTTCACCGGGCCCACGGCGCTCGATCGTACCCACCAGATCGCGATCGGCGGATATTTCGAGTTGCATTATTCGTTGCGCCTCGCAATAACCGGGCACTTCGCCAGCCCGCTGCCGGTGACCTTAGCTTTTCCCGAGAATTCCGGTGGAGCCGAGGTGCTGGTCACCGACTGGACAGGAGACGGAACTACCGGTGACATTATCCCGGGAACGAATGTCGGGTCCTACATGCGCGCTATAAAACCGCAGGGCCTTGCGACATTTATTAAGAGTTACAACGCAAACCTTGCGGGGAGCTCGAACCCGGCCACGCCCGCCGGAAACATGCTCATAAATGGTGGGGTGTTTTCGCTCAGCGATCTTGTGAGGATGGGAGGTGTTCTTCAACCGCTCGCCGCGCCGGTTTTGGACGTAGCCGGGCTCGGCTGGCTCAAGACCTTCGATGTCAAGCTCAGCTGGCAGCACACACTGGGGGACCGCTTCTCTATTGAGCCAAGCGTAGGCGTTTTCAACTTCTTCAATTTCTCGAACTTCGACCTCCCCGGCAATACCCAGGGCGGCATCCTGAGCTTCGGGGCGGGGAGCTTATCACCGTCAGCCACCCCTCAACAACTGCAAAGCACCGTCGGCGGCACCTCGGCCGACCTCAAATCGATTTCAGGCCGCACTAACCGCGCCTCGTTGCAGTCTGGCCTCAATGGACAGGGCGCACCACGATCGATCGAGTGGGGAGTAAAGATCTCGTTTTGAGACCTCGATGAAAGGATCCGGCATTCGAGTTTCCCGTCTGCGGCGGAGACGGGCGTAAGATTTTCCCATGGCCTTTTTTGACACTGCACGGCGGAGGTCGAAGGCTTTGCCTGCCGAATCGACCAGCGCGGAAGCGAGATATCTGAAATTCCTGGCGGATAAACAACGCCGCATTCTGGTAAAGCTCGTGAATGGTGAAACTCTGCGCGGCTGGATCGAGTACTACGACCGCAACATGCTGCGGCTGACGCGCGAGGGTAAACCGAATCTGTTCATCTTTAAGGACCAGATCGCCTATCTGGCGGAAGAAGGACCTCACCCTGGACAGGGCTGATGGCCCGCCGCTGTCATTCGCCGAACGACTACTTCATCTTTGAACGAACTCGTCGGCGTGTACCACAAATTCCGGGTAGGCGTCGGCACCGAGCTCGTCAAGATCGAGGCCCTGCTGCTCGCCATGCTCCGAAACGCGATAGCGCACAAATCGGGCTGCGGCCCAGTTGAGCCCGTACGACATGGGGAAAGTAAAACCGAGCAGGGTGGCGATAGCCGTCAGTTGGGCAACCAACTGCCCGCTGTTGCCGCTGAAAATTCCTGCGGCTAGGATACCCCAGATTCCCCCCACGGCGTGCACGGAAATCGACCCGCACGGGTCGTCGACCTTAAGATGAAGCTCGAACCACTCGACCGAAAGCACTACCAGGATTCCCGCAAGCAGGCCGGTCAGGCTTGCCGTGGCCGGCTTGAGCATCGCGCACCCGGCGCTGCTTGCCACCAGCCCCGCCATCCAGCCGTTCGCGATCAGGGATGCATCCGGGCGGCGGAATCGGACGCGCGTGGTCACGGCCGCAGCCAGGCTGGACGCCGATGCCGCAAGGCTGGTGTTGAGGGCAATCGCGAGCGAGTTTTCCGGCGGCACTCGACCATAAATTATGGCTCCGGCGGCGTTCAGTCCGAGCCATCCGGCCCAGGCCAGCATGCAGCCGAAAAGAACGAAGACACCATTGTGCGCGGGTATTGCGGCCGGCATGCCGGACGCGGGATACTTTCCGCGCCTTGGCTCAAGCAGCCAGGCAATCGCGAGCGCCGTCAGCCCGCCCGTGGCCTGGATCGCTCCAGCGCCGCCGGCGTCCAGGTAGCCATGCCCCAGGCTTGAGTTTGCCAGGCGTGCCAGCAAGCCGCCCCATGCCAGGTGAGCAAAAGCCGGATAGGTGATGGCGGCAAACAGGAGCGTTGAAAGCCAGCAGGCAGCCAGACGCCACCGGTCGGCGGCCGCGCCCAGAGGAATCAGGGCTGACAGGCCTACACTGAAAAGCCCCAGCAATATGGGAAGTGAGCCGAAGCCGGGATCCATTCCCTGGAGAAAAAATTCCGGTTTCCGGACCGCGTCCGCGAGGGAGTTCCACGAGACTGGATACCCCTGCAGCCTGAAGCCGCAAGTGAAGTACGCGAGGCCGGCAACCGCAACGGCGCACAACGACGACGTCATGGCGTGGGCTGCGCTGCGCGAACGCCCCAGGCCGGCGTTGGTGAGGGCCAGGCCGGCGATGGCCAGGGGGACGAGAAAAATTGCCGCCAGCGACAGAGCGGAGGATAGAGCGGCAGCAAAGATCACGGATTGTCCCTGCCGAGATGTGCCCGGGCAACCAGCACCAGGCCCAAAAGCTCAGTTCCGAGTCCCGCCAGGACAAATGGCGGGAGGGCCCGGCCGTGCAGCAGTATAAGGGCGGCAATGACGATGAGCCACCCAGAGACGAGGAGCAGAAATCCGCTGATTTTCATTCGTTGCCGATCTGGTAATCACAATACATCTCTCAAAATTCAGCAACACTATATTTGTGATTGAGGGGATCGTTCTGCACGAGGATGGCGAGACGCAGGCGTGTATCTCGGCCACAGGCCGTGTGGTAGGCTGAATTTTCCTCCATGTCCATTGCTGAACCGCTCAGGCGCGAGACCCCAGATTGCCTAATGTTGACCGGCTTCTGGTATCGGGCTCTGCCAGCCGACAAGCTCCGAGGAAAACGGCTCGCGAAGACAACCCTGCTTGAAGTTCCCCTGGTGATTGGTCGCGACTCGAACGGACGGGTCTTTGCTCTGCAGGACGCATGTCCGCACCGGGGAATGCCCCTTTCCTGCGGCCGCTTGCACGGGCAGGAACTCGAATGCAGTTATCACGGCTGGAGATTTGACGCCCAAAGCGGTCAATGCCGCCTCATTCCGTCGCTGGTCGAGGGACAGAATCTGCGGGTCGAGCGAATTTTTGCTGGCAGTTATGCCTGTCAGGAACAGGACAGCTTTATCTGGGTCTTCGTTCCCGATCCCGGCCCGCGGGGAGCGGGATTTACGCGGCGCGAAGAGCCTGAGGGCTCTGCCCCGCGCGTTGCTACGTTCGGCGAGCGCTACAGAACAGCGTATCTCAGTGCTGAGCTGCCGGGCAGCATCGACCACGGAATTATCGGCCTGATGGACCCGGCGCACGGGCCTTTTGTACATCAAGCCTGGTGGTGGCGAACCGGGCACAGCATCCATGAAAAGCAGAAGCAATTTGAGCCCATTCCGAACGGCTTTCGCATGAGCGCCCACAAACCGAGCTCGAACAGCGCTCCTTACAAGCTCTTGAAAATCTATAGCGATGCGGACTCGATCACAACCACTATTGACTTTGTCCTTCCCAACCTGCGACGGGAGACGATCCGGGCGGGGAAATACTGGTTTTCTTCGCTCACCACGGTGACACCGATTACTCGTGATCGCTCAAGGATCGATGTGGTCGCTTGCTGGAACATATTTCGCTGGTTTCCTTTCGGTACCCGGTTGCTGAAATTCGTGTTCGCGAAATTTGTCGAACAGGACCGGCGGACCATGGCGCGGCAGGCCGAGGGGCTCAAGCACGGTCCGCATTTGATGCTCATTGACGACGCCGACCGTCCGGCGAAGTGGTACTTCGGGCTGAAGTCCGCATATCTTGAGGCCAGGCGCACGGGCGGCGAACTCAGGCATCCGCTCGAGGGGCCAGTGGTATTGAAGTGGAGAAGCTGAGGGTTTGAGAAGCCCTGCCAGTGTAAGGAACTTCCTGCCGCTGTCGTAGAAGGGGCTAAGCGCTTACCAGCCACTCCAGGGCTTCTTCACGGGTCTTAAACGTTGGCAGCTCGCGTTGCGAGAACGAGCGTAGGTTCTCGTAAAAGACCTTGGGAAGCGCTTCCGTCCCGACCCAAGCCGAACGCTTCAGGTGCGGCCGATCATAAACGGTTGCTTCCTTGAGGCTGGCCAGAGCCGATTTATTGATCTTCGATCCGGTGAAATCAGCCAACAACAAAACTGAGTCAGGCGGTTCACCAGAGACGTAGGAGGGCACGAGATGAGAGATCCGGGAAACCTCCTCCGGCGTGCAATTCGTAATATCCACCAGCAGGATCTGCTTGCCTTTGTGGGTGAGAAAGCGGATTCGCTCTGGCATTTCAACCTCCTGCGGGACGAAGGGGCGCGAAGAAAAACCGCCGGACCCGGTCGCAGGCGACGTGACCTCAATGAGACGTCATTTTGGCTCCTTGGCAGTCTGCTTGGGTGACGTTCGCGCCCGTTCCTGACCCTTGAGCGCCTCCTCGGGCGAAATCTCCTTGCCGCTCCCATCCACGTAGTGCAGGTCAAAGGTGGCATCGCTTGAGAGGAAGAAAGTGCAGGCGCGAAGACAAGTGAACTGATGAACTCCCTTTGCGGGAAGGCTCAAGTAATCGCCGGCATGCAACAGGACCGGCGACCCGTCCTTCATTTCTCCTTTGCCGCTCCCGGAAACCATCATGAGTTGTTCCGTAGGAGTGTGCCAGTGCCAGGGGACCTTACAGCCGGCCCCAGCCTTCGCCAGCATGACCGATGGCCCTTTCGAGGGATCGCCATTTTGGACGGCACCCGTCATGCAGTTGGGAACCCCGGGGAAGTTCACAAACTTGGCATTGGCGCTAGCTGAGTAGACCACTTTCGCATCTTCGGCACCAAGGAACCGAAGCCCGGGTCCAAGGACAAACAGAGGGAAGAGGAGACAGCACGTCGGAAAGCGCATGAGGTTCTCCTGAGCGGAAATCGCGTACGGGAGTATACCAGCCGAAGGCAAAGGAAAGAAGGCGTAGGCAGTCAGTCCAGTCAGTCAGGCCGGGATTAGGAGGAAGCCTTGCGGCCCGCTGCCGGACTAGACGCCGACCGGCTGCTTGCTTCTAACCGGCACCTGGGTCAGCCAGTGGAAGCGGTCCGGCTTTTCTCCCCGCACGATGCCAAAGAATTCCCGTTGCAGAAGGCTGGTGAGGGGACCAACCGTTCCATCGCCGACTGGAATGCGGTCGATCGAGCGGATAGGGGTAATCTCAGCCGCCGTGCCGGTAAAAAACGCCTCATCGGCGATGTAGAGGAGTTCCCGGGGCACGCCGGCTTCGACGACGGGGATGCCGAGGTCGCGCGCCAGCTTTAGTACCGAATCGCGAGTGATTCCTGGCAATACGGAGTTGCCCAAAGGGGCCGTCTGCAGTACCCCGTGGCGAACGATAAAAACGTTTTCTCCCGAGCCTTCGCTCACATAGCCGTGGACGTCGAGCGCAATCCCTTCGGCATAGCCGTTGGTGGTCGCTTCCATGCGGATAAGCTGCGAATTCATATAGTTTGCGCCTGATTTCGCCAGAGCCGGGAGGGTGTTAGGCGCGATCCGGGTCCAGGAGGAGACACAAGCATCCACGCCGGAATCATCCTGGGTCAGATACTTACCCCAGGGATAGTTGCAGATGTATACCTCGACCGGACAATTTTCCGGAGACACTCCCGCATCTCCATAACCCCGAAACACCACCGGACGCAAATAGCATGGCCAGACGCCGTTGGTACTTACGAGGTCGACCATGGCGCAAGTCAGTTCCTCGCGGCTGAATCCGACCTCCATGCGGTAAATCTTTGCGGAGTCGATTAAGCGCTCAATGTGGTCATCGGCCCGGAACAGCGCCGGGCCCGAGGGCGGGTTGTAGCAACGAACACCTTCAAAAATCGAGGAACCGTAGTGAATCACGTGGGACATGACGTGAACGGTCGCGTCTTCCCAGCGGATCAGTTTCCCGTTGTGCCAGACTCTATCGGTTTTCTCGAGAGCCATGAACGCTCCTGGTGAGGCCTGCATTGATTATAGCTTGGGCCGCCGCTCGCCAGCATTTTCGAATGTCAAACCTTAGTCACATCGCAAGCAATCACTCGTCGAGAATGCGACGTCTGGCCCACTGTGCGGTGTCGGCTACGACCAGATCCTCGTCCTGAGCGGCCCGTTCAACAACCGGCAAGAAACTCGGATTTCCGCTGTTGCCGATAGCTATCAGGGCGTTTCGACGCAAGCCGTTACGCCGGGCACGCTTGAGCGGCGAGCGGCGGAATTTCTCGCCGAATGTCTCTGGGGAAAGCTCTGCCAGCCACGCCAGAGCAGGATTCACTAGGCCCTCGCGCGGCTCGAACTCCTCCTTGTTGCTAACCGGGGCCCGCCGGTTCCACGGACAAACCTCCTGGCAGATATCGCAGCCGAACACATGGCGCCCCATGCCCGGTCGCAGCTCCTCCGGAATCTGGCCACGCTTTTCGATTGTCAAGTAGGCGATGCAGCGGTTCGAGTCAAGCTCGTAAGGTGCGGGAAAAGCGCCCGTGGGGCAGGCTTCGAGGCATCGCGTGCAGGTTCCACAACGGTCCGGCTGCGGCAGATCGGGCGAGAGTTCAATCGATGTGACGATCACTCCCAGAAACAGCCATGAGCCAATCTGCTGGTTGATGAAGCAGGTGTTCTTGCCCAACCAGCCGATACCCGCGTAGCGGGCGTAGACACGCTCAACAATCGGCCCGGTATCGACGTATGCGCGCGTCTGAGTGGCCGCGCCGCAGATCGTCTTCAACTGCGCTTCAACGTCGCCAAGACGCCGCATGATGGAATGGTGATAGTCGTCGCGGCTCCAGGCATAACGCGAAACCCACCCGTGATCCGCATCGCCGTTCTCGGTCGAATAAGGATGCGCGGTGTTGTAGTTTATGGCGCAAACCACCACACTGCGAGCCCAAGAGAAAGCCGAGCGCAGGCACGCGCGCCGCAGCTCGCCCGAAGGGGCACGCGATTCGAGATATTTCATATCGCCGGCGCGTCCTTTGGCGATCCATTCGGGAAAGCGGGCCAACTCGGGAAAATCGTCGGCCGGAGCGATCCCCGCCAGGTCAAAGCCTGCCTTCCGGGCTGCCGTCTTGATCAGTTCCGATAAATTCCCATTCCGCCGCATGGCATGGCCCGCCTCTTCAATTGACTCGCTCGGGGCAGGAGAGAACAGCATTAAACCGCGCCAGCCAGCCCCTAAAGGAGCGCCTCATCCGGGGGGTCAGCCTACAGTCCCAGCTTTTTCACTTCTTCGTTGTAGTACTTACGGTAGAGTATGTCCCACTCCTGGCTGCCTTCGAGGATGGTGCGCTTCTGGCTCTCGATTTTCTGCCGGGCGCTCTGATCAATTTTCGCTTCCTGGTTCAGCAGATCTTCGAGGATCTTTCTTACTTCCAAACGGATGGTGTTGCGGTCCTCGATAAAATCCACCTCGTCCATGCCGGCGAGGGCGTCGGTCACAACGTGCGCGACTTTGTTAACCTTGTCGCGGCTGATCCTCACAAAACCGCCTTGTACTTGCGAACCAGCTCATTTTTTACCTTGCGGAACATCTCCTGGTAATTTGCTCCGGTATTGCGCATCTCTTCCGAATAGGTCTCGAGGATCACGCGGACTTCGTCGTTGATGCGGTCTTCAAGCGAGAGTTCATCCAGCATGGCGGTATACACTTTGTCTCTAACTGCCGGCAGTGACGTGGTTTCTATAAATTCTGAGGCGGCCAGTCTTTTAACGGCTTCGCGGGCGAGATAGCTCACATATTCTTTCGAAAGCAGCATGTGCGGTAAGGGCGCTTGCGGTGAAGTTAGTGTAGCACAGCAAACATGGCAGTCCGGCACAGAGCCGCGCGCTCCCTGTTCCCTGTTTTTGGGCCCGCAGTTCCCGCCGTTACCCAGGCTGACGAGTGCGGGTGAGCTGGCATACAATGCTCGATGAATCATGCCCGCCCTGCCCGAGGATCTCGCCAGCCTGAAGGACGATATGGTGGCTTTTATTGAGGGCCACGGTATTCGCCGCTTTCCGGGTTACGTAGATCATGAAGAAGTGCAGACGGTCACCTGGAAGCCAAGTGATGACGCCGAGAGCTGGAAAGACTTTGTTGAGCTCGCCAAAGCGGCCGGCACCCCCTTCATCACCATGGATTCTTGGCAGCTCGAGCGCGATGAACTCGAAGAGATGATCGAGCGCTTGAGCAATGCGGAATTTACCAGCGACGACGACCTCGAAGATGCCCGCTGGCTGCGAACCTATCTCGGCAAGACGGGCTTCCTGCAACTCGGCTTTGCCTTTCAGGGAGTGATGATGCTCTATGAGTCCTCGACCGAATGGTACGACCATTACCAGCGTCTGGTCGAGGTAGCGGAGGACTTTGGGGGCATGGCCATCGACGAGTCCGGACCTGACGAAGACACTTAGCCGTGCGCTGGAAGCTCAGACAGGCTGCGCCCGAACGCGTTCATTCACTTGCCGGAGAGCTTCGTACGCTCCCCTACGTTTCCGCGCACCCGGCGCTCGCCGAAACGCTTGCCCGGCTGCTGGTATTGCGCGGCATCGACTTCGCCGAAGCCGCCCGCGCATTCCTGTCTCCCGCGCTCGCTCATCTCCACTCGCCTTATCTGATGACGGGATTAAAGGCGGCCATCGAGCGTCTCGAGATGGCCATCGAGCGCAAGGAACGAGTTTTGATTTTTGGCGATTACGACGTGGATGGAACCGCAGCCGTAGTCATCCTGAAAACTGCGGTTGAACTGGCCGGAGGCTCGGCCGAGTTCCATGTACCGCACCGTATTCGCGAAGGTTACGATTTACGTGGCGATTTAATTGAGCGGGCGGCGGCGGCCGGCATCCGCCTGGTGGTCACGGTTGACGCCGGCACTCGCGCCTTTGCCGCCGCCGAGAGCGCACGGCGCACGGGCGTCGACCTGATCATCACCGACCATCACCTCCCCGGCCAGGACGGCTTGCCGCAAGCTTATGCCGTGGTAAATCCCAACCAGGCCGGCTGTGGCTATCCCTGCAAGTCGCTCTGCGCCGCCGGCATCGCCCTGAAGTTGGCCCAGGCGCTTCTCGAGAAGAGACTCGCTCACCGCGACCAATCGCAGCTGCTGCTGTCGTTCATGAAAATTGCCGCCATTGCGACGGTCGCCGATGCCGTGCCGTTGGTGGGCGAAAACCGCGTGATCGCCAGCCTGGGACTCGACGCCCTGCGCGCGGCAGTCAATCCCGGACTCAAAGCCCTGCTCGAAGTGGCCGAACTTGCCGGCAGGCCGCTTCGCTCGGGCGAAGTTGCATTCCGCATTGCGCCGCGGATCAATGCCGCCGGACGCATGGATGTCGCGCGCGACGTGATTGATTTATTCGCCGTAAAGGATGCGGCCAAAGCGCAAGAAATTGCCGAGCGTCTGGACCAGCTGAACCACCAGCGCCAGGAAGAGGAGCGCCGAATCCTGGATGCGATCGAGCAGCGGCTCACGGAGCTTCCGGTCTTGCGAGAAGCTTTCGCCCTGGTGATTGATGGCGACGGGTGGCACCGCGGAGTGATAGGAATAACCGCCAAGCGCATCGTCGATCGTTACCGCCGCCCCACACTGGTCGTGGCCGCAGATGGTGAGGAGGCGCACGGTTCGGGCAGGTCGATTCCCGGCTTTCACCTGCTGAATGCCCTCGAGTCGTGCTCGGAGCTCTTTACCCGTTATGGCGGGCACGCCCAAGCCGTAGGATTCTCTCTGCCTTCTGCCCGCGTCCCCGAACTGCGGGCACGTTTTGATCAATACGCCCGGGCTCACCTCTCTGCCGTCGATTTCGAGCCCGTCGTCGAGATCGATGCCGAGCTGGAGCTGGCCGAGATCACTCCCGAACTCTTTCGCCTGATTGGAATGCTCGAGCCCTTCGGAACGGGAAATCCCGAGCCGGTGTTTCGGACAACCGCGAGGCTGATTGCTCCCCCGAAGCTTCTGAAACAAAGACATGTGCGCTTGAAGCTGGGGCCCGACGCGGAAGAAAATGCCGGGCAGGGCTGGCGCCGGTCGCTGACTTATAGTGCCATGGGATGGCGGCTGGCGGAGGCCACGGCAGAGGCAAAACTGCTCGCCGGCGACATCCTGAATTTAGCCTTCACCATCGACTGCAACCAGCACCCGGAATTCGGCGGTCTTGAACTTGCGGTTCGTGACTTTGAACGTGCGGTTGCCGCCAAGGGCGCCCGCTCCGGCACCTGAGCTCAGAATTAAATTTTTTCGATTATACGGACTTGCGCTTTTCGAGCTCGTTTCGCGCCTCTTCCGCCAGCGGCCCCCAGCTCGAAGCAAGTTCGCGCAACAGCCCGGTTGCGAGACCCGAGGGATGGCGGGAAATGGCGCTGAGCGCCGCCTGGCGGACGCCAGGTTCAAGCTCCTCGGTGCGGAACAGGCGCCCCAGGGCATGCAGGGCGGCATCGTCGTTGATCGCGCCGAGCGCCTGAACGGCCTTGCGCAGGCATGCCACGTTGCTGGCTCGGGCGCTTACAAAGCGCTCGAGAGCTTCAACCGCACTGCGATCCTTCAGGAACATCAGCTCGTCGAGGGCTTCATCGAGAATATCCGGAGTGAGCTTCGGCAGGGAAGCTGCCAGAACCGAGGCCTTGTTTCGGGAGCGGCTCTTCGCCAGGGTTTTCAGGGCAGCCTGCTGGACCCGGGCGTCGGAGTGCTCGAGAGCGGGAACGATATCTTCAACCAGGTTGGGGTCGGCGAGTTCCGCCAGCACGCTGCAGATATTGCGAACCACATACCAGCGTTCATCGTCCAGGTAGCGCCGGGCGACATCCAGGCTTTCTTTGCCCAGCTGACCGGCCAGACGCACCAGTGCCAACCGGTTGCGGGCCTGCTGCTCGCCGACGAGCTTCGCAAAGACCATTTCAATGCTGCCCGGAGAGGCAAAGCGAAGCAGAGTGGCGGCCGTCTTCGCCCAACCGGAGTCGCCTCGCTGTTGCAAGTACAACTCGATGATTCGCTCAACCGCCGCAGCGGGAATCAGGTGAGCCAGCCCGGCGAGACAACAGTTTCTGTGCTTTTCCAGGTTTCGCTGGCTGGAACTCTCTAACGCGAGCGCAATCGAGAGCACGTCCTGAAAATTTTCAAACATCGCAACCGACTGTCCCAGCACCGTCAGCGCGCTGGCTGCCTGAAAATGTACAAAATCGGAAAGATCTTCCCGCACCAGCACTCGTACCAGCCGCTCGGCGGTCTTAGGTGCAAAACCAACCTGAGCCAGAGGTATCGAGCGAATTAATTCCGGGACGCGGCTGAGCTCGGTAGTTCCGATCTGCACCTTGGGGTCGTCGAGGAACTCGAAGTAGTGGCTGCCCAGCGTCGTGGCCCGGTCCATGTCCCGCTGGTTTACAAGTTCCTTGGAGAATTCGAGTAGGCGGCGAAAGTCGATGTTCGAGTAGTGCTTGAGCTCCATCAGGCGCGCGTATTTCTTGGTGCTGTTCAAGGCCGTCCACTGCAGTTCTTCGCGGATTTTCTCCTGAATGTTGGCCGGGACCGCGTAGTCCTGGATGAACTTGGTCAGCTTTTGCGCCAGCCGGTCGGCCATGTGCGTGGCCTGCAAACTGCGCCCGAGTAGGTGTACAACTTCTTCTTCTATCACCAGCTTTTGGCTGGGCTGACCCGCGGCCTTTAGCTTTGCGCCGGCGAGTCCGAGCGCCGTGTCCTCGATGTACTCGGCGGCCAGTTGCTCCGGTGTCAGTGTGCGTAGCTCTTGCCGGCGCTCCTCGGGAAAATACTCCAGGATCTTATCGACCCCGGTATTACGCAAAATCCTCGCCAGAGAAGCGTAAGACTTTTCCGGGTTGCCCCTTTGCTCGACAAGCGATCGGCGCACGGATGCTTCGACCAGCTCGAGCAAGGTGCCGCATTCGGGTCCCGGAATTTGTCCGATGGGGAACGCGCCCCCTGCTCCCGCAGTGTCCTCGGCTCCTACACTCGATTGATCTCCGGCACTCTCCCGGGCTTGTCCGGTCGCAGCGGATCCCCCCGTCGCCGGCCCGGCGGCCACGCCCGCCGATCGGTTCCTGAGAGGCGCAGCCAGACCTCGTGTTGAGGACCCCCGGCCGGGACCCTGTCCGGCGGCCGCATGCAGCGAGCGCCGAGCTCCGCCACCTCCATCAGAGCCCGGAAAGGCCGCTGCAGGCCCGAGCATCTGTCCCATGCCCGCCAAAGTCGGTGAATTTATGGGAACTCCGTATGGGGACCCGCCTCCGAAGCCCGGGCCTGGATTTTCGGCACCCTGGAGCGCGATGTTCGACAGCACTTCGGTGCGCATACTGGGATCGAAGCAGCCGGATTCAAGCAGAGCGTCGACCGAATCCAGGAAATCACGTGATTCCCGGTCTTCGACATTCTGCTTGGAAAGTATGTAGGATTCCGAATCAGTTTCTAGAATCGTGTCTCCCTGCTCGTTCTTCTTCTGATTCCTGGCGGCGGGAAGGATACGCACACCCTCGACTTCGTTCTGATCGAGGAATGCCAGAAAGCCACCCGCCGCTTCAATCACGGCGGTTGAGGCTGCGAGCACGTGCACTACTTTTTTGTAACGACTGAGCGTCAGGCCGGGTTCAAAGGTAATCCCGGCAACCCCGCGTTTGAGAAATTCGGTCTCGAGATGGCGCACAGTAGGGTCGGTCGTAAGCAGATTGTTGAGCATCACCTGGTTGTCGACGAAGCCGAAGGTGAATTGCCCAACCTCTTTCAGCAGATTGTTCAAGAGCAGGAAGCTTTGCTGTACTGGGCGCTCGCAGCTTTTGTGTTCAATCGTAAACACGCCTGCGGTCTTGACCGTCATCTGCAGGGCACGGGCAAAACGTAGTCCCAAGTTCTTGACTTGTTTGCTATCGAGCATGGATTCGAGGCTTGGTCAAAGGGGGAATCCCGCTCACGGCGGGCATCGTTGAGTATCTAACCTCGGCCGCGGCTAGGCAATGTGACGTTAGTCACCGTACTCGCAGGGTAACAGGGCAAGCGGACATGGGCACCTATGGGACCGGGAAGCTCCTCGCGCCGAGTCATTTCGAGATTTTGCCAATATAAACGGCAAAGGGATCGACCGAGACGGATGAAAGCGACAGGCGCTCGGGGTGGGTGGCGAGCGTTGTCAGGAGCGTTGTCGCCTGTGCGCCGGCGAATCCCTGAGAGGTGAGATTCAGGGTGGTCGTTTGCCTCTCGGCGGACATGTTGAGCACGACCAGGACGGCTTCGTCTTTATAGGTGCGCAGGTAACAAAGGACGTTCGGATCATCCTCGTTCAGTGGAACGTAAGCGCCTTCGAGCAGGGCGGGATTCTGGTGTCTGAGCTCGAGCAGCCGCCGATAAAAGTTCAGAATCGAACCCGGGTCTTTCCCCTCGCTTTCGACGTTGTGCGTCCGGTAGTTTGGATCTACCGGCAGCCAGGGCTTCGCCTTGGTGAAGCCTGCGTTTTGAGAGCTGTTCCATTGCATTGGCGTGCGCTCTCCGTCGCGACCCTTTTCCTTCGGCCACCCCAGTCTTCCGATCGGGTCTTTCACGTCTTCTTTGCGTTTGGGGTCGTTATTCTCCATCCCGATTTCCTCGCCGTAGTACAGGATGGCTGTCCCCCGCAGGGTGAGGTACAGGCCGGCCATGAGCTTGGCGATTTCATCGTTATGGCGACCGTCGCCGTAACGCACGTAGGAGCGCACAATGTCATGGTTGCTGAGCACGTAAACCGGCCAGCCGGCGGCGTTCACCCCGGCAATCTGCTTGCGGAATTCCCCGGCGGAGAGCTTGTCCACGCGTGTGAATAGAAAGTCCATGGGCATCTGCAGTTCATTACTGTGCTCGCCATAGTAGCGCTTCAGCTCCTCAAGATCCTTCGTCCATGTTTCACCGATGAGGACCGCATTGTGCTCGTCCGCAACCTGCCGCAGCCGTTCGAGCACGCCGTGGAGTTCAGGGAGTTTGGTGTTATAGAGATTTGCCATGTTGGGATCGCCGTACTGATTTTTGCCCGGGAGCACGGGATTGTCGTGAAGCGCGGGATCCTCAAACAGGGTGTCGACGGCGTCCAGGCGGAATCCCGCCACTCCCCGGCGGTACCACCAACGGGTGACATCGAACATGGCTTTCTCCACCTCGGGATTGCGCCAGTTGAGGTCCGGCTGCTGGGGATAGAAAAAGTGGTAATACCACTGCCCGGTCGTGGGATCGAACTTCCAGGCCGAGCCGCCGAAGGTTGAAAGCCAGTTGTTGGGCGGCTGGTTCGGCCCTTTGCCGTCCCGCCAGATATACCAGTCCCGTCTGGGATTGTCGCGCGAGGAACGCGACTCCTTGAACCAGGCATGCTGGTCGGAGGTGTGGTTCATGACAAAATCCATGATGATGCGGATGCCACGCTTTCGCGCCTCGCTTTCCAGGCGATCAAAATCTTCAAGCGTGCCGTACATGGGGTCGATATTCTGGTAGTCGGAGACGTCGTAGCCGAAATCCACCTGCGGCGAGGGATAGCACGGGGTAATCCAGATGGCGTCGACGCCCAGCTCCTTGAGGTAGTCAAGCTTGCGGGTAATTCCATTCAGGTCGCCGATTCCGTCATCGTTGCTGTCGGCGAAGCTGCGGGGATAAATTTCGTAGAAGACCGCGTGCTGCCACCACTGATGGCCCTCGGAGTCTCTCCCGGCCGCTTGTCCGTGGGTATTCGTGGGTACGCCAATTACGAGCAGAATCGCACCCAGACAGGGGCCGAGAGAGCACCCGATCAGGGCGTGTCTCAGCTTCGAGCGCTCGATGACAACCATTCAGTGTCTCCTCGGAACTTTATTGGCAAAACGGATTGTAACTTTTTCGTGGGGGTAGGATTCTGACGTTTCTCCTGCGGGCATTTGAATCTTGAGCTTTCCGTCGCGCATCTCTCCGCCCTGAACCTCAGCAACTTGGGAGGGGTTTGAGAGCACCAGCTCATAACTACTGCCCGCTGCCCCCGCCACCTCCATGGTGACCATGTCGCGTGAGGCCGACCACGTTTCTGAAATGACGCGCAGTTCGCGGCTGCGGGTCCCAAGCGGCGGGAGGACATTGCGGTAGCTCAGGGTGAAATCGTTTCGCAGCCGAATGGTAAGTGTGCTCCGGCCTTTGGCCAGGGGAACGCGCACCGTCGCATGTTGATCGAAGTCGCTGGCTTCGATTTTGAATGAAAGCCGCTGTCCGTCCTTGTCGGCAGCGATAACCTCTGCGCGAGGGCTGAATGCGGGCGAAAACTCGAGGTTTGAGTCCTGGCTGCTGTCGACCTCCAACACAATCCGGTCCTGAGTCCTTCGAAAACTGAAATCCAGGACCACGTCTCCGGCCCGCACCCGCTGCAGTCGGAACCAAAGCCACTCCGCGGGAACGTGCGGACGCAGGGCGACACGCGCTGCGGATGCATCGGTCTCGATACCCAGCAAGCCACGGAGCAGGGAAGAGATGACCATGGCCGCCGACCATATCTGGTGGGGCGAACTCGTCGAGAGCGGTTGATAGTAATCCCCGGAAAGAACTTCGGTGAAGTGGCCGAGCGACCCGTCGAGGGCGAGCAGGTCGTTGGCACGGAGGTTGCTGTAGGCAGGGAACGGCCGATGATAACGGTACTCTCCTACCGAGGCCCATCCCGTGAAGAGGGGCCACACCGAGCCGTAGTGGTAACCTCCGGCGTCATAGCGGGAAGCGCTGGCGGAGATAATTCACATTCCCCAGTCGGTTTCGTGCTCGGGGCCGGCAAGCTGCGCCAGCATGCGGGCTGCCTTGTCCCCATCAAGCAGCCCGAACCACATGGGGACGGTGGCGAGAACACTGGGCTCCATGATTTTCTGATTGTTCTGGTCGAGCGCAAAGGCATAGCTGCCGGACTCGGAGGACCAGAAGGCCTGATTAATGAGCTGTTGCCGCTTGCGGAACTCATCCTCAAGCTCCGGGCTCAGATCCGCCTTGCCCGCCATTCGCGCAAGGTTTGCCAGGGAGCGAAGCGCCTCGGTGCCGAGGCCGCTTTGATAGAGCTCAGTCTTGACGGGAAGAAGCGGCCCGCCCTCGACCCATCCATGCCCGAAGCCGAAGTTCTGAGGCAAGCCTGCGGAATCGTAAGTTGAGCGCAGGAATTGATACGCCTTCATGGCGCTCTCCCACTTCTCCTCGGCAAATCGCCGGTCTCCGCTTTCCTTTACGTAATCGTTCAGGGCGATGATATAGAGCGGCGTCGCATCTACCGACGCGTAGCCATAGGGAAAATCCTTGAACCAGTTGACAAAGCTCGCGCCCTGGGAAATTTCATGCGGCATTTTTCCGTCCGGGCGCTGAAATTTCGAGATGAAATCGAGCGCCGTCCGGGCAGTCTGAAAATCGCCTGCGGCGTCAAGCGCCAAGTCCGTCCAGAACGAGTCCCGCCCGAAGAACCAGGCGAAGCCGGGGCGCTGGCTCAAGCCGGAGGTGCGATAGCCGGCTACGAGGCCAGTCCCGAGAAAGGGATTCGTAACCAGCCCCTGGAGCACGCTGATCCTCGCCCAGTCGTAGGCCCGCTGGACATCGCCGTCCGGAAGCTCGACCGCCATGGTGCGGGTCAGATAAGCCTCCCAGTAAGACGCCGACTCTTTCTCGAGAGAAGCGTAATCAGAGACCAGGTGCCGGTACATGGCTTCGGCCTGTGCGCGGCCATTCATCGCCCCCGCAAGGACGACCACTTTGGTCTCCTTTCCCTTTGTGGTGGCGCCCAGCCGAAACCCGCTGTCGGGAGTTGCAGAATAATTCGTTTGATACTCCAGCCTGGTTAGTGTCGCCGTGGGTGAGCCGACGAGCGCCGCATATTTTTTCTGTTCTTCGCCTAAATAGAAGGCGCGAAGCGGAGCCTCCCAGTTCATATATGTCCCACCCAGCGAGGCCGGCCACATGAGCTGAAAGTCCCGTTCAAAAAAAACTTCGATTTCAAGCGGATGGGCGGTCTCGACTTCGAAGACAATGACTGCGCCGGGCTGTTCGCGCGGTACGAAAAATGTCTCTTTGACCGAGAACGTGTCGCCGCTATAGAGGATTGAGCTCTCGCCGGGGCGGATTTCGACCGTGCGGGCAAGCGATTCAGCCGGCATGGTGCGGCTTTCAACCAGAAAACGGACGCCGAAGTTGCGTAGGATCTTGAGCGGGTAAACCCAAGCTTCAACGTTGCCCGCCTCATCGCCAAACAGGCCGGCGCGGGACCCGGTCGCGCAGAAAAACTCCCACGGACGGGCGCTGCGAACTAGTTCCAGCTGCTCGGCCCTAGCCTTTGCGGTATCGGCTGCGCTCAGAAGGGAGAACAAACCTAATAGAACCAGCTCACGTCGCCGAAGCAGACCGCTTATGCCCATTCGCCTAAGCCGCCGGAAGACTTTGAAAGCGGGAAGCTGTTTAGCAGCGGCGCATTGTAACATGATCATTTGGAAAGGTGTTGCCGCTTTTGTTTTCCCGTCGCCGGTTCCTGAAATCCTTGAGTCACACGGCCCTCGTCCTCCCGCTCGAAAGCGTCCTGGGAATGGAAAGGTGCGGGCTCCTCGTGGCCGAAGAAACAACGCCCGAGAAAACCCGAGACTTGGGCGTGCGTTTTCTTGACATTGCCCGTGAAGCGGGGCTGAATGCGAAGATTATCTACGGCGGCGAGCACAAGAATAAATACCTGCTTGAGACCACCGGCTGCGGAGTGGCCTTTTACGACTACGACCAGGACGGCTGGCTGGATATTTTCCTGGTTAACGGCTGGCGGCTCGAAGGCTTTCCATCCGGCCAGGAACCCACATCGCACCTGTTCAAAAACAACCGCGACGGCACTTTTACCGACGTCACCGTCCAGGCGGGCCTGGTTCATCACGGCTGGGGCCAGGGTGTCTGTATCGGAGACTACGACAATGACGGCTTCGATGATCTGTTTGTCAGCTACTTCGGCAGCAACGTGCTCTACCACAACAACGGCAACGGCACTTTCACGGACGTAACTGTTAAGGCAGGAGTGGGCGGCAACGGCAAGCGCTGGAACACCGGGTGCGCCTTCGTCGATTACGACCGCGACGGCAAACTCGATTTGTTCGTAGCCAACTATATCGACCTTGACCTCGCCACCGCACCGGTGCCCGAATCCGGGCCATGTCTTTATAAGGGCGTGATGGTTGCCTGTGGGCCGCCCGGGCTGAAAGGCGGCAAGAACATCCTCTTCCACAATAACGGCGACGGCACGTTCCGCGATGTTTCGGAAAGTGCCGGGATTTTGCTCTCCGGGGCAACCTATGGGTTGGGCGTTCTGACGGGGGACTTCGACAACGACGGCTGGCCGGACATTTACGTGGCCAACGACTCGGCTCCGAGCGCGCTTTATCAAAACAAGCGAAACGGAACTTTCACAGATATTGCCGTTGAGGCAGGTTGTGCACTGAGTCCGGACGGCAAGCCGCAGGCCGGCATGGGGGTCTCGGCTGCCGACTATGATCTCGATGGCAATCTTGATATCGTGAAGACCAATTTCGCCGGCGATACTCCTTCGCTATATCACAACCTGGGCGGCGCAAACTTTGAAGATACGACCTTCAGCGCCGGCCTGGGAGCGCACACGCAGTATCTCGGCTGGGGCTGCGGGTTCCTGGACTTCGATAACGACGGCTGGGCCGACATCCTGATCTCGAATGGCCATGTGTATCCTGAGGTCGAGCAACTCAAGACCGAAGCCGGCTACGCGCAGCGCAAGCTGCTCTACCGTAACCTCCGCAACGGCAGATTTGAGGATGTCTCGGAAAGCGCCGGGCCGGGAATTTCAACGCCTTCGGCGGCACGCGGTTGCGCTTTTGGAGATTTCGATAACGACGGCGATGTTGACTTAGTCGTGAGCACCGTGAACGGTCTTCCGCAGCTTTTGCGCGCCGATTCTACGGCCGGGAACAACTGGATCAAGATCAAGGTACTGGGCACGAAATCAAATCGCACCGGAATCGGGGCGCGTCTCGCCTGCCTTACTACGGTTCCCGGAGAAACGAGGCCGCACCGCCAAACTGACGAGGTGCGCAGCGGGGGAAGCTATTTCTCGCAAAACGACCTGCGCATCCATTTCGGCATCGGGAAAGCGGAAAAAGTGGATGCGCTTGAAGTGCGCTGGCCGAGCGGGGTCGTGGACACGGCGAAAGACGTTCCGGCAAACCAGCTGGTCGTCATAAAAGAGGGAGAGGGAATAATAAGCGCGGCAAAGTTTAGCGGGGGAACGGGCCGTTCCGGCAGCCGCCCGGCAAAATAGATCCTGGCAGGGAGATGAGGTGCGCTTACTTTACGGCCGCAATCAGCACTCCAAAAGGCGCAAGTTCAACCGAATCGAGCGAGAGCTCAGAGCCCGATTGGCCGGGAGCGGCGGCGAGCACGTCGAGTGAATTTCCCGCCACCCCAAATCCGCGAAGCTTGAATCTTACCTTTCGCGACTCCGGGCTCATGTTGAGGGCAACGAGAACCGTACTGTGAACGGCGTCATCTTGGCGCAGATAGGCGAGAACTTTCTGATCGTCCCGGTTCACCGCCACATAATTGCCCTTCTGCAAGGCGGGCAGCTCGCGGCGAAGCCGTATGACTTTCTTATAAAAGTTCAGGATCGAATCCGGATCGCGTTGTTCCCGGGCGACGTTGTACTCGGCGGCACTCGGCGGAACCGGCAGCCAAGTCTTATGCGCGGTGCTGAAGCCGGCAGTGGGTGAACTGTCCCATTGCATCGGAGTGCGTTCCCCGTCACGGCCTTTGTCTTTGGGCCAGCCGGTTATGCCTACCGGATCCTTCACGTCTTCTTTGCGGGTGGGAGTGGTGGTACGCATGCCCAGCTCCTCGCCGTAATACATCTGCGGTGTGGCCCGGGTGGTAAGCAGCAGCGCCGCCATGAGCTTGGCAATCTGATCGTTGTGAACGCCGTCGCCGTAGCGGTCCCAGGTCCGGACCTGGTCGTGGTTGCTGAAAAAGAAATAGGGCTGCCCGTCGACAGGATTGAACTCGATTTCATCCAGCAATTTACGGAACGTGGACGCCGAGAGCCGGTTCACCAGGGCAACCTGAAAATCCATGGGCAACTGAACTTCGTCGTCGTTCGTGCCGTAGATTTTCACCAGATCCTGAATCGTAGGCTCATCGGCCTCACTGATCAGCACCGGATCCCCGGAATAGCCATCGACAACGCTGCGTATTTCCCGGAGGACGTCGTGGACTTCGGGAAGATCGTCGGTGTATTTGTGCTGGATGTTTGGGTCGCCGAAGGCGTTTCTGCCGGGAAGAATGGGATCATCGTGCAGATTGGGGTCTTCAAAAAGGCGCGACACAGCGTCCATGCGGAATCCTGCCGCACCGCGATCGAGCCAGAAGCGCAGGACATCGTACATGGCCTTGCGGACTTGCGGGTTGCGCCAGTTCAGGTCGGGCTGCTGCACGTAGAAGTAGTGGTAATACCATTGGCCGGTCTTTGGATCGTAGGTCCAGGCCGAGTGTCCGAACCACGACTGCCAGTTATTGGGCGGCTGGCCGGGTCCCTTGCCGTCGCGCCA
>JAFAWX010000005.1 GCA_019241535.1 Acidobacteriota bacterium | reverse complement strand
GCGTATCATCTCGGCTAGGCTTTCTCCTTCCACATATTCGCTATGGCTGCGGGACGCGAGGGTCTGGGGATTGAAGTCAGGCGCGCCGTCGAGCTGGGTGATGCGCTCGGCAATTTTGTCGGCGTGTCCCTGCTCCTCTTTTGCGTGCTCGAGAAATTCTTCGGCCACCGCCTGGCGGTGTATTCCGCTAGCCATATAGTAATGGCGCTTGTAGCGGAGCACGCAAACCAGCTCGGTTGCGAGCGCCTCGTTGAGCACTTCGACCACCGTCTGCCGGTCGCCGCGATAGCCCGCAGTCACGGCGCCGTTTTCGATATGCTGTCGGGCGCGTTGCCGGATGGCTTCGATGTCGCGAACGAACGCGCCAGTTCTTTGACCGCTATCATCGGAATGCATCGTCATCCTCGCGCGAGTGTTTTTATAGGTGCGGCAGAACGCTCAAGCTCAGAGCCGGCCGAGGAGCAGAAGGATCACCAGAATCAGAAGAATAAGCCCCAATCCGCCGCTCGGGTAATAGCCCCAACCGCTGCTATAAGGCCAGGTGGGAAGGGCTCCAATAAGCAACAAGATCACGATAATCAGCAGAATCAATCCCATAGTCACCTCGTGACGAACAGGTTTTGCGCCACCGCGATCTCTGCCTGACGTGAGCTCGATGGCTGGCTCACTCGACCACATTAGGCGATCGCGAGAGGCGGGTTAATCGGGTGTAAGCTGTACACAATTGTGAATGATTCCGTACCGCGGTGGCCCACGCCGGTCCTACGCCCCGCATCCTAATGCCGGAAACAAGCCAATTGCCAGAAATGTCGGGAGATGACGATGACCGCCGGAGAAGTGTTGGTTGAAAGACTGATTGATTGGGGCGTTGAGGTAGTTTTCGGACTGCCCGGGGACGGCATTAACGGGATCATGGAGGCATTGCGCACGCGCCAGGAAAAGATTCGTTTTCTCCAGGTGCGGCACGAAGAGTCGGCTGCTTTCATGGCATGCGGCTACGCCAAGTTCACGGGCAAGCTTGGGGTGTGTCTCGCGACCTCCGGCCCCGGTGGCATTCATCTTTTGAACGGGCTTTACGATGCCAAGCTCGATCATCAGCCGGTGCTCGCCATCACCGGCCTGCAGTTTCATGATCTGATCGGCACCCATACCCAGCAGGATGTCGCACTCGACAAGTTATTCATCGACGTGGCGGTTTATAACGAACGCATCATGGGTCCTAACCATGTGGAGAACGTCGTCGACCTCGCCTGCCGCACCGCTCTAGCCTACCGCGGGGTCTCGCACATCACCATGCCTGTGGATTTTCAGGAGATGGAAGCAAAAAAAAGTACGCGTTCCAAACGTAACATCCCGCACCACTCCTCCGACCTCTATGTACCTCCCGCACCCGTGCCCCGGGAGGCAGAGATTCACGCCGCAGCCGAAGTCTTGAATTCCGGCAAGAAAGTGGTGATTCTCGCCGGCCAGGGAGCACTCCACGCGGGCGACGAGCTAGAAAAATTGGCGGAGCTCTTGGCTGCTCCGATCGTCAAAGCCCTACTCGGCAAAGCCGCGGTGCCCGATGACAGCCCGTATACGACCGGCTCGATCGGCTTGCTGGGCACGCGTCCCTCCCAGGAGGCAATGGAGGAGTGCGACACGATTCTGATCGTGGGCAGCGCATTTCCCTATATCGAATTCATGCCTAAGCCCGACCAGGCCCGGGGGGTGCAGATCGACTACTCTCCTCAGCAGATCGGGTTGCGCTATCCGGTTGAGGTGGGGCTTGTTGGCGACAGCCGCGACACCCTGCGCGCTCTCTTACCCTTGCTTAGGCGTAATCAAAATCGAGAGTTTCTCGAGAAGGCGCAGGCTGGAATGAAGGATTGGTGGAAGGTCATAGAGGCGCGCTCGATGCGGCGTGACAAGCCAATGAAGCCGCAGGTCGTCGCCTGGGAGCTCGGCAAGCGGCTGCCCCACAATGCCATCGTGAGTTGCGACAGCGGTACCATTGCCACCTGGTGGGCGCGGCAGATCCCGGTAAAGCGCGGCCAGATGCACAGCTTATCGGGCAATCTTGCAACCATGGCTCCCGGCCTGCCTTATGCTCTGGCCGCGCAGTTGGCCTATCCCGACCGTCCGGTGGTGGCCTTTGTCGGCGACGGAGGGTTCTCGATGCTGATGGCCGATTTCGTCACCGCCGTCAAGTATCAGCTGCCGATCAAAGTGCTTATCATCAAGAACAACGTTCTCGGGCAAATCAAGTGGGAACAGATGGTCTTTCTCGGCAATCCGGAATTCGGCGTGCAACTCCACCCGATTGACTTTGCCGCCTTCGCACACGCTTGCGGCGGAGTTGGGTTTACGTTGGAGGATCCGGCCGAATGCGCATCCATGGTAGAGCAGTTCCTAGCGGCGCCCGGTCCGGCAATCCTGCAGGCGGTAGTCGATCAACTGGAGCCTCCGCTGCCGAGCAAGGTCACCGGCGAACAGGCATTGCATTTTGCCGAGTCGCTCGCCCGCGGCGAGCCGAACCGCGGCAAGATCGCGCTGACGGCGCTCTCGGAAAAGGTCCGGGAAATGATCTGACCAGCCGCGTCGGGCCGTGCCTGAGCCCGGCCAGTTTGGCGCGAGGGGCGGCCTCACAGGTCAAAGATGCGATAAGCGGCGGCCGGATTCTGGGCCTGCAGCAGAGTGATGGCCACGTTGTGTACGGGAATTCCGGCCGGTGTTCTGCCGTCGCACCTTCCATTGTGCGCGTGCCCATGAAGGACCAGATCGGCTCCCTGGCGGTCGATTACCTCGGCGAGCCGCGATGTCCCAAGAAAAGGGTAGATTTCCGGAGCCTCTCCCTCGACGGTCGCGCGAATGGGAGAATAGTGCAATATCACGACCCGCTTTTCGGTCCGGAGCTGCGACATGGCGCGCTCCAGTTTCAGGGTTTCATCGATCGAGGCACGAACGAAGCTTTTAATCTCCGGTTCCCCGAAGGCAGTAAGCACGCCGCGTCCAAAGCCCCCGACAAAACCCTTGGTGCCGGCAAAGCCTACTCCATCGCGCTCGTACGCGCTGCCATCGAGAACCTTGATCCCTTCCTGGGTCAGCATGCGCATCAGCTCCCGATCCTGGCTGCTTTCGTAGTCGTGGTTTCCGAGAACGATGATCGTAGGCAGACGGATTCGTACCAGCACATTGACTAGCGGCTCCATTTCCTCCGGCCGGCCGTAATTGGTCAGGTCGCCGGCGATGACAAAAACGTCCGCCTCATCGCGTACCCGGTTCAATTGCTCGTGCAGAGGGCCAAAGCGCGCGGGGGTAAAGTGCAGGTCGGCGGTGGCGGCGATTCTCATTTGCCGCCTCCGCCCTCACCCGCTATGCCGGGCTGTCCTGTCGTGCCGCCCGCGAGTTTATCGAGCTGGCGGCGGCGATAGGACTCGAGAAGATTTTCGAGGCCCCACTCCTTCACATCGATCGCAAACATGTTCTCATCGACCAGGCTGCCGCGAAAAGCAGCAGCGACGGCTGGACGCCCAACCAGCTGCAGGTAGCGCGCGAGCAGGTCCTGCCACAAAGAGGTGGGAACAAAATCCGTATGCGCCGGGTAAACGTAACGGTAAAGTATCAGCGCCCACAAAAGGATTTCCCAGTGTTCACCAGCAAGCTCGAGTACACGCGGCCAGTCCAGCTTGCCCCGGGTCCGGTAAATGACATGGGCGATATCGGCTCCGTCAAATCTCTCCTTGCGAATCACGAACAGTTTTGAAGCCACCAGGTCCTCGGCGCAGATGATCCGGGAAGCCACCCCGGCAATCACCGCCGGCTGGGTGCGCGCCATCCAGCTGTCGTCGACCATGATGACCGCATTGCTCATGCCCGAGATCAGGTCCACGAAGTACTCCCCGCGATGTGCCTTCGACAACCAGACGGGATCCAGCGTCTCGCACCAGAAGCTGTGGCGTCTGAGGCTCTCAAGCGCAGCCGGCACGTTTTCGGGCTTGACAAAGAGGTCGAGATCCTTGGTCATGCGCCAAATGCCGGTGTACTTCGCGAGCGCGAAGGCACCCGCCACGGCGTAAGGAATCTGGTCGTCATTCATGGCGACCAGCACCTCGCGATAGAGCGTAGCGGCTTCCTCGGGCAGAGAAGGAGGGATTGACGAGGTGAGCGGAGGCGGTGAAACTTCCGCCGGGTTGCGGGGTCGCTCAGCCATGAGCGCCTTGGATGTGCTTATGATGGAAGCGGTTGCAGAGCAGCCCCCATTGCTGCCCGTGCCTTCGTCCGAGGGTGAGAGGGCAGTGGCTGGGCACAACGTCTGCCGGGGAATGCGCATCTTTGAGTTCGACTCCGAGACGGCCTCTAATGTCCTCCGTATCCGATTCGCTCGATGAACAACTATCACCGCCGTCGTTCTCCGATGGCGGGCGCGAACTGCGCGAGCGCATTCGGGAACTGGGAGAGTGGTTTCACAATCTCAACTTGCACGGCGTGCCTACCGCCCCCCATCACTTCCTTGGTGACTTCCCCAATATCAAGTGGCGGCAGATTGCCCACGCCATCCCGGAAAATCTCTCCGGCGCAACGGTTCTCGACGTCGGCTGCAATGCCGGCTTCTATTCGATCGAGCTGAAGAAGCGGGGGGCCCGGCGAGTAGTCGGGATTGACGTCGACGACCGCTATTTGAAACAGGCGCGATTTGCCGCCGCCGTACTCGGGGTCGACATCGAACTCGAGAAGTGCTCCGTCTACCAAGTCGATCGCATCGCCGGGGGCTTCGACTATGTTTTTTTTATGGGGGTTTTTTACCATCTCCGCTATCCCCTGTTTGCCCTCGACAGACTAATAAAAAAGGTAGGCGGAAAATTGGTCTTCCAGACTATGGTGCGCGGTTCGCAGGAGGCCGACAGATGGGAGGACGATTACCCCTTCTCGAACACAGAAATTTTCGAGCAGCGCAACTTTCCCGCAATGTACTTCATTGAGAAGAGTTACTCGAATGACCCCACAAATTGGTGGATTCCCAACCGCTCGGCCGTCGAGGCCATGCTGCGCAGCTCGGGACTAGAAATCGAAGCGCACCCGGAACCCGAGACCTGGATCTGCCGGCCGGTTGCGGCATTACGCGATGGCCAGTACATCTTGGACCGGGAACTGGAAGGTTCCCTGTGATCGGGCAAACTTAACCACAGAGGACATGGCGGAGTTATGGTCGAAGCCGTGATGTTGTGGAATGAACCGAACAATCTCTCCCATTGGGACTTTCATATCGACCCCGATTGGAAGATGTTTGCGCGGATGATGATCGCGGGCGCGGCCGAGATCCGCAAGATCAACCCCCAGCTGACGATTGTGCTGGGGGGATTGTCCCCGGTCGATGCCAACTTCGTCCGGCTGCTCGGGAGCTACGGCGTCCTCGATGTCATCGACGTGGTGGCGATTCACGGCTTTCCACTCGACTGGAACCACTGGAGCATCCACGATTGGCCACGAAAGATCGAAGAGATCCGCCAGGCGACCAATAAGCCGGTATGGGTATCGGAGGCTGGCGTCTCCTCGTTTGGGGCCGAAGAAGTGCAGGTATTCGGAATCCAGCGAACGGCCGAGCTGCTGCTGCCCCTGGTGGATCGCGTGCACTGGTACAGCCTCTACGATCTGCCGGCCACTTGGACGGCCACCACCCGCCACAAGGAAGCCGAAGGCAGCTCGTACTACCGCCATTACTACATGGGGATTTTGCGCGAGGACGGCACGCCGAAGCTGGCCCAAGCCCATTTTCCTCAGGGGCTCGGGATTTGCCAGTGGTTTCATTTTGAAGATCATCGCCTGGAAAATGCCGTGAGGTGGCTGCGCACCCTTCAGGTGAGCAGCCTGCGAACTGGCCTGAGCTGGGCTGATTCCTTCCGTCCTAATGCACAAGCCTGGTTTGACCGGCAGATGCAAGCCATCGAGGAATTCAATACCACCTTAACCTTATGCTTCACTCCGGAACATCTGGGCATCGTTCCTCATTACACTAGTCCCCCGCGCAATCCAGAAGACTTCGCCCAGTTCGCACGACACATGATTGAAAGGTATGCCCCGCGCCGTCTCGACCGGCCGAAGCCGCATCTGGTCCCGCAGATAAGCCAATCTTTTTCTCCGGTTTCAATTGAGAGCAGCCCACATGCTGACAGCGAGCACGGTATCTGAATTGGCTTTGGGCACCCAGCTTGCGATGAGCTCCCATAACTTCGCTCACAAGACATCTCACGTTGATTGACATTCATCAAAGTTCGCTGGGAATGTTCCTCTCACTGCCACATTTCCGGGGCACACCACAAATCTTCGTGGCGCATGCAGTTCGCTGATGGAGTTAAAGGTTAAACACAGGAGCAATCCTTAAGTGACAGGTAAAACAGTGCTTATCACTGGTGGGGCCGGTTTTGTCGGCTCCCATACGGCTGGCCGGCTGGTTGCGGCCGGGCATAAGGTACGTATTTTCGACAGCCTCAGCGCACAGGTACATCGCTCAGGGCCGTGCCACGTGCCGAAGGATGCGGAGTTTACGCTCGGCGACGTGCGTAATTTGGAACGTCTCTCGGCCGCGGTGCGGGGAGTGGATGTGATCTTCCATCTGGCGGCAGCCGTCGGTGTGGGCCAGTCGATGTATGAGATAGCCGATTACACTTCGACTAATAACCTGGGCACGGCCAATCTCCTGCAGGCGATTCTCGATACCCGTACGACGCCGGAAAAGATCGTCGTTGCCTCCTCCATGTCGATTTACGGCGAAGGCAAATACTTCTGCCGGGACTGTGGCGAGCTGGCGCCGCAGCCGCGCTCGCTCGAGGAGCTGAAGCGCAAAAGGTGGGAGCTCGCGTGTCCGCATTGCGGCGAACTGCTGATCCCGGTTCCGACGCGGGAGGACAAGCCGCTGGCGTGCACCTCGATTTATGCCCTTTCTAAAAGAGATCAGGAAGACATGGCGTTGCTGTTCGGCCGCACCTACCAGATCCCGGTAGTGGCGTTGCGTTACTTCAACATCTACGGCACCCGGCAATCCCTTTCAAACCCATATACGGGAGTGGCTGCGATTTTCGCCTCGCGCCTGATGAACGGCAAAGCCCCGGTCATTTTTGAAGACGGCGAGCAGATGCGAGATTTCGTGAGCGTTCACGACGTGGTTGAAGCCAACCTGCTGGCGATGGAAAGATCCGCCGCCGACGACCGCGCGCTCAATATTGGCTCAGGCGTTCCGCTGACCATTCGGGAAATTGCAGACGAGCTCGGACGGGCGCTCGCGATTGAGCTTCCGGCGGAAATTACCGGCAAGTATCGGGCCGGCGATGTGCGCCACTGCTTTGCCGACATCGGAGCGGCTCGCGAACTGCTCGGCTACCGCCCGGCGGTGACGTTCCCGTGTGGCATCCGGGAACTGGCCGGCTGGCTGAGATCTCAGTCGGCACAGGATGACGTAGACCAGGCCATGGAACTGCTGTCTGTTCACGGCCTGGTGGCATAAAGCTTGAGAGACGCTTGCCTGAATCCAGCGCGCTCTCCCGCAGGGCGCGGTCGAGGTAGGAGATGAAGAACTTGTTATCACTGCGTTCTGTCCTGATTTTTGGCGGGGCAGGATTTGTAGGTTCAAACTGGGCGTCCCGTTTGCTGAATTCAACCAGCGCGCGCGTTCATGTGTTCGACAATCTCTCCCGTCGCGGCGTCGAGCAGAATCTGAGCTGGCTTCGCCAGCACGCGGTGGCTCCCGAGCGTTTGAAGATCACCGTCGGAGACATTCGGGATGCTGCCCTGGTGGCCGAAGCGGTCGCGGGGGCGAGCGAGATCTATCACTTTGCTGCCCAGGTTGCGGTCACTTCGTCGCTGTCCGATCCCCGGCACGACTTCCAGGTTAATGCCCTGGGCACGCTCAACATACTCGAAGCGGCGCGCAACAGCCGACGCCAACCCTTCATCCTGTTCACTTCCACCAACAAGGTCTACGGCAACCTGCGCCAGCGGCAGCTGGTGCTGACCGGCAGGCGCTACTGCGCGCTCGACGAAAAGGGCGTGAGCGAATCCGAACCGCTGGATTTGTACTCGCCCTATGGCTGTTCGAAGGGCACGGCCGACCAGTACGTGCATGACTACAGCCGTATCTTCGCGCTGCCCACGGTGGTATTCCGCATGTCCTGTATCGCCGGCCCGCGGCAGTTTGGAAACGAGGATCAAGGGTGGGTGGCGCACTTCGTGCACTCGGCACTGCAGTCGAAACCGCTCACCATTTACGGAAACGGCCGCCAGGTGCGGGATGTGCTTTCGATCGACGACCTCATGTCGGCATTTGAAAGAGTGCGCGAGCGCATGGAGAAGACCGCCGGCCAGATCTATAACGTGGGCGGCGGGACCGCCAACTCTGCTTCACTCGTTGAAGTCATTGACCAGATCGAAAAGATTACGGGAAAGAAAATTCGCTTCCGCCTGGAGAGGCCGCGCCTGGGAGACCAGCTGTTTTATGTCACTGATTACCATAAGCTGCAAAAACACACCGGCTGGAAACCCAAACGCAACCTGCGGCAAACCATCCAGTCTATCTATGAATGGGCGAAGCAGGAGGCGCGCGCAGCCGGATCCCTGGCCGTCCGTCCGCTGACCCCGGCGCTACTGGAGCGCATACCGGAGGCGGCCTCATGAAGTTTGCACTGGTGAATCCGGCATGGACCTTTGAGGGCTCTACCTACTTCGGCTGCCCTGATCCCCATTACCCCCTGGAGCTCCTTTTTGCTGCCGACCAGATCCGCGCTCAGGGCCATGACGCTCTCGTCATTGACGCTCATCTCGAGCGCCTCACGACGGACGAAGTCAGAGGAAACCTCGCCGGATTTCGCCCCGACTTTCTGGTGATTCCTACGGCGCCTTCCTATCTTTTCTGGCGCTGCCCGCCGCCTGAGCTCCGCGTTCCCAAGCAATGGTTCGTCGCGCTCGAGAGCCCGGCTGTGAAAGTGGCCATCGGCCCGCATGCCTCGGCGACTCCCGCCTCGACTCTGCGCAAGCTGAATTGTCAGGTAGCGTTGCGCGGTGAGCCCGACCAGACGATCGCGCAACTTGCTTCCCGCCCATGGGCGTCAATTGAGGGCTGCTCATGGCAGGACGATTCCGGAATTCACCTCTCTTCGGGCCTGGCGGTCGCAGATATGAAAAAACTTGCGGGGCTCAGCTTTTCAGATTACGCGGTCGAAGCACACGGGCATCGCCATCACGTGTTTTACGGCACCGGCCGAGGCGCAGAGCTCGAATTTGCCCGCGGCTGTCCCTGGGCCTGCAGCTTCTGCAATAAGACCCTGTTCCGCAACCAGTTTCGCGAGCGGACTCTGGCCGCCGTCCTCGCGGAGGTGGATACGCTTATCTCCCGCGGCGTCGACTACATTTACTGGATCGATGAGATCTTCGGCGTAGGCAAGACGGTTCGCCAGCTGCTTCGCGAACTGGCGACGCGCCCGATCTCGATCGGGCTGCAGACCCGCATCGATTTGTGGAATGAAGAGTCACTCGACCTGCTTGCCGGCGCGCACTGCATCTCGATGGAATGCGGTATTGAGTCAATCACGGAGCGAGGGCGGGATGAGCTCAACAAGAACTGCCGGATTTCGACCGAAAGAATCAGCCAGCTGCTCGTCTATGCCCGCCAGCGTGTCCCCTGGGTGCAAGCCAATCTGATATTGACCGAACACGATCAGCGCGAGGAGATTGCCAGGTTTCAGGAGAATCTGCGCCAGCACGGAGTATGGGTGAGCGAGCCGGTGCCGATGTTTGCTTTTCCGGGCACGCCCGACTATCGGGAAAGATTCGGGCCGCCCGACGATTATGCCTGGGAGCGCGCCCACCGGCATTATCTTGAAACATTTCGCGCCAAGGGTTTCAGCGACATTCAGGATCAGCAACCTGCTCCAATTGAGGACCTGGAATGCACGTACTGATCACGTCCGACACGGTCGGCGGGGTCTGGACCTACACACAAGAACTTGTTAGCGGCCTGGTTCAGGCCGGCCATCGGGTGACTCTGGTCAGCTTCGGCCAGCTCCCGGGCGCCCACCAGACTGCCTGGATCGATGCCCTGGGGACGATCGATTACCGTCCTACGGAGTATCGCCTGGAATGGATGGAGGTAGCAGAAAACGACATCGAGGAGTCTCGCCGGTACCTCGAGCTGGTAGTTGAGGAAGTCCGGCCCGACGTGCTGCACCTCAGCCAGTACTCCTATGGCGATATTTCGGTCGACGTACCCCGGATCGTGGTAGCCCATAGCGACGTGGTGAGCTGGTGGATGGCGGTTCACGGCCAGGAGCCTGACGATACTCCCTGGATGCGCACTTACCGCGAGCGCGTCAGTAGGGGCTTGGGTGGCGCCGACCTAGTAGTAGCTCCGTCCGGCTGGATGCTCAATGCTGTCTGCCGGCATTATCTCGAGCCCCGCAATTGCGGCATCATCTACAACGGGCGCACGGCGGCCCTGCTCGACCCGACTCTCGAGAAAGAAGATCTGGTCCTCACGGTCGGGCGCATCTGGGATGCCGGCAAGCAGGTTTCGCTTCTGGCCGAACGTCCCTTGCCCGGCAGAGTGGTGATCGTCGGGTGCGACCGCGAGCCAGGCCGAGAGGGCAGAAGGATTCTTCCCGACCTGCGCGCAAACGTGGAACGCCTGAGCAGCCGGTCGGAGCCGGAATTGTGCGGTCTTTACGCGCGTGCGGCAATTTATGTGGCCACCTCGCGCTACGAACCCTTCGGTCTTGCGCCGCTTGAAGCCGCGTTCTCCCGGTGCGCTCTGGTTTTAAACGACAATCCAGTCTTCCACGAACTCTGGGGGGATGCGGCCGTGTATTTTGCAAGAAATGATGCCGACGATCTCGCTTCGATGGTCGCCCGACTCCTTGGCGATCCCGCCATGCGCCGGGAGTATGCCGAGCGCGCCTACCGGAGGGCGCGCCAGGGCTTCACGGCCGAGCGCATGGTCGCAGAATACGAAGCCGCCTACCAGCTGATCAGCTCGGGTGCGAGGGTCGCATGACGGGCTTATTGAACTTCCGGTTTTTCGCCCACAGCTGGATTTCGGACTGGAACCACGGCAATGCGCATTTTTTGCGCGGCCTCGCGAGCCAACTGGTAAGACGCGGTCACCAGGTGCGCTGCTACGAGGAACGGAATGGCTGGTCCATGGCGAACCTGGCCCGGGAAGGGGCCGCCCCCGAAGCGCTGATCGAGTTTCGCAATGCCTTTCCCGAGCTCGACGTACGGTTCTACACGGTCAATGAAGCACTTAAACAGCTACTCAGGGAAGAGTTGTCCGGCGCGGACGTGGTGGTGGTCCATGAGTGGAATTCACCCGAGGTGGTCACCACGATTCTTGCCCTGAAATCGGAGCTCGGCTTCCGCGCTCTTTTTCACGACACTCACCATCGCGCTTACAGTTCGCCGCGGGAAATCCTGCGCTTTCCTCTCGGCGAGTTCGACGGTGTGCTGGCCTTTGGCGAAGCCCTACGCCGCATTTACCGCGATGCACTGGGTGCCAAGCGCACCTGGACCTTTCATGAGGGGGCCGACACAACCCACTTTTTTCCCCGCGCTGCCCCGGCCAAAGACACCGATGTCGTCTGGATCGGCAATTGGGGCGATGAAGAGAGGGCACGCGAACTCGAAGAGTTTCTGATCCGCCCCGCCACCGCCATGCAGCCGGCAAAATTTGCCGTGTACGGCGTCAGGTATCCTGAACCGGCTCGGGCACGTCTGGCGGAATCAGGTATTGAGTTCCGCGGCTATTTGCCCAACCTGCGCGCTCCCCAGGTGTACGTGCACAGCAAGATCAGCCTGCACGTGCCGCGGAAATTTTATGCGAACGGCTTGAGCGGCGTGCCTACGATTCGCGTCTTCGAGGCGCTGGCCGCGGGCGTTCCGCTGGTCTCATCACCCTGGAACGACAGCGAAGGTCTGTTTCGCCCGGGTGAAGACTACGTGTCGGTTCCGGACTGTTCGGCCATGCTGAGCGAGCTCAGGAATCTGCTTGCCGATGACGCAGCCCGAGAGCAGCTCTCGAAGAGCGGAGTGAAGACGATTCGCTCCCGCCACACCTGTGCCCACCGTGCCGAGCAACTCCTCGACATATGCCATGAGCTGGGGAGTGGATCATGAGGATTTTTGCCTTTGGCTCCAGTCTGATTTCAAGCTACTGGAATGGAGCCGCCACCTATTACCGTGGAATCTACAAGAATCTCGCCCGCCTCGGGCACCAGATCACCTTTGCCGAGCCCGACATCTATGGGCGGCAGGAGCATCGAGACTTCGAGACGATCGAATACGCGCGGGTCAGGGTCTACCGAACTCCCGGAGATCTCGAGCGCGTCCTCGCCGAAGCTTGTGAGGCGGAGTTGGTCATCAAGCACAGCGGGGTAGGGAGAGATGACGACCGGCTCGAGGCCGAGGTCCTGAATTGCGGGGGCCGAGGGAGGCGCGTAGCGTTCTGGGATGTAGACGCTCCCGCAACCCTGGCACGGCTCGCTCGCGACGCGGCGGACCCGTTTCATCGCCTCATCCCGCGATACGATTTCGTTTTCACCTACGGCGGAGGGCCTCCGGTCATCGCCAATTACCTGCAGCTGGGGGCACGGAATTGTTTTCCCATCTACAACGCTCTCGATCCCGACACCCACATTCCCGTGCCTGCCGAAGAGCGGTTCCGGTGCGACCTGGTATTTCTCGGCAACCGCATGCCCGACCGCGAAGCCCGGGTGGAGCAGTTCTTCTTCCAGGCCGCGGAAGCCGCTCCGCAATTCAACTTCCTACTCGGGGGCGAAGGCTGGGGTGGGAAGCGCCTGCCGAATAATGTCCGCTGGATGGGGCACGTGGGCACGGCCGCTCACAATGTCGTGAACTCCTCCGCCCGCATGGTGCTCAACATTAACCGGGAATCGATGGCTTCAGTCGGCTTCTCTCCTCCGACTCGGGTGTTTGAAGCAGCCGGCGCCGCCGCTTGCCTCGTCACCGACGCCTGGACCGGAGTGGAGGAATTTTTTGCTCCTGGCAAGGAGATTCTTGTAGCCTGGTCGGCACAGGACATTGTTCGCTATTTGCGCGACGTAGCCCCTGAGCAGGCCCGGCGCATAGGATCCGCCATGCGGGCCCGCGCCCTGAGTGAGCACACCTACGAGCTGCGGGCAAACCAACTGCACCGCCTGCTGGGTGAACACTCTCAGAAGGCCCGCGGGGAACAGGGGGCCGTCGATTCAGGCCCGCTACGCGCACTGGTCTGCGAGGAAGCCGAGTGAAGATCGTCATCTGCGGACTGGCAATCACCTCCTCGTGGGGCAACGGTCATGCCACTACGTATCGCTCGCTCGCCCGCGCACTCAATGCCCGGGGACACGATATCGTGTTCTTTGAACGCGACCTCGAATGGTATCGCTCGAACCGTGATATGCCCGAGCCGCCTTTCTGCCGAGTTCACATGTACGAACGCTGGCCGGATGCCTCGCCCCGGCTCTGCAAGGAGCTTGCTGATGCCGATGTGGCAGTCGTGGGATCGTATTTTCCCGACGGAGTCGATGCCGTTGCTCGGGTACTCGATTCCGGGGTGCCGACGAAAGCCTTTTACGACATCGATACCCCGATCACCATTTCCAAACTGCGGTCGGGGGATGCCGAATACCTTCGCCAGGACCAGGTAGCGGGGTTTGATCTTTATTTCAGCTTTACTGGCGGGCCGATGTTGGGGGAAATCGAGACCCGCTTCGGCGCCCGCCGTGCAGTACCTCTTTATTGTTCCTTTGATCCCGACCGTCACCGCTTCAGCCGGGCAGAACCCCGGTTTCAATGCGATCTTAGCTACATGGGCACCTACGCTCCCGATCGGCAGGGGAAACTCGCGGAAATGCTGTGCCGGCCCGCCTCCCGGCTTCCCCAACAGCGCTTCATCGTTGCCGGACCGCAATACCCCAAAACCATCGAATGGCCGAAGAACGTAACCCACATCATTCATCTTGAGCCCAAGTTTCACGCACCTTTCTACGGTTCTTCGCGCATGACCCTGAACCTGACCCGAAAAGAAATGGTCGAGGCCGGCTATTCGCCTTCGGTCCGCTTGTTTGAAGCCGCCGGATCGGGTGCAGCCATCATTTCCGACTGGTGGACGGGCCTGGATACATTCTTTCGCCCCCAGGAGGAAATTCTGCCGGCCGATTCCGCCGAGCAGGTGATCCAGTATCTCGGAGAAGTTAGCTGGCAAGAAGCGCGCTCGATCGGTGGCCGTGCACGCGAACGCGTGCTGGCCGAGCACAGTGCTCAAAAACGCGCAGCTCAGTTTGAGGAGTATGTAGCGGCAAAAGGCCCGTTTCGGCACCGTGCGACGCCAGTTCAATCCGCGGCCACCTCTTAGGCTTTGGCCCGCCCGAGCCTTGCGCATGACGCGAAATCTTCGAGTTCCGGATCAGCGCTTTTTTGCCCCGATAAACTAAATTAAAGGAGACCTGTGAACAGCGAATATTATTCACGCATGTTTGTCTACGACCACTGGGCGAATCGGGAGTGCATGCGGGCCATCGGCGCCAGCGGCGGAGCGGTTGCAGGCACATGTTTAGGCCGGCTTGCCCACATTCTCTCGGCCGAAAAACTCTGGCTGGAACGCTTGCGGCGGCAACCCCAGAGTATGGCTGTCTGGCCCGCCTCGACACTTGCTGAGTGTGCAGCGTTGGCCGAGGAGATGGCGTCGGCCTGGCACGATTATCTCGCCGAACTAGAGCCGGCCAGGTTCGATGAGCGTATCGACTATTGCAACAGCAAAGGCGAGGCCTGGTCGAGCCGTGTGGAGGATGTGCTGACGCACGTGCTTATGCACTCGGCCTATCACCGCGGGCAAATCGCAGTCGAGATGCGG
>JAFAWX010000413.1 GCA_019241535.1 Acidobacteriota bacterium | reverse complement strand
GTTTTAATGCCATATACCATAACAGACGGCAATAATGCTGCCATTTCAGCAGTTCCGGGCCCGGCGCGCAGGTTGGCGTGTCCAGCGATCCGGCACCGAGCCACTCTGATCCATGGTCTTGCCAAATTTTGACCGCTGAGGAGACCTGGGCGGCTACGACGAAGCTCTGTGGGTGCTTGCTGGAGGGAAGAGGTGCCCCATCGATTCCTCGAATCATCAGATTGCGAAAAAGCAAGCTGCTGCAGACGGGTAATGTTTACTGCCATTTGACACTTCTTTACGTCTCCCTCGGAGCGGCCATGATTCAATAATTTTGAGTAGCAATGGAAATCGCGAGCTCAAGCAAAGCATGGCATTTCATCGGCCCGCAGGCCTCCTTCAGGGGTATACTCGCTGTCCTTTCTCTGATCGCAGCGGCGTCGGCCCAGACCGGCGCCGCGAAGGCAGTCGGTACCGTCACGGCCATTAAAGACGGCTCCTTTGTTGTCGCTAACGACACCGGCGGTGAGACAACCGTAAGCTTCAGCAACTCTGCCCGCATCCTGCAAACCACGCCCGGGCAGACGGATCTGAAGGGTGCAAGTCCGATTCAGTCCTCGGATATTCAGGTGGGCGACCGCATCGCGGTGCGTGGCGAGGGAAGACCGGGGAATGTGCTAATCGCATCCAGCGTGATCGTGATAAAGCAGAGTGAGATTGCCGAGCGGCAAAAGCGTGAGCGGGAGGAGTGGCGCCGAGGCGTTGGTGGCATCGTGAAATATGTCGATGCCCAGGCCCGGACCATCATTGTCCTCAATGCGCTCGCATCTTCGGGAAACCCAATCGTTGTCCGTGTGTCTCCGGAGACCGTGATCCACCGTTATTCTTCTAATTCGGTTAAGTTCGACGACGCCAAGCCCGGCACACTCGATCAAATCAAGCCGGGCGACCAGTTGCGGGCCCGGGGCCTGAAGAGTGCCGTGGGGGCGGAATTCTCAGCACAAGCTATCGTTTCCGGCACGTTTCGGGACATCGCAGGAATAATTAGTTCAACCGATCCAGCCAACAACCGAATTACCGTCACTGACCTGACGAGCAGAAAGCCTCTCATCGTCAACGTGAATGGCGACTCTCAGCTGCGGCGCCTGCCGCCGACGATGGCCGCGACAATCGCCATGCGGCTCAGGGGTGGAACAGTGGAACCGGGCGGAACTTCGCCGCCAGGCGGAGCTCCGCAACCACAAGCTCAAGTTTCTGGTGCGGAGCTGGGACATCGGCAGGCAGGAAACTGGCACGCCGGGGGCCCTTCCGCGGATTTTCAGCAGATGCTCAGCCGCCTGCCGCAGGTTTCGGTTTCCGACTTGAACAAGGGAGACGCGGTGATGCTGGTGGCTACCGAAGGTAGCTCGGCATCGGGCCCGACGGCGATCACGCTGCTTGCCGGAGTCGAGCCGATCCTCAGCGCAGCGCCGGCTGGAACTCGCGCCTCCACTATTCTTTCCCCCTGGAATCTAGGTGAACCGGGCGCCCTTGCCGGAGAGGCGTCGCCCCAATGAAGCGCAGGAAGAAAAGATTCTTCCTGGGGGCCGAACCAGATTTGCTGATGCATTTGGTCTGCCGGATTGCATTGTTTCTGCTCTTGGGCGCCTCTGCCTCGGCTCAGACCGGTCGTGCCGGCCTGAATGGCAAGATTACGGATCAAACTGGGGCGGTTATCCCGCAGGCTACCGTCAGCGTGACCGGCCCCGAGGGAAAGGAGATCACGACTACCAGCGACCGCGAGGGAGGTTTTGAAATTCCCGGGCTTCTCCCGGGCGCCTATACGGTCGCCGCTCGAGCGAAGGGTTTTGCCGCCTACAGCAAAGCCAATGTCATTGTGACCGGCGGCCGCAGCCAAACTCTGAACATTACGCTCGAAATCCAGACGCGCGAAGAGAAGGTCGATGTTCCAGGAGAGGAAGGCAGGCCGCAGCTCGATGTCAGTGCCGCGTCGAACGCCAGTTCCCTGATTATCAAGGGAAAAGATCTGGAGGCGCTCTCTGACGATCCCGACGAGCTTCAGGCGGAACTCACCGCTCTGGCCGGGCCGGCTGCCGGACCGAACGGGGGCCAGATCTATATCGATGGCTTTACCGGCGGCCAGCTGCCGCCTAAGTCTGCCATTCGCGAGATCCGCATCAATCAGAATCCTTTTTCGGCCCAGTATGATCGACTCGGCTATGGCCGGATCGAGATCTTCACCAAACCGGGAAGCGACAAACTGCACGGCCAGTTTTTCTTTAACGACAGCAATTCAGTCTTCAATTCGCGAAATCCGTTCGTCTTCACCCCCAAGCCGAGCTATAACACCGACATTTTCGACGGCAACCTGGGGGGACCGCTAACCAAGAAAGCGTCGTTTTTCCTCGATGCCTCACGCCGCAATATCAACGAGTTTGCTGCTATTCATGCCACCGACCCGGATCTGGGTGGTACCTTCACCGAAGCTCTTCCCAATCCCCGGACCCGCACCAGCATCGCCCCGCGGCTGGATTTTCAGCTCAGCCCGAGAAATACCTTAACCGTGCGCTACCAGTTGACCCACGACAGCGACACGAATTCGGGCCTGAGCCAGTTTTCTCTTCCCTCCCAGGCCTACAACCTCAATGAGACGGAGCAGACAATCCAGGTCAGCGACACGCAAATTCTCAGTCCGAGGCTGGTCAACGAAACCCGTTTTCAGTTTCAGCGCGAAACCAGCCACCAACTGCCGATCAGCAATTTGACCGCCGTCCAGGTGCAGGGCGCATTCACCGGCGGAGGGAATGTCGAAGGCGAATTGCGCAATAGCGAGAACACTTACGAGCTGCAGAATTACATGTCGCTTACCCGGGGCAAACACCTGATCAAGTTCGGTGGCCGGCTGCGTGGGCTGACGATTGCAAATTTTTCCCGGCCCAACTTCAACGGAACATTTGTTTTCGCCAACGTCTATTCCGGGGGACAGCTGGCCGCGACGGCGCTCCAGGCATATGAGAGTGCCAAAGCCGGGAACTGCATGGCGACAAACTATTCCGCTGCCGCCTGTCCCAGCCAGTTTTCGATCACTACGGGCCGTCCGGACTTGCAGTTGAACTGGTTTGACGCTGGCATCTACGCGGAAGATGAATGGCGGGTGCGACCGAATCTTTCCTTCACCTATGGCCTACGCTATGAAGTACAGAACAACGTTCATGATCATGCCGATTTTGCGCCTCGGCTGGGAGTTGCCTGGGGCCTTGGCAGCGACGGGAAATCCGCGCCCAAGACCGTGTTGCGAGCCGCCGCCGGCGTCTTCTATGACCGTTTCGGCTGGAATCTTCTCGAGCAGGCGGAGCGGCTGAACGGAGTCAACCAGCAGAGCTTTGTCATCGAAAATCCGGATTTCTACACCACCATTCCCGGCTTGAGCCAGCTCGAGACCCTGTCATCGTCGGCGCTCACCACTTACCAGGTTTCCCCCGATCTTCGGGCTCCGTACACGATCCAGAGCGCCGCCAGCGTGGAACGCCAAATCACGAAGGCGGCAACGGTCTCGATAACCTATCTGAATTCCCGCGGCGAACATGCTTTCTACATTCGCAACATTAATGCTCCCTATGTTGCCGGCGGTCCCCGGCCGGACGGCAACAGCGGAAATGTCTATCAGTACGACTCTGAAGGCCTCTTTCGCCAAAATCAGCTGATTGCCAATGCCAGGGTGGCCCTAGGGCACAGGATTTCCTTGTTCGGTTTTTACACTCTCAATTATGCCGACAGCAATGTGGGCGGCCAGACGGGCGGGGCAGCGCTGTTTTCTAGTGGCACCATGAGCTCTGCCAGTTTCCTCTCCAACCAGTGGAATCCCATGGCCGACTACGGGAGAGCATCATTTGCCGTGCGCCACCGGGCGTTCATCGGTGGCTCGATCGAAGGGCCTCACGGCTTCCGCCTGAGCCCGTTCATCATGATTAACTCCGGCCAGCCATATAACATCACGACCGGCGAGGACAATAACGGAGACTCAATCTTCAACGACCGCCCCGTCCTGCTGTCGGCCGCACCGTGCGGAGCCAATACAGTGAGTGGAAGCGTGTACTGCACGCCTCTGGGAGGATTTGATACTGCGGTGGGTTCGACTACGCCGGCCACCAGTATTGTTCCAATCAACTACGGTACCGGTCCGGGTAATGTCACGCTGAACCTCCGGCTGAGCAAGACGATCGGCTTGGGACGCGAGGTCAAGGGCGGCGTTTCCGGAGCTGGAAGCGATGGCCCGAAAATGGGCGGCCGGCGCGAGGGAGGTCTGGGCCCTCGCGGTCTAAGCGGAATGAGTGGAATGCCGTCGTTGTCGGGCCGAGCAACCAACCGACGCTACAATCTGACCTTCAGTATCTCTGCGCGTAACCTGTTGAATAACGTCAATCCAGGCCCCCCGGTGGGCAACCTGAGTTCGCCATTTTTCGCCCAATCTATCTCGATCGCCGGCGGACCGTTTTCATCAGCCTCAGCCAACCGGCGCGTCGACCTGCAAGTTATGTTTTCTTTCTGAGAAATAGGTGGCAGAAAGTTGGGCGCTTAATGCCCACAGTGTCAGGCGGGGACCAGCTTCGACCATCCAGATTTTCGATTTCACCACGTCGGTTCTGGAGGCACGCCTGAAAGGCAATTCCGGAGTGGAACTTCAGCGGCAATTTACGGCTTCGGGCGGCGATAACGCGGTCAGAACGTTCTGGTTCGGATAACTGTAGGAAGCAGCAAGAGCGCTCGACGGTGATTCGAATGCAAACCACTCGAGCAGGGCTTCGGTTTGCGGATGGTAGGTACGTCCCCTGGTGCGAATTGCCGTGGTTGCCTCCGGCAGCCCTTCAAGCACGTCGCCAGTCTCGAGATCATCCTGACAATGACCATTGGGCGCCTGCCACCACGGCGTGATGCCATGAACCCCGTCACTGCCTACGAAGGGATTGTCAAGGCTTTCGGTGAGCTCGTGACTGAGGGCGCTGATGTCTTCAAAACCGGGAGCGAAGATTCCCGGACTGATCCAGCTTGAGAAATTGAGAACGTAACGTTTTTCACGGAAGCCGTTCGTGACGTCCCCCGGTTCAAAGTCGTAGGTGTGGAAGCCGAGCACGCAGCAATGATTGGGGTTGTCGCTCCGGTAAAGATAGGTGTTGGGGAAAAGGAAAGTAGACAGAGCTTTCGAGGTGATTGCCCGGGCGTGTTCTGCGCCACCCACCGGACTTTTAACGTCGCTTGGGCTCTGTGGAAGAAAGGCACTCAAAAAGGCTTTGATATCGACTAAGACAAATGCGCAGCAGGAACCATCCCGATTAAGCGCAAAAAAATATTTGCCGCGCGGGACCGAGAGCGTGCGCTCGCTCTTGACCGAGGGCCGGAGCAGCGTATGCCAATCCGGCTTCATCAGGTTGTAGAACTCGGCTCGCAGGACTGCATCGGAGAACTGCGTCGGTACGTCACTGCTTGAATAATCTGCGGTTTCAAACACAGGTGAGTTCACGACTGCATTGACGAAGGGTTTCACCGAGGCATGGAGCGGGTGTCCATTTACCACTCGCAGCGAACCGTCGTAATCGAGCAAGTCGAGTGAAACCGGGACTATCGGGGCATCAAAGACCGTAGTACCGCCCAATTGGGGAAGCCCGCCTCCCATGGTGTAATACCACTCGTGCTGGGGGCGTCCGTAAGGATCGACACCGGCCGCCTGAAACCCGCCGCTGAAGGTCCGAATAGAGTCGATAGCAACCCGATTCTTGCTGTCGAGCGCGCGCGCATCCAGGAAGTTGGGACTTGCGGGAGCAAAGGCGGTGAAAGCCGGTTGCGCGCTGCCGAGAGTCGGAGCCACCTGGTCTTTTGACTGAGCGACACCTGGCACCGCGCCAAGCGCGACCATGCAAGCCAGGGAAGCACCAAACCATGACCAGACGTTCGGAATCCGCACCGCCACCGCCTGAAACAAGTTACCCGGAAGGGCGGGGCCGCGCAATCGCGGTCTGGTAAAAATTTGGTAAATCCAGAAGATATCCGCTTTCAGCGAGAGTTTGCTTCAAAGTTCGGCCGGGTGATAGCTCCTTCCGCTGCCGAGCTTACCAGGGCGCAATATTTGCCGAAAACCCCGCTAGTAAGCCGCGGCTTCGGCGGCTTCCATTGTGCCATGCGATGACGGATTTCAGCATCGCTGATCTCCACCTCGAGAACCCGCTCCCGGATGTCGATGCGAATGGTCTCGGAGTCCCGCACGGCTGCGATCGGCCCCCCGAGGGCAGCTTCGGGTGAGACATGACCCATCATGAGGCCATGGGTGGCTCCGCTGAAACGGCCGTCGGTGAGCAGGGCCACCGATGCGTCGAGACCCTGCCCGACGATGGCACCGGTTACACTGAGCATCTCGCGCATCCCCGGCCCGCCGCGCGGCCCCTCGTTCCGAATCACCACCACGTCCCCGGGCTTGATCCGTCCTCCGGTCACAGCCGCCATGGCTTCTTCTTCGCACTCGAACACCCGCGCCGGCCCGCGATGGCTGAGCCTGTCATGGCCACTGATCTTTGCCACACATCCTTCGGGCGCCAGGTTCCCGCGCAGGATGACCAGCCCACCGGTCGCCTTCAGCGGGTGATCAACGGTCGCGATCACCGCCTGGCCCGGAGTCTCGACCGCCAGCGCGGCTTCTTCCCCGAGGGTTCTGCCGCTAACCGTAGAAGCGCTTGCGTGCAGTTTCCCGGCTTGCAGCAGGCGCTGGGCAAGCAGGCGGATGCCCCCGGCGCGGTGCATGTCGGTGGCCACGAAGCGGCCGGAAGGCTTCAGGTCGCAGAGCAGGGGGGTACGCTCGCTGATTTTTTGAAAATCCTCGATATCTAGCGGCACTCCCGCCTCGCGGGAGATCGCGAGCAGGTGCAGAACCGCGTTGGTGGAACCGCCGCTGGCCGCGACCGCCGTGATGGCATTTTCAAACGAAGCGCGGGTGAGAATGCCTCGTGGCGTCGTCGCTCGCCGCAGGAGGTCGAGGATCAGTTGGCCGCTCTGGAATGCGACCTCGTCTTTTTGGGGGTCGGTCGCGGGCACGCTGTTTGCCCCCATGGGCGAGAGCCCGATCATTTCCATAACCGTGGCCATGGTGTTTGCCGTGTATTGTCCACCGCAGGCGCCGGCGCCCGGGCAGGCCACGTTTTCAAGCGCAGTGAGTTCCGCATCCGTGATCTTGCCGGCGGCCTTTGCCCCGATTGCTTCAAAGACATCTTGAACGGTGACGCTTTTACCGCCGTAGTTTCCAGCGGCAATGGTTCCCCCGTAGAGCACCAGCCCGGGCAGGTCAATTCGGGCGAGAGCCATTGCTGCGGCAGGAATGGTCTTGTCGCAGCCGACGATGGCCACGACGGCATCGAACAGCTGACCGCGGCAGACGAGCTCAATCGAATCGGCGATAAGCTCGCGGCTTACCAGAGAAGCGCGCATGCCCTCGGTACCCATGGTTTCGCCGTCGCTGATCGCGATGGTGTTGAACTCCATCGGTGTGCCCCCGGCCTGCCGGATCCCGTCCTTCACCCGCGCCGAGAGCCGCCGCAGGTGAAAATTGCACGGCATGGTTTCAATCCAGGTATTGGCCACTCCTATGAGCGGCTTCGCGAGATCTTCACTCGAAAAACCGACTGCCTTGAACATGGCGCGCGCTGCGGCGCGTTCGGATCCCTCGGTGATTAGACGGCTGCGATGCTTAAGATCCATAGGCATAGAAGATTACGATACGGCAGGAGAAAGGAAAAGCTCGAGCCGGGGACCGCAGCCTCGGGCTTGTCGGGGTTCAGGCTGCGGCCTTTTCTCCCGGTTCCTTGGCCTCGGGATGTCCGCGCCGTCCGGCGGCGTGCTCGATTTGTGCGTTGATCTCGCCGCCGACAAGAAAAGCAAAACCGGTGATATAGAGCCACATCAGCAGAATCATGGCCGCACCGAGAGAGCCGTAGGTCCGGCTGTACGTATTGAAGAAATGCAAATAGCCGCGAAAGGCGAAAGTAGCCGCTACCCAAACCAGCACTCCCACCACCGAACCGGGTGTAATCCAGTACCAATGCTGCTCTTTGAGATCAGGTCCGTAGTAGTAGATGACCGAGAACGACACGGTAACAAACACCAGTGCGACAACCGTCCCTCCCACCCGCCAAGCAATCACTGCGGCCGCCTGCAGGCCGTAATATGAGCCCAGCAGATTGGCTACATATCCTCCAGTTAGCACCGCCCCGAGTGCGGAAAGGATCAGAACCGAGATCGCCGCGGTAAGCACGATCGCGGTCAGGCGAACCTTTACCCATGACCGGCCCTCTTTGACTTCATAGACCCCATTAAGGCCGGAAAACATGGACACCATTCCGCCGGAGGCAAACCACAAGGTCAATACAATCCCGAAGGTGATCTTGCCGCCGCCGGCATTGGCTGTAACCTCGGCAAGAGTACGGCTGACAACCTGAAAAGCCGCCGGAGGCAGCACCTGTGAGAGGTAAGTCAACAGGTCGCTGTGCAGGGTCGTGGCGCGGGAGTCGAACAGTCCAAAAAGGGCGAGCAGGAACAATAGCAGCGGAAACAGCGCGAGGATGAAATTAAAGGCGAGCTCGGCGGCTCGGCCCACAAGATCATCTTCGTCAATCCCGCGCCAGACCTTCTTGCCGAGCTGGCGCCTTGTGAGTCCCCCCAGATCCCAGATGGTGGCAACCTGCTCACTCGTGCTGAGCTTTGACTCCGCCATGGCGGTACGCAGTTTGGATTCGGAAGAATACAGGGCATGTTGCCCCTGAGTTGGCAGAAGGCGAGGAGGGAAAGCGGCCCTAGGCGGCGTCGTCTTCGATTTTGATACGCAGGGATTTCAGGAATTTGAGATCCTGATCACTAACCTTCAGCTCCGGGTTGCTGCTGAGGGTCGTGACCATCGAGGTCTTATCGCCACCCTTCTCGCCCGGACGGCTGACTCCAATTGTAGCCTCGAGCACGAGGAAGATATCGTAGCCACCATCCTTGATGCGGGAGACGACTTCAGCAATCTGGTCGGAGTCGGCAAGCGACTCGTTGATTGCCTCTCCCAATTCCTTCATTAACCGTTTCAGCTGCTGATCCACGAAAATCCCCCCGGAACAGCTATCTATCAGATGCGGATCGACGCCAGCCTGCCGCATCGACTGAGCCATTCTAACCCCTGGCATTGGTAAAATCGAGTCTTATGCCAAAGCTCTCAACCGCCCGGAAACTTGGCATTGCAGCGCGTATTGCCGGTCGGCAGGTCAAGCGCACGAGGACCTATGGTGCCGTCCTGAACGGACTGCGCGCCACCCTGCGGCATCTGGCAGGGGCATTGCACCAGCTGTGGCTGGAGATAACCGGCTTTGTTTTCCTCGCCTTTGCGGCGGTTGGAATGTTCGCTCTGGTTCGCGAGTACGGTGCCTACCAACTGGGTAAGGGAAGCTCGAGCCATCTTGCGGCGGCTGCCGGGTTCAGCATAATGTTTTGCTGGTTTGGAATCACTTCGTTCTGGAGAGCTCGACATAAGCGATAAGTCCCCCCTGCCGCCTGCAAGCTCGAACGACGATCCCCCAGCGGATCCCGCCACCTCCTCGCATATTGCAGTTCACTCCCTTTACACTCCAGGCGATCTGAAGGATGGGGATTATGACACTCAGATCGGCTATCCCGGCGAATTTCCTTACACCCGGGGTATCCAGCCCACCATGTACCGCGGTCGGCTCTGGACCATGCGCCAGTATGCCGGCATGGGGGACGCAGAGGAGTCCAATCGCCGCTACAGGTTTCTCCTGGCTCACGGGATCACCGGTCTGTCGGTGGCCTTCGATTTGCCAACCCAGATCGGCTATGACTCCGATCACGAACTTGCCGCGGGCGAGGTGGGGAAGGTAGGGGTGGCGATTGATTCCATCGAGGATATGGAACGTCTCTTCGAGGGAATCGATCAGACCCGGATTTCCACCTCGATGACGATCAACGCGACCGCCTCGATTCTGCTGGCGCTTTATGTGGCCGTGGCACGACGCAAGGGGCACGACATTCGCAGGCTATCGGGCACCGTGCAGAATGACATTCTGAAGGAATACATTGCGCGGGGAACCTACATTTATCCCATTCATCATGCCATGCGGATCGTGACCGATCTGTTCGCCTGGGCAAACGGCAATGTACCTGAATGGAACACGATCTCCATTTCCGGGTACCACATGCGGGAAGCGGGCGCAACCGCCGTGCAGGAGGTGGCCTTTACCCTGGCTAACGCAGCGGCTTATGTCGAGGCGGCAATGAATGCCGGTCTTTCCATCGACAGCTTTGCTCCACGGATTTCCTTTTTCTTTAATGCGCACAGCAACTTCTTCGAAGAGGTTGCAAAGTTCCGTGCCGCACGCCGGATGTGGGCGCGCCTGATGCGCTCGAGATTCGGCGCCCTGAATCCGCGTTCCTGGATGCTGCGCTTTCACGTGCAGACCGCAGGCTCGACGCTCACGGCCCAGCAGCCGGAAAATAACATCGTTCGCACGGCCATTCAGGCTTTGGCGGCGGTGCTCGGCGGTACACAATCCCTGCATACCAATTCATTCGACGAGGCGCTGGCCCTGCCGACCGAGGCGGCGGCCCGAATAGCCTTGCGCACGCAACAGATCATCGCCTGCGAATCGGGTGCTCCTCATGCGATCGACCCTCTGGCCGGATCCTATTTTGTCGAGTCGCTCACCGACCAGATCGAAACCCGGGCCACAGCCTATCTCGAAAAGATCGCCGCTCTCGGAGGAATGCTGAAGTCGATCGAGCGCGGCTACATACAGCAGGAGATTCAGAACTCCGCTTACCAATACCAGCGGGCGGTGGACAGCGGGGAGATAACGGTTGTGGGAGTGAATCGTTTTGCCCAGGCGAAGGAAAAAGCCGTGCCCCTCCAGCATATTGATGAGTCGCTCGAACAGAGACAGGTCGAGCGCGTGCGTGCGCTGCGCGCCAAGCGCGATCCCGGTCGATGGGCGGCGGCAATTGCTGACTTGGGGAACGCCGCGCTCTCAGGCGCGAATCTCATGCCTAGAATCCTGGAGGCTGTCGAAGCCTATGCCACGGTGGGCGAGATTTCAAATGTGATGCGGGAGCGATTCGGGGAGTATCAAGAAGCTGTGGTGATTTAACTATCTAACTCCATGCCCGACCGGACCGCCGCTGAGCCAGCGCCGGTTATCCGCCCGCGCGCCGATCGCAAGCTTCCCGGCAGGGCAGGCAATAGTAGAGACCATCCTGGCAGAGGCGAACGTCCAACTGACTCTGGCACAAACAGCAATACTTCTCGCAGGCGCATCTTGCCTCGCCGGTTTCGCATTGCATGCAGAGAAACTTCTTGCCCGAGCCCATAGCAGGGACTGTAGCGGGTGTTGTGGCCCGCGGGAAAGTCTCCTGCGGGCTTGGCCTTTGGTGCCGGGCGGCGGAGTTGCCGCAGGCGGTGAATGGTAGAATTTTTGAAGCTGCATGTCTCCCCCGTCCCGATCGACACCCGCTGGCCACAAACTCAGCTCTTCCTCCCCTAAAGTGGGATTCCTGAGCCTCGGCTGTCCTAAGAACCTGGTGGACAGCGAGGTCATGATGGGGATGCTTCAGGCCGCCGGGGCGGAACTGGTACCCGATCCGCTTCAGGCCGACGTCATTGTCGTCAATACCTGCTCCTTCATCGAGAGCGCTCAGCGGGAATCGGTCAATGCCATTGTCGACATGGCCCGCCTGAAATCCGCAGGCAAGAAGCTGATCGTTGCCGGGTGCCTGGTCGAGCGATTTCGCGACCATATCCGCAAGCACATTCCTGAAGTCGATGCGGTAGTCGGTACGGGAGAACTGGAGCGGGTTGTCGAACTCAGCGGGGTCACAAGCCAGCCGGTGAACCCCTCGCCCTTCCACATTCTCAGCTCTCGGCCTGAGAGCGGCGCCCGCGTACTCAAGGGGCGCTATTCGCGCGAGAGCTGGGATGGTGCAGCGATCTCCGATCTGCCCAATTATCTTTATGACGAGCGGACCCCGCGCGTGCTTGCGACTCCGGCTTATACGGCTTACATCAAAATCGCCGAGGGCTGCGATCATCCCTGCAGCTTCTGCATCATTCCGCAGCTGCGAGGAAAATTTCGCTCGCGCCGCTTCGAATCGGTCGTGGCCGAAGCCGAGCGTCTTGTGGCCTCGGGAGTCCGCGAAATCACCCTGATCGGGCAGGACACGACCTGTTACGGCGAGGATTTCGGGCTTAAGGACGGCCTCGCGCTTCTGATTGAGAAGTTGGCGGCCATCGAAGGTCTTTGCTGGCTGCGCTTTCTCTATGCCTATCCCAATAAAATCAGCTCCCGCCTGCTCGATACCATTGCCGAACACAAAAACATCTGCTCTTACGTAGACATGCCGCTACAGCACGCATCGGCCACGACGCTCAAGCGCATGAAGCGGGGAGGCAGCGGGGAAATCTTCCTGCGCACGATAGAAAAGATCCGCGACCGCATTCCCGCCGTGACCCTGCGTACCTCGTTCATCCTCGGCTTCCCCGGGGAGACCGAACGCGAGTTTGCCGATCTGTGCGCCTTCGTCGAAGCCGCGAAATTTGACTGGATGGGCAGTTTTGCCTACTCCAACCAGCAAGGGGCAGGTGCGTTCGCTCTCCCCGGCAAGCTTTCACCGGCTGAGATTGAAAGGCGCCGCCGGCACCTGATGCAGGTGCAGAAGGCGGTCAGCAAGCGGGGGAAGAAGGCGCTACGGGGCCGCGAGTTCGAGGTCCTGGTGGAGGGCCCGGCCGAGGAGAGCGATCTCCTGGTCGAAGCCCGCTCAGAGATGCAGGCGCCGGAAATCGACGGCAAGCTCTATATCACCGAAGTGCCCGACGGCTGTGAACTTCGAGCCGGCGATTTCTATCGCTGCAAGATCACTGAAACCTACGATTACGATCTGGTCGGCCGGATCGTCTAATTTGCCGCCGGAATCTCCCGGCAGTCGTTGCGCAGTGCGGGATCGAGATTGCCCCTTTTCTGCTCGATGTGCGCGCTCAAGAATTCAAACAGAGGCTGCGCCCTGCCGAGATCCGCGTCCCCGCTATAGAAAAAGCCGCTGTTCCGCTGCGCAGGGCCGGACAAAACGATCTCTTGCGTCCCCGTCCCCCGCCGGATCCAAAGCCTGACCATGTCACGCATCATGCGCACCACCAGGCCCCCGGGAGGCTCGTGATGATGAATGTTTGCGAGCGTCGGGCTGGCGACAATCCCCTGCAACTCCGCCAGTTCCTCGGCCGTCAACCGCCCCCCGGCCACTTGCGTATCTACTTGGCTCCGACCGCTTTTTTGCGAACGCAGTTCAAAGCGATAGCGTCCATCCTCGGCAATAAGCATGCACTTTTGTTTTGCTCCCCCGGACGTCACGCTCACGGCAAGAAGCTGGAGCAGGGCGGCGGGGGGTGACGGAGGCGCCGGGGACACAGTCGCTGGCCCGCCCGAGCCCTGCCCGATGGTTTCACTTCCGGGCTCCGCTCGGGGAGCATTCCGCCTTTTCAATGCCACCTTTTTTGGGGGAAGGCAGTTGTTTTTGCCCTCGTCCTCCGACCGTTCTCTGTGCGGCGTTCTATCCAGGCCGCTCAGCCAGTGGACCAGCGGCTGGAGCCAGCGCCGGTATGGCTGCTGACTTTCCGGGCTCTTAAAAACCAGCTCCTGCCAGTGATCGCCGCGGAAGACATTAATTCGCAAATCATTGACGGCGGAGGATACCAGGGGCTCCTCGATTTTTGTCTGCTCGAGCGCCTTCAGAGATGGGTCATCGAGTTCCTGGCGGATCTTTGCGAGCTGGGTGGGATGGAGTTGCCCTTCGAAAACCTTGGTCTCATCGCCATGATCGATCTCGAGGTGAAAAGAGCCGCTATTTTGAAGGAGAACACAGGCGTGGCTCTCAAGATTTCCCTGCTCCAGCCGGAGCAGGTAGCTTGAAGCGGCAACCTGCGAGGGGGCGAGGCGGGCGGCCAGGCACAAAAACAGCAACTCCCCGAGAAGGCGAATCAGACCTTCCTGAGCACCACGGCGGAGTTTTTCGAACCGAACCCTACGCAGTTGGCGAGTGCGTGTTCGATCCATCGCTTGCGGCCGGCCTCGGGAACATAGTCGAGATCGCATTCCGGATCGGGTTCCTCCAAATTGATGGTGGGGGGAATTCGCCCGTGTTCCATGGCAATGAGCGTGGCGGCGATGCTGGCCGCGCCACAGGCGCCTTGGGCGTGCCCGATCTGCGACTTCAACCCCGACATGGGAATCCTGTAGGCGTGGTCTCCGAGAGCCAGTTTCAGAGCGCGCGTTTCGACGCGATCATTCATCTCGGTAGAGGTTCCGTGCAGGCTGACGTAGTCAAGGTCGACAGGTCGAAGCCCGGCCTCTTCGAGCGCAAGCGTGATGGCGCGCGCCGGCTCTTCCGGCGAATCGCTCATCCGCACCCGGTGGAAGGCTTCGCAGGTGGCGGCGTAGCCCGCTATCTCGGCGTAAATGCGCGCTCCCCGTGCCTTGGCATGCTCGTAATCCTCGAGAACGAACATCCAGGAACCTTCGGCCAGCACGAAGCCGTCGCGATCTCGCGAGAACGGTCGGGAGGCACGCTCGGGTTGTTCGTTCCAGGATGGCGTGAGGGCGCGAATCATGGTGTAGCCCTTCACGATGCCCTCGGTGATCGGCGAATCTACCCCGCCGGTGATGAACAGCGGCAAAGCTCCGGCTTGAATGTGTTGCCAGGCGTAACCGACGGCATCGGTCGAGGATGTGCACCCGGCGGTCACCACGTGGCTATAACCGCGCAGGCCGAAGCGCATGCTGAGCTCGCTCGAGATGGTTCCCATGGTGCCGCTGGGAATTGAAAACAGGCTGACCTGCCGCTCCTGGCCCCCATGCCACAACCTGTACTGATGCTCGGAAAAATCCTGTGCCCCGCCCCCGGTGCCAAGAACAATGCCCATTTCGCGCTTCTCGTCGATGGACATCGACGTCAGGTCCAGCCCGGAGTCTCTGATTGCTTCCGTGGCGGCCGCGAGTGACAGGGGAACGGTCCGCGAAACGTGCTTGCGTTCCCGGGGTGTTACCCAGCGAAATTCATCAAAATCTTGAATTTCCCCCGCGATGTGCACCGGCAGGCGCGAGGAATCAAAGCGCGAGATGCGGCGCACGCCGGATTTGCCCGCCAGCACGGCGCGGCAAAAAGCCTCCTTGCCGATTCCATTCGGGCTTACGACGCCCATTCCGGTAATTACGACGCGGGCAAGCATCACTTGTAACCAAGCCCTTGTTTTGTGGTCATAACCCGCCTGCGACCGGGCATTGCTGTCCGGCTTTATATCCCGGCGCCGCCTGCAATCGTCTCCGCGCGATGGCGAATGGGATAATGTTAACGATGCCGCTCGGATTATATATTTCCATACCTTTTTGCCGCAGCAAGTGCACCTATTGCAATTTCGCCTCCGGAGTTTTTTCCCGTACGCTCCTGGACAGGTACCTGAATCGCCTCTGCTCGGAAATCGAGACCGCGCAGAAAACCGCGGAAAAAATGGGCGCTCCCATCGAGCCGGAGGCAGACTCCCTGTACTTTGGCGGTGGCACTCCTACCCTTCTGGATCTAACACAGCTGGAGCACCTCTTTGTCACCATCCGGCAAAATTTCACCCTTGCGCGCGAAGCCGAAATAACCCTGGAGTGTGCGCCGGGCACACTCTCGTCCTCAATGGCCAGCTGTCTGGCTGGCTGCGGAGTCAATCGCGTCAGTCTGGGTGTGCAGTCCTTTGGCGATCGAGAAGCCGCTCTGGTCGGCCGGCTGCACAGACGCGAGACAGTTCTTCAAGATATTGGCCGCTTGCGCGAGGCGGGGATCTCAAATATCAACATCGATCTGATTGCAGGCTTGCCCTGCCAGACGGCGGCCAGCTGGCAGGACTCGATTGCCGAG
>JAFAWX010000332.1 GCA_019241535.1 Acidobacteriota bacterium | reverse complement strand
CTGGCTGATAGGCATTCCCTGGCGCGATGCCGCAAGCATCGGGAACCTGCTGGGCACGCGCATGACGCTGAACGAATTTGTCGCCTTTGCCAAGCTCGGCACCATAAAGGCGAACCTTGATCCGCGCTCGTTCACCATCGCCACCTTCGCCCTGTGTGGCTTTGCGAATTTCAGCTCTATAGGAATCCAGATCGGCGGTATTGGTGCGCTGGCGCCGAACCGCCGCGGAGACCTGGCGCGACTCGGACTGCGAGCTATGCTGGCAGGAACAATGGCCAACCTCATGTCGGCATCAATCGCCGGAATACTGATTTCCTGAGATTCGATCCACTTCGTAGGTAAAGACGCTGCTCACGGCGTTTTGAGGGTTGTGAAACCCGCCAAGCATATTTCCGCCAGCCACGAGTATAGGCTCTCGAGCTGTGTGCCATGGCGGCGCACGTTTTGGTTTTAGATTGTGCTTGGACCCGCACGCAACGCGACCCGGGAGAACCGTGCCCATGCGAGAATCCACAACGACCACATGACGACCAAAGGTATCAGGCTCGGGATCCCATGTAAACCGGCTAGGATTCCGGCGTTTGTGCCCGCGTAAAAGTTTGGGTTGGGTATCAGGTTGGGCATGTCCTGCGGACCGAGACTAAGGGAGCCTATAGGTGGGGAAAAATCCGGAACCCGACCACCTGCAAATGCCCGCGTTGCATAGTCTGGAATTTGCCCCTTTATAAACGCTTGCACCAAAGGCGGAATTGGATGCGACCACGACTGAGGTGGCGTTGGGGCCGTCGCCACGGCAATCAAGGCAAGTGCGAACCCCACTCCTGATAGGGCTACGAGCAATGCACGTACCGCGGTTGGGCTTTTCGTCCAGGTAATTGCCAAGGCGGGAGCCAAGAAGAACAAGCCTGGAGAAAGATAGCGAGGGCCGTAACAAGATCCTCCAAACCAGTTCACATAAGAAGCATTCAATAGCCAGTAGTACAGCGGGATGGCACACAAAACCAGCGAGGGCCATCGGGTCCGTGCATTTCTCCAAAGGATGAAAAACCCGGGCAAAATCAAGAGCAATTCTGGCGCAAGTGGTAGAAGGCCGCGATAGGGGGCCCCGAGCAGCTTTAGCATTGCCCGCGGCTTTGGATAGGTTATTCCAAACACGCCCTGCTGCGCTTCCGGGAAGAAGACGAGATATTTATAACTGACGGTAGCGAGGGAGTGAAACGCAATTAGGTTATACGCGCCCAGAATAATAGCGCACGCAATTGCACCGAGAAACAAGCCGGACAGAACCTGAAGCACTGTTCTCGGCTGGACACGCCAGGTATTGACTAGCGCATACGCGGCAAGAATCCCACCGGCGGGAGCAGCAGGATATTCAACAAGCGTCGCCCAGCCAGCCGCGAGCCCTACGCCCAATCCCATAATCAGCGCTCGGGTGGGCAAACCGGGCTTGTCGAGCGCCTTAGCCAGGCGAAATGCAAAGACGAGGAGCGCACCGGCAGTTGCGTGTCCCCAAAAAAGAGTTGCATAACACCACAACGGGGTAGCCAAACCAAGCGCAACAGCACCGAAAACCGCACCCGTGGGCGAGGCTCCCATCTCAACTGAGAAGGCGAGAAGGCTTGCTAACGCGAGCGCCGTGGGAAGGGCTACGGTTGTAATTCCGACCGCGTACAATCCGAGCCTGATGACGCCGGGAGAGGCCGGATCCCCATGTATGGTGCGCACCCCCAGTCTGACTAGCGCCCACACGGGCGCAGCTAGTAGGGATAGGCCCGGAGCTTTGTCACAATAGAAGTGACCTTCAAAAAATGCCTTATCCCCTGTGTTCGACTGAAAGGAATCGATTTTAACCGTATGCTGTTCGACTAGGGCGCGGGTCAGGCCAAAGCGTGAATCTTGATTCCAGCCTCCGCCTGAATCGAAGTATGCGTACGAGCAGAAAAGCACCAAAACGAGAAGTGGCGCGAGATAAGAGTGGATCGTTCCGTTCTGCTGCAAGCATCTGCCCGTCAACCGATTTGTGCGACTCTAGCCAGCAAAGCCTATGGGTCGCCTTCAACATTAAATAACAAAATTTAGTCGGCTCCGACGGGTTTTGCCCCACTTGCGCTCGATACCAATCCAGACCGGCGGCATTGCTGCGCTGGCATTAAACCCCAGGCAGATCTGGCGTCCCTAGAACTGAGGGCATCCTGTCTGGCGTCAACCTTTCTTTCCCATGAACGACAATCTAATTTCCCCATAGGTGTTTCTGGTTTCTCCCGGTTCTGCAGGCAGGCTCGGAGCGGAGCCCTGTGCTGCCCGTAGGGCAGCACGCTTAGGGCGTAGCGGAGAGCCTGCTTGCAGAACCGAGAACCCACACACGCCCAACCCCGTGGGCCTGCACATTAACTGTATTCTCCGCTCTTGCGTTCCCGCTCTGTGTTCACAAACATTTTGCTTCCACGATCGCTTATAAGCCACCAGTGCCAAGTGGCTCGACCCGCAGTACCTCCCTGGCGTTCTCTTCTGCACCCAATGTACGTGTTGTGCTCGTTGGTGCCTCATCTGTGTCCGGGCCTGAATGTTGCCACCTTATTGCAGTGAATCAGCTTCGCGATTCTTCTTTGCCTCTTCCATGCGATAGCTCGGGATGTTGAGTTCAAGGATTATGCAGTGATGCACTAAGCGGTCGATGGCCGCCGCTGTCGTCATCGGATCTTTAAAAATGTCCTCCCATTTGGAAAATGGCAGATTGCTAGTCAGCAGAACACTCCCACGTTCATAACGTTCTGCCAAAAGCGTGAACAAGACCTCCATTTCCTCGCGACTCTGCTGCACATATCCCATCTGATCGATAATGAGGCCCTCGTACTTACCCAGCCTCTTGATCTCTTGCCGCAACTGCAGTTCCCGTTTCGCCACCAGTAGATCCTGCACCAGGAGCGCACAGGTTGTGTACTTGATTTTTCGCGCTCGCGTCGAGATTAACTCCTGTGCGATCGCACACAACAAGTGGCTCTTGCCCGCTCCCGGATTTCCAAAGGCCAAAAGATTTTCCTTGCGGTCTATGAAGATCCCTTCCAACAACACCTTCAACTGCCGACTTACTTTCGTCGGCAGCCGCTTCAGATCGAAATTGGCCAGCGATTTCTGCAGCGGCAAACCCGAATCTTGCAGCAACCTGCGAATGCGATTGCCACGCCGCTGTTCGCATTCCCGCTCCGCCAGTTCCAGTAAATATTGCTCGTAACTGTGCGTCTCTTTTTCCGCTCGCCGCGCCGTATCCTCGAAACAGGCCAGCATTGCCCGCAAGCGCAGTTCCTTCAAGTCCTCGATCAGCGCCGTTTTGATGTGCCCCGTCCGGTTCATTGCACTTTCTCCGAACCACCCGCCCCGTACAGTTCATCGAATAGCCGCAAATCTACGCCTGCCACTTCTACGTCTTTTTCTCCTCTTCGCTTGTCCCCAATGGCCGCTTGCACGCCTTCCACCGTGATCAACGCGCCGCTCGCCTCGCCTTGCCCCAGCAGGATCTGTAAGCTGCTGTCGACCTTGGCTTCGCTCTCTTTCGCCGCCAACTCTAAAATCCGCAGATATTGCTTGCTGGCTTCCCGGGATCCCAGCCTCTCGCGCATTAAATCGAACACCACACGGAATCGACTGGTAGGGAATAAGTCCTCCCTATAGCGGTAGTTCTCGAACGCACCAGGTTTTCTTACCAGCCAGTCGATAATGTGGCGGTAGTCCACCCGGTGTTTCTGCCGGCCGCGTAAGCGCGGCATTGCTTCCATCTTGCGCTGCCCGAACCAAACTTCCACCCGCTCCATGTACAACCGCACCTCTACTAGCTCGCCAATCAGCCGACTGGGCACGGAGTACACATTGCGATCGGCATAAATTAGGCTGCCGGAGTCCACTCTTACCCGTTCTCGTTTGTAGGACTCCAATCGCCGCTCAGGAAGTTCCCTCATCACCGCCATCTCTTCTACCAGGCGTTGTTTCCGGCCAGCATTCAACCGCCCCAACAGGTCTTTGAGAAACTGTATGTACTCCCTCACCTCGCCAAAATCTCGGCTGCCACGCAGCATCAATTCCTGCTCCACCGCTCGTTTCAAACGATAATGACGCTGCTCTACATCGCCGTTTTCGTGTGCTTCTCCCGCCTGGATCTTTTCCCCGGTGACGGCGTAGTAACTCAGCAAAGCTTCATAGCGATCGGTGAACTCGGCCGGATTGGAGACGTTGTTCACCGCCGTCGACATCCGGTCCGTCCGATGCCGCTCCGGAACCTTGCCCAGTTCCCAGATGGCGTTCTGGAATCCTTCACAGAGGCTTTCGAAGCTCTCCGAAAAACAAACTGTCCCCGTCTCCCAATTCGAGTAGGTCAAGACAAAGTGATACAGCAAATGTGGGAAGCTCTGGCCCTGAATGGTGATATCCAGGTCGCTCATGTGCACGAAATCGGATGCGCTCAGGCGCCCGGGATGGTGCTGTTGCGCGAAAAACACCTCCTTGGCCGGCCCCTCCGTCGCTCGCCACACCCTCAGCCGACGCTGCAGAGTACGCAGCTGCCCGTCGGCAAACCGTCCCGCATAGCGGCGCTGCAAATAATCGAACAAAGTCTTGGCTTCCAGCCCAGGGTTAATCTCCAGCAACTCCTTCAGCTCTCCCCAAACCTGCTCAAAGGGATCGACCCGCGTCCGCGACCGCGTCATTTGCGGCAACTCGCTCGGCAACCGTCGGGCCCGCAAATACTTGCGCGCGGTTTTGCGATCCATTCCGGCTTTTGCGGCTGCGACTTCTTGGCTCTTGTCTAGATTCACCAAAGCAAACAACCTCCTCACCTGCTTGTCTGTGACCAATGCTGGTTATCGCGAAGACCTCACAAACCAGAGCTTAGTCTCAGTGTCGTTGATGGGGAATTTTGATTGTCGTTACTGAGGAGGTTCGATTGTCGCCCATCACTCCAGCGTGGTATGAACTTCCGGCTGAGGGGCAGTGACAGCATCATTATGATGAGCGTCCGCCAGGGGCTCC
>JAFAWX010000235.1 GCA_019241535.1 Acidobacteriota bacterium | reverse complement strand
TCGAACGATTGCCGAGCGCAGGTTTAAGATCGATACTCCACCAATTTTAGATAGCGGAATCTGCACTGCGAACTCGGGCGCGGAAGTCCGCAGATCCTCCATGATTGTACCGAGCAGGTGGTGATGCTTGCCTTTGCGCGACTTTTTCAGCTCGGCAATCGGCACCCGGCCGTAATTGGGATGTCCGCTTTCTAGTTCCGACTCGCTAACACGCTTTCTCACGCCTCTTAGTATTCCATAACGGCGATGTTAGATCAACTGTTAAGCACATGCAAAATTGCCATGTTATTGAAAATACGTTATATACTTTTATTGACAATACTATTAGGCGTTTATTATATTTTTGGGTCGCAAACGCCGTTTAGTTCAAGTCGAGATGAGTTCAGGGTTCTATATCGGTGGTTTAAGAGACTTAGCTGGCCAGACGAGTTGTGCCTTGAGGCACCGTGCCGCGGGAGACGACAGAGAAGCTGAGAGGGCATCGTGATGAACAGGCATTTTCACATCCGTTGGTCGGATTCAAAGCTCGATTGGGAGGCTTTCCTGACCGTGGACGCTGCCAACGTCGCAGCCGAGCAGTTGGTGCAACCGGGGGAAAGTTACGTGGTAGAAGAACTGGGCGCGGATTGTCAGCGCTGCCGCACGCTTGCGGTTGGGTTTCCAGCACGCCTGTCACGGTAAAGATTGCGACTATAGCAGTCTTTATTTGGTTGACGGTTCCTGACTCCCGCTTTCTGAGCCCACTCGGTACGACCGCCGGGCAGAGCCTACCGTACTCGGTAGGCTGATGCATCGCGGAAATTCGGCTTGCTCGCGTTTCACAAGGTTTGAGAATGACGTCGCGTTCCTCCCTCTTTCCGCTGGTAAATTAAATTACCCAACGAGCCCCGAGCCTGAACTCAGTTTGCTGATCCCTGGGTACGACCCTCGGCTGACTGCTCGGTTGTTGTCGCTTGTCGGGCGCGAGTGATAGAGACTCTATCGAGAGGTGAAATTTTTCCTCATCCGGAGTAGGATGTCGGGCGATGTCATCAACCCGTCGCTCATTTCTGGCCTTCTCGCTCGCGCTGCCCTGGACCCTTCGCGCGAGCGCAGCTCAATCGATTCCAATCGGTCTCGAACTGTATTCGGTTCGGGAGGTGCTCAAGCAGGATCCCGAGGCTGCCGTGCGTGCCGTTGCTCAGATGGGTTACCAGTGCGTTGAGTTTTACGCACCTTATTTCGATAGGACCGAGACCCAGACGAAGCAGATGCGCAACTTGCTCGATGACCTCGGCATTCGCTGCTACTCCACCCATAATAGCGAGCAGTACTTCACATCCGAAAACATCCGCCGCGCCAGAGACTTGAATCTGATGCTGGGCTCAAAGTACATGGTGATGGCCAGCTCAGAGCCTAAATCCGGGCTGGATGGCTGGAAGGCGCTAGCCGAACGATTAAATGCGGCCGCCGACGAGCTTGCTCCGTCAGGGCTGGCGCCCGGGTATCACAACCATCAGCCGGAGTTCACTGCCGTCGAAGGCGTTCGCCCGATAGAGATTCTGGCCAAGAACACCCGGCCGGCGGTGATCCTTCAGCTCGATGTCGGCACCTGCATCGAGGCCGGGGCAGATCCTGTCGCCTGGATTCGTGACAACCCGGGCCGGATTCGCTCTCTTCATCTCAAGGATTGGTCTCGCGATCCCAGCAAAGGCTACAAGGTCCTCTTCGGAGAAGGGGACGCGAAGTGGGCATCGATCTTCAAGGCTGCTGAGTCGGTGGGGGGCGTCGAGTACTACCTCCTGGAGCAGGAAGGCAGCCGCTTCGGCGAGCTCGAGACCGCCCGTCGCTGTCTTGAAGCTTTCCACACCACACATGGTTGATGTTTATTAGTGGCGCGGAAGAAGGAAACGCGTATCGAGCGACATGTCGTGGAACGTTCTCGACCTATAGCAGCCACTCACTCCAAGGACATGAATCCCCCGAGGCGCATTTTCACACGTGAATTGCTCTTGACCGGTTTTGGCCTCTGGGCTTCTTCGCGTGTAGAGCCGTCTCGTCGGCTCCCGCCTTGCAGCGTAATAGCGTGTCATCAGAGAACCACGAGGGAGCGGACCGGAGGCCAAGTGTTTTGACCTGGGTCGGCAACAGGTCGCGAATCAGGGTTCCTGAGGATGCTGGCCCTGGAACTCTGAACAGCAGGGCTTTTGCGCAGGCTTAAACTCCATCAGCTCGATTCGGGTGAGATCGGGATCGAAGACGTTGAGCTGCCACTTGCCATCTCTTCCCATTTGCGCATGCTCATTCCCGTGGGGCGTC
>JAFAWX010000302.1 GCA_019241535.1 Acidobacteriota bacterium | reverse complement strand
CGGCCAGTCGGTGATCTCAACGTCGACCACCACATTTTCGAGATCGTTCCCATCGCTCGGGCGACGAGCTTCCCCGCCTATGACCCGATGGCGCGATTGTTTTTGCCCTTGTCTCCCGGCAGCTGATGGGCGCTTGGAGCGAGCACTCTCAGTTCTCATGGCTACAGTTTCGGCCTGGGGATACTCGCGGCCTGGCGGGATCTCGATTGCATCGCGCAGCTTAGGATCGAGCGGGGCAACGAAATTGTGGCGGGAAGCATAGTGAAATAGCCCCACTACGGTGGGATGAGCTCGCTCGAGCGAACGGATGATGCGCCCCTCGGCCCTCTGATCGCGGCGAATGCTGGTGATTTCAACCAGCACCCGGTCCCCGTGCATGGCTGACCCTATTCCGTAAGCGGAGATGAAAATATCGCCGGCAACGTGGGATTTCATCCGGGCGGCACTCGAGGGATCAGGGATAACAAATCCGTAGCCGTCACGATGCAAGCTGAGCGTGCCGCTGACGACGTTTTTTCGGCCGGCCGGCCCGGCTATTGCGTAGCGGTTGCCATCGGTACGCAGCAACTGGCCCGCATCCGCCAGCTTTTCAAGCCGCTGCATGAGCTCCTGGCGCTCATTGCCGTTTAGCCCGAGCTCGCGCACCAGCTGCTTGTATCCCGCGGCATGTTTCGGTTGGCGGCGAATCTTCTCAAGAAGCAGGGAGTCAGAGAGCATATGCCTTTGCCGGCACGATGTGCCCGGGCTGCGGCGGGAGCCATACCATGTTACCAATTTGGTACCTCCCCTTGTGAGGGCTCGTGAGCAAAGGCTTACACTTTGCCCAAATGCAGCCAGATTAAGGCATTGGCCTTATTACTAACGGGTGGAAATGCACAACGCGGAGCGAATTTCCACAACGACGAAGCCGATTGCACAGAGTAGAATTTTCTTGGCCTCCGAGTTGCAATGGAGCCATAGAATATTCCCAAAAGGAAAGGATTTCTCATCAAATGTGGAAGCCCACTAATCAGCCCACGGCGCCAGGTCGTACGACCGAGCCGGAGCGTACTCCTATTTCAGCGCCGAGCGCTCCTGCGGTGACGGAAACGGCCGCCAGTGCTCCGCGTCCCGTTACGGCCAGCACTGCGGACCAGGCTACCATCGGGAAATCTCTTGTCATAAAAGGTGAAGTGACCGGGTCCGAGTCGCTTTACATCGACGGCCGGGTCGAGGGCTCGATCAATCTCGCCGGAAACCGGGTTACGGTTGGACGCAACGGGGTCGTGGCGGCCAACATTAATGCGCGGGAAATCGTGGTGCTTGGTAAAGTTCGCGGCAACTTAACGGCCAGCGATCGCGTGGACATTCGCAGCGATGGTTCGCTTACCGGCGACGTCGTGGCCGCGCGGATTTCGATCGAGGACGGGGCCTTCTTTAAAGGCGGCATTGATATCCGCAAGGCCGGGCAGAAGCCGAACGGTGAAGAGAAACCGGCCGGGGTCGGCGCCGAAGCGGTTGCCGCACGCGCCTAAGGCGACGGCAGACGAAAAAAAATTGAAAGCTATGAGCGCCCTGGTCCCACGGGCGCTTATCTTTTCCATAAACCTCTCTTCCCGAATGCCAGAATTTTTTTCTGCCTTTACAGGATTTCCGCTGAATTTCTCCTTTGCCGCAGCCTGCATCCAAGCGAACAGAACAGGAGATTTCAAATGGCACTCGAGCATGCAATCCTCCCGGCAGCGGCTCCAATTCCGAGGCAAGCGGTATTGCGCACCCGGACCGACAGCCAGGGCAAAACGGTAACTAATACCGTCCTACTCTCTCTCCCGGAAGAAGAATTTCGGATACTCCGCCCGTGCCTGGAATCGGTGGAGATGCCTCAGTACCATCTGCTATATGACCAGAGCTCGCGAATCGAGCACGCGTATTTTGTCAATGACGGCATGGTTTCTCTGGTGATTCTCTCAAGCGACGGCCGAAGTATTGAGGTTGGCATTACCGGACGTGAGGGAGTGGTCGGCATTCCCCCCATATTCGGGTTCTACGACGCGCCTAACCGCGCCATTGTGCAGTTGCCCGGGAGCGGTTCGCGCGTGTCCTGGCGCGCTCTGGCCGAGTTATTCGCCGGCTGTCCGACGCTGCGGCTACTGATGGAACGATACGTATTTACCCAGCAGTTGCAGATCGCGCAAACCGCGGTCTGCAACCGTCTTCACGACATGGAGCGGCGGCTGGCGCGCTGGCTTTTGATGTGTCAAGACACGGTTGATTCCGGGCTGCTGCTGCTCACTCACGATTTCATCGCGCAGATGCTCGGCACCGGCCGACCTACGGTTACGATCACCGCCGGGCTGCTCGCACGGGCGGGTTTGATTGAGAATAGCCGCGGCAAGATCAAGATCCTCAACCGGAAGCGCCTCGAAGATGCCGCCTGCGAATGCTACGCTGCCATTCAGAGCTTTCGCGGCGCGCTTGCATTCGCGTAGCCCTCGCCGCTGCTCCGTTCGTTGCCGAACAGACACCCGAGCGCGACGCGAATAGCCTACGCGCTACCGGGTTCGGCCGGAATAACGGTGCCGCGGGCTTGTACGAGGAGCACGTTTGCAACCCAAGAACCTTCGAGGCGAGAAGCGAATTCGAGAAGGACAAGGTTCCGAAGCCCGGCGAGATGTCGGGGGAAAGCCGCTCGTCAACGAGATTCTGAATTCCATTCCGGACAACGAGTACGAACTAATCCGCTCGGATCTGGAACTGCTTCAGCTCACCCATCACCTCATCCTGCATGAGGCCGGCGAAAAAATCGAATTCGCCTATTTTCTCAATCAGGGCTTGGCTTCGCTCGTGGTGCTGACCAGCGACGGGCGCAGCGTAGAAATCGCCATCGTGGGACGGGAGGGCATGGTAGGAACGCCGCTCGCCGTCGGCCTGCATCGTGGCCCGTACCGCAGCATCATGCAGATTCCCGGCACCGGCGTGCGCATTCGGGCTGAGTTGCTCGAGCAGCGGATGGCGGAAATGCCCGAACTGCGACTGGTCCTGAATCGCTACGTCCTGGTTCAGGGACTGCAAATTGCACAGATCGCGGCCTGCAACCGGCTGCACGAAATCGAACAGCGGCTGGCGCGCTGGCTGCTCATGTGCCAGGACCGGGTGGACTCGGAATTCCTTCCGGTTACCCACGAATTTCTGGCCCAGATGCTTGGTACCGGACGACCGAGCGTGTCGCTCGCGGCGGGCATGCTGCAGCGCACCGGGATCATCGAGAATCTGCGCGGGGCGGTGAGAATCCTGCGGCGCCGGGAGCTTGAGTCCGCCGCCTGTGAATGTTATCACGCGATCCAGCACTTCAACCGCACCTTCGAGGTTCGCAGCGCCCCGTCCCAATAAGACCAGGGCGAGGAGATCGAAGGGATGATTAACATTCCGTAGGAGCGCCTGCCATGGTCTTCGCCGTGCGGCCTCTTGGCCGCAGATCGGCGGGCAATTTCGATTTCATCAGCCACAGTCCCGCGGCCGCCGCTCCCAGCCAGGTCAATGTGGTTAGCGCCAGGGCTTCCAGATCGGCCACTCGCGTGCCTTCGAGAGCGACGAGCTTCCCGACTTCTGTAGCGGCAACTCCCGCCAGAGCGGCATTTACCAGGGTTTTGCCAATTTCCTTCCACTCCAGGCCAGCTGCCGGCACCAGGCCCCGCCGATTGAGCAAAAGCGCCATGGCGAAGCAATTCGCGGCGATGCCCAGGTCGGATGCAACCACCAGTCCTACGGCAGAAAAATGCTGGTACAGAGCCGAGTACAACGGCAGGGACGCTAGGGTGATCAACGTGCTCGCAATCATCGGGGTACGGGTATCGCCGGCGGCATAAAATGCGCGGGCATAGAGGCTCTGCGCCGACCAGAAGGCCAGCGACATCGAGAACCAGAAGAAGTAAACCGCGGTGGTTTCAGAGTCGGCGAATTTGAGGTGCCCGCGCCGGTAGACAAGATCGACCAGGGGCAGCGCGGCGGCGGTCATAAAACTTGAGGCCAGCAGCGCGGCGGCAGCCATGCGATACACCGAGCGGTTGACGGTGCGGGCAAACTCTGCCAGACGGCGTTCGCCGAACAAGCGCGCGAAAAACGGCAAAGAAGCTTGACCTACCGCTTGGCCTAGAACGGCCATGGGCACCTGAAACAGCCGCCGCGCGTAGTTCAGGCGGGTAATAGCCCCGGGCGATCCCGCAGCAAAATGCCGCTGAATCCATTCATCGGCCGTAACCAGCGACACACCGAGCATTAGGGGAATAGAGAGTCTGATCCACTCCCGAAAGGCGGGATTTCCCATGTCAAACGATATGCGGTAGCCGATGCCCGCCCGGGCTGCCCCCACCCCGTTGATGAGAAAAATGCCGACAAAGCAACCCACCACTCCCCCATAGGCAAGCGACGAGATGCCCAGTTTTCGGGAAAATAGCAGGCCGCCGAGAATTATTCCCAGGCTATAAAAGAGCGGCCCTATGGCAGGAATCAGGAACATGCGCCGGGCCAGCAATACCGCCGATGCTACTCCACCAACATAAAAAAAAAGCTGCGCCGGCAGAAGAATTCTGGTGATGCGTACGCATAGAGCAAACTGTGCGGGAGGGAATTGTCCAAACATCAGGCGGTTGAGCTGGGGAGCAAGGATTTCGGCGATCACGATGGCTGTGCCGAGCACCGCGGTCATGATGGTGACGATGGCGGAAAACGTCTTTTGCGCCTCCTCCTCTCGGTTTTCGGCCAAAAAGCGGGAGTAAATGGAAACAAAGGTGATCGAGGCCGTGCCCCCAGCCACCAGGTAGTTCAGCCAGTCGGGGATAGTAAACCCCGCGTTGTAGGCGTCGGTCACCGAGGTTGCCCCGAAGGCCCAGGCAATGTACATCTCCCGCAGAAAACCGAAGGCTCGCGACAGCAGGATGGTGGTCGCAAGCAACACGGTCGCCGAAAGTGCCGAGTGCTGATGCGACGGCCGAAATATCTTTGAAAATCGGCGCAATCCGGGCAGGGCGGCCGATTTCTGAGTCTCAGAGGTGGGAGACATTTAGGGCGATTCTACACGCAGCGTGTCGCTCGACTCGCGTGAGGTGTGTATTCGCCCGGTTCCCCGGCCGAGCCGTCCAAGTGGACTTTTTTTTGCACTTCGCACGCGCTCGATGGCAGCGTCTTCCTGAGTGGCAGCAACTCTTTTCCCGCCACAGGAATCAATAGAGGGGACAAAGCCCAACGTGCCGGGTCTAGCTGCTCCACAATATTGTGTGGGTTCCGCCCTGTTGCGGCGGTCGTTCCGCCAGAGCTTTCCTCCTGCGGTGCGCGGAGAGGGCGCATACCTTTGGGACGCCCAGGGCAAAAGGTACCTGGACTTCTCCGGTTCTGCCGCCGTCAACTTTGTCGGACATGGCGTCTCCGAGATCGTGTCAGCCATGACCCGGCAGGCCCGATCCTTGGAGTTCGTCCATGGCAGCCAGTTCACAACCCCCATTGCCGAACAATACGCCGAGGAGCTGCTGGAATTTGCCGGGGAGGGCTTTCGCGGAGGAGCCGTCTACTTCGCCTGTGGCGGGTCGGAAGCCGTCGAAGCCGCGCTTAAGCTGGCGCGGCAGTACCAGGTAGAAGTAGGGAACTTCGGGCGGTCACAGATCATCAGCCGCAACCAGAGCTATCACGGCGCGACCCTGGGCGCGGTTGCGGTTTCCCGCAACAAGCGGCGCCGGGAAATCTACCGTCCCATGGTGCGGGAGTTCACCAGCGTGCAGACGCCCTATTGTTACCGTTGCGCCTACGAGTGCACGGACAGCTGCCGGGAATGCGGGCAGCGATATGCTCAGGAAATCGAGGCAGCCATTGCCGCGGCCGAGAACCGTGTCGCCGCCGTGATTCTCGAGCCGGTTAGCGGGGCGACCCTGGGCGCGGTCGTGCCGCCACCCGGATACCTGGAGAAAGTGGCTGAAATCTGCCGCCGGGAAGACGTGCTGCTTGTCGCCGACGAAGTAATGACGGGAATGGGCCGTACCGGCCGCAATTTTGCGGTCGATCACTGGGGGGTTCGTCCTGACATCCTGGTTGCCGCCAAGGGGCTGTCGAGCGGGTACGCTCCCCTGGGCGCAGTAATTGTGTCCGAGAAAGTTGTCGAGGCCATCGCCTACGGCTCGGGAGCCTTTATTCACGGCTTTACTTACAGTTCCCATCCCATTTCGCTGGCCGCCGGGCAATCCGCCCTGTCTTACTCCCGCGCGCTGCAACTGGTTTCCGCGGCCAATTCCGACCATGAAGGGACTCTAGCCGCGAAGCTGAAGACAAGCCTTTCCGCGCTGCGCCCGCTGAGAACGGTTGGCGATGTGCGTGGCATTGGCCTGCTCTGGGCCGTAGAATTCGTCTCCGATACGCAGCGAAAATCCCCGTTTCCCCAATCCGCGAATTTTTGCGGCCTGGTCGCTCAGACGGCGCTCGAACGCGGACTGCTCGTCTACCCTGTCCAGGGCTGTGTAGAAGGCGACTCGGGCGACCATGTCCTGATCGCCCCTCCCGCCGTCAGTTCCGCTGAACAGATAGACTGGGCATGCCAGGAACTTGCATCGGCCATAGAGCAAGCCGCTGCCTCACTCTGAACGGCGCCGCCCATCAATTTCCATCTCTTCTGAGCAAATAACTATCTTCAGGGTGATCTGCAGCTCCTCGGCAGTCCTTTCAAACTAAGAGCTCTCGGTCGGAATCCGTCTCAAACTGAATGCTTTAGAGGTTGACCGCCAATTGTTGCCCAATTGAGAAGGTGTTGCTTGCCAGTTTCAGGAAAGAGCCTGAGGGTTATAGCGACGCGGGAGGTCCTATGGCAACATCCGCTCAAAATCTCGAGGTATCCGGATTCCGTTCAGCGTCTCGCCGACAAGAAAGCTTTCTGGCCTCCGGCGAGCGGCGGCTGCTGGTCTCGCTCGCCAGACGCACGCCCGCCTGGATAAACTCTGACCACTTGACGATCCTTGGTTTTGCCGCCCACCTACTGGCTGGCCTGAGCTATGCGCTTGCCAGAGTCGAGAAGCAATGGCTTTTTGCGGCCGCCTTTTTCCTGTGTCTGAACTGGCTGGGCGACAGCCTGGATGGCACGCTCGCTCGCACTCGCGAGATCGAGCGACCCCGGTACGGATTTTATGTCGACCACATGCTTGACAGCCTGGGAGCGGTGGCGTTGATGGGAGGGCTGGCGCTCTCGGGCTACGTCAGCCCGTTCATCTCGCTATCTCTTTTAGTCCTTTTTCTTCTGCTCTCGATCCAGTCTTATCTGGCGACGTATACCCTGGGCGAGTTCCGCCTCTCGTTCTGGAGCTTCGGGCCCACCGAGGTGCGACTCGCCCTGATTGCCGGCAGTTTCGCGGCGCTGAGGTGGCCGCGAGTCCTCGCCGGGCACTATCGATTGTTCGATGTTGGCGGCGTGCCCGCAGTCGCCACCATGGGAGCAATGCTCGTAAGTTTCACGGTCAGGAACATATCTCGCCTGTACAAAGAAGAGCGAATCTCATGAGAGACCTCATGCGCCGCGGCGCATCAGCAGTCGCTCGAACCCGCCGTGGCCCCATTCCGAACGCCTCTTTAAAGCGCGGTCTCCGGGAATTCGCTCCGGCAGGCGGGCTCTGCGGGTACCAGGGCCAGCTCAGCCAGGACTCTCTTTGCTGCCCCGGATCCTGAACGAACGCAATCCGGCACCCCGATTCCATCGTAGGCGTTTCCGGCCAGTGCGAGACCCGGCAGACTCCGCAGGTGGTGGTTGATACGTTCGATTCGGGCTCGGTGCCCGAGTCCGTATCGCGCCATCACCTTCTTCCAGCGGTAGATTCGCAGGAACAAGGGCTTTTGGGCGATGCCCAGCATCTGTTCAAGCTCGCGGCAGATCAGTGTACGAATTTCATCCTCGGAGCTGTCGAGGATGGCTTCGTCGCCGCTTCCGCCCAAAAAACAGCGGATCAGGGCCCGGTCCGGGGGCGCGCGCTCAGGGAACTTATTGTGGACGAAGGTAACCGCGCGAATCCGAAGCTTTTCCCCGCGGGGCACCAAAAAACCGAAACCGCCGGGTATGACCCTCCGTACCGCCTCTTCCCAGCCCAGTACGGCCATCATCGAGGAGCTATATCCGATGGTGCATAACTCGCCAGCCAATGGCGCGATCGTTTTCAGCAGCTCGGCGGCGCCTGGGGCCGGGGTCGCGACGATCACCGCATCGAATTCCTCGGTTCTGCCCGCGTTCCGCACCTGCCACTTCAGCGATTCACGCCCTACGGCTTCGACGCGAGTACCGGGACGGCGGCAGGCGCCGGCGGGAATTTGAGCGAGCAGCCGATCGACCATCTGTTCCATGCCCTGCCTCAGCGAAGTGAAAAGCGGTCGCTGATTCCCTGCAATCGAAGCCCGCATGGCGGCCATCGCCCGGCCCAGGCTGCCGTACTTCCCCGCCATGTCAACGAGCCGCGGCAGAACTGCTGCAACGCTGAGCTCGCGTGCCGAAGCCCCGTAGATCCCGGCCAGCAGCGGATCGGCAACCCGCTCTACCATCTCCGGTCCGTAGTGACGCTCGATAAAATCCGCCACCGTCGCGTCCGCACCGGCGGCGGGCGGGGGATCGAACCACTCGCGGAGAATCTTCAGCTTTGTCCTCCAGGAAAAGAGTGGAGAAAAAAAAACGGCTCGAAGCTTCGTCGGAATCATAAAAACCAGACCATCGGGAATCGGCCGCAGGCGGCCATTCACCAGGATGAAGCTGGTCTTTTGGTGATCCTTTGAGCCAATGAATTGGTCCTCTAGGCCCAGCTCGCGGCACAGATCTGCCGCCCATGGTTTTTCCGTCAGGAACGAATCCGCCCCCGCCTCGACAATGCAGTCATCGACGCGTTCGGTCTTGATTACCCCGCCGAAACGGCTGCTCGATTCAAACAGGACGTATTCAACCGGCGCCCCCTCCCGTCGCTGGCGCTCGAGCTCAAAGGCAGCCGATAATCCCGAAATCCCGCCACCGACGATAGCAATCCGTCTCATCCCGATTCTGTCCCCGTGGTCAGAGGCAGGCGAGAGTGCACAAGCTCCGCCAAGGCAGAGATCAGTCGGGGGGAATCGTTGAGCGATTCGGCCCGCCACAGCCTGAGACCTACGCTTTCGGCAAATTGCCTGAAGGCAATGTCTATATCGTAGAGCACCTCGACGTGGTCGGAGACAAACCCAATCGGCTGAATGAAAACCCCAGACTGGCCGTTGCGCTTGAGTTCAACGATTGTCTCTTCGACCGTCGGACCAAGCCATGGGCCACGGGAAATGCCCTGGCTCTGGAAGGCAAACCGCCACTCGGCTGGCCGAAGCCCGGCGGCCAAGGCCACCAGTTCGGCCGTGCGCCGGGCCTCGCACTCGTAGGGATCCCCCTCAACTATTGTGCGTTGCGGCACGCTGTGCGCGGTGAAGATGACCGCCGGCTCCCAACCTGAATCGTCTCGCGCCCGTTTGCGGCCTGCTCGCAGCTTTTCGGCGAAAGCTTGAATGAGCAGCGGGTGATCATGCCAGGACTCGACAAAATCGAAACTCAGCGAGGGATCGGCATGCCGCAAGGAAAGGCGATAGAGGCCGACACTGGTCCGTGAATTTTGCGGGGCCATGCAGATCACCACGGCGCGCTCGACACGGTCGGCAAGCATGGCGGTGAGAGTCTCGGAAATGAAAGGATGCCAGTTCCTCATTCCTACATAGACCGGCATGCCCAGCCTGTCAGAGAGTTCTTTGGCTTGTTTGCGGGTGATGTCGGTGAGCGGCGAACGACCGATCGTGCGGTAACGGTGCTTTACCGCCTCGATCGCATCGGGGGCAAGCATACGTCCTCCGGTAACCCGCAGAAGAAAGTCGGGTACTTCATCGACCGTGTCGGGAGTGCCATGGGCAAGTAGCAGGATGGCTACCGGCCCCGGTTTGCCGGGCTCGATCATAGGCGTTTAAAAAGCGTTCTGCGGCGAGTGCTCCTGCACATAGGAGGCAAGCGCCTTGACATTTTCGACTGGAGTCTCCGGCAGGATGCCATGGCCGAGATTAAAGATATGGCCACGGCGCCCGGCGGCACGGTCCAGAATCTCCTGGGCGCGGGTTTGTACCTCCGACACATGGGCAAACAGCACAACCGGATCGAGATTTCCCTGAACCCCACCGGCATCGCCAAGCTTCGCCCATCCTTCATCCAGCGGAACCCGCCAATCAAGGCCAATCACCTCGGCGCCGGTCTCCTTCATTGCCGCCAGCAGGGAGCAGGTGCCGGTACCGAAGTAGATCACCGGAACCCCCGTGGTTTTTATCCGCTCCACCAGCTCGCGAGTTCGCCCAAGCACCCGTCCCCGATAGTCTTCCAGCGACAAACATCCCACCCAGCTGTCGAATACCTGAATGACGTCAGCTCCGGCCGCCACCTGTTGGGCGGCATAGTCGGCGGCGACGCTAACCAGTTTCCCCAGCAGCACGTCGAAGTCGGCTGGCCGTGAATACATCATCTGTTTGGTATGGATGAAGTGCCTGGAAGCTCCGCCTTCAATGGTGTAACTGGCGAGCGTAAAGGGAGCGCCGCAAAAGCCGATGACGGGGAGTCTTTCCCCGAAGTGCCGTGCCACCAGGCTGACGGCCTCTGCCGTGTAGGCCAGATCCGAGGCGGAATCGGTGCGTAATCGATCGATGTCCTCTCGGTCCCGAACCGGACGCTCGATGACCGGGCCCTCGCCGGAAGAGAAGTAAAGCGGCAGGCCCATGACCTCAAGAGGTAAAAGCAGGTCGGCAAAAATGATGGCCGCATCCACGGGGAGAATTTCAGCCGCCGTGATCGTGACTTCAGCCGCCAGATCCGGAGTTTTGCAGATTGTCAGCAGAGAGTGGCGCCTACGGATGGCGCGGTACTCGGGCATGTAGCGCCCGGCCTGGCGCATGAACCAAACCGGCGTGCGATCGACGGGCAAGCCCTTGCAGGCACGAACCAGGAGCGAATCAGGTGCCGCCATGACAGACTAATGTAGCATCCGCAAACGGAGCTGCCGCAGGCGGCGACCAAGGTCCGGCGATGAATTAGCGCACGAGCTGTCGAGCCAGGGCTTCGTACCAGGCCGGGCCGCGACTCTCGGCTACCTCGGCCAGGCGCTCGCCCACCCGGGACACCACCTCGAGAAAATTTGTGCCGCGCTCGACATAATCGGGCAGCTTGGCACGAATCTCGGCAAATTTTTCCGGGTATTCCGATGCCAGGGTAGCCAGCGCGACACCGCCGAAAATTAGGCCGCCGAGGCGGCTGCCTTTCAGAAGAAAGATCACGCTCAACCCGGCAGAACCTGCAAGCACGGCACGCTTCCAATTCTCCATTTGTTTCCTCCGGTTCGGTCGATCCCCAGGGCGGCGACTACATAGATTCCCCGGCGGAGTTGGATGCCGAATCGTAGTTCCGGGATGCGGTCGGCCATGGCTTTCTCGCCCGTCGACAGAACGGGAACCTCTTCGCCAGGGTAGAAGAAACAACCACGCCCTGCACTGAGCTCCAGGTAACCGTCTACGGCGGTTACTGCCGCCTACGAACTTCTGAGGGTTCGGACAGGCAGAAAACAGCACAATTTCTAGTGCAATGCTACACTAACAAAACGCCGCTTTCCCCGCAGTATCGCGGGGATCTACCCAAACGCCAATGGCCGGAACAAATACGCGCAATCCGGGAACAATTCTCCTGGCGGAAGACGAGGAGCTCTTGCGCGAGCTGGGTGAAACCATTCTCAGGCAGGCGGGCTACGAAGTCGTGACCGCCGCTCGCCCCGAAGAACTGCCTTCCCTGGTTGCCAATTACGACGGCAAGATCGACTTATTGTTAACGGATATTGTCATGCCCGGAGTCAGTGGGCCGGAGCTGGTCCAACTGGTAAGAGCACGCTGGCCGCAGGTACGCGTCTTATACATGTCTGGATATTCGAACGAGGATCTTGAGGATCTCGGCGGGGATGCCGCTTTTCTGCAGAAGCCTTTTACGCCCACTGAACTGACGGCCAAGATTTGCGAAACCCTCAGCAAAACGGTTGGCTAGTAAGGTATGCGCCGAAACGTTCTGATTGGCTGTGTTAAATTTTCTCCCTATGTCTGCAGAACCGGCCGGCCGTCCAGAACTCCTCTACTGCCCGAAATGCGCGCGCGAAGTCTCTGACCCGCTTCGGTGCGGAGATTGCGGTGCCGTTATCTGCCGTAGCTGCGGGAGTTCACTGGAAGCTGCCGATGAACTCGGGATCGGCTAGCCATTTGGAATCTCGCTTCCCCGCGGGCAGCTGACAGTCGGTGAGGTCCGGTCGGGTTCGTTTCAGGAATCAGTACACAAGGTGCTTCCGCCATAGGGGGGCGAGCCGGGCGCCGTGAACCAGGCCTGATCCCCCCGGAGAAATCCTGGCGTTGAAGCGAAAAGACTTTGTCTTCGCTCGCTAACCCGAGGTTCTGGCCCTCATTTCACGTTTATGCGGAAGGAACTCTTCTCCAGCCAATTATCCCAGCCGGCGGCAAACACGGTGACATTGTGACCACCCGCGGCCAGGGGAAAACTCCGATCGAAAAAGGCATATTTTGAAAATGCGTGAGTAAACTGCTCGCCCAGCTTATGTCCATCGACCCAGACCTCGACTTTACGCATGTTGGTCTGCCCGGCGGCGCCTACATGGAAGCTGACAGGGGAGCTCACGGTGCTGCCAGGAGCGGGACCGCAGACGGTAATCCCGATGAATCCGTTCGGCGGATTACAGGATGGAAAAGCAGCGCTTGTCATGTTGAGGAACACATCAATGTTGAAAGCCTGGCACCCTGAGCTGGTGCAACTGGTGAGCTCGAGGTCTGGTCTGGTGTTCAACGCCGCGCGTATAGCTTCAGGACGAAAGAAGAGCAGCGCGGATTGAAAAAGTGTCTGCTCCGGATTAAAGGCGCCGGCGCCTTTGCCGGTGATGACCTGCAGCGAAGTAGGATTGTTGCAGGTTGCGGCTTCTTCAAAGGCAAGGTCAGGAATGCCGTCACCGTTAAAATCAGCTACGGTCAAATTGTCATGCTGCTCGCCGGCAGTGCAGGCGCGGGCGGCAATCCGGGTCTCAGACCAGGTGCGTGCGGAGTTGCCATAGAAAACTTGAATGTATTTGTACAGGGTGAATCCGCCGACCGAATTTTCTGTGAATGGCAGCCCGACAAGATCCGATTTGGCATCGCCATTCAGGTCAAACACTCGCAGGTGCCCAAGCGGAACCCCGCTGCCTGCCCCGACCTGCGTGGGGAAATGGCCCGTGCCGTCACCGTAATAAACATGTGCCTGACAATTCGGAGTGCAGGACTGAGCCAGTAAATCCGCTTTGCCATCGCCGTCGAAATCGCCTACCGTCAACCCGGCGCCCGAGGGCAAAGTGCCAGCGTCGGGGACCGTAGTCACCGGGCCGACCGCAAAGGCGCCATTCCGGATGGGTCCGAACAAGACATGAATCTGATTGTTGCTTAAGGTGCCGTAAGCGATGTCCATATTGCCATCGTGATTGAAATCACCGGCGACAACGCTCCAGACCCCGTCCGCTGCAGAGATGACTGGTTGAAGTTGATACGTGCCGTTACCGTGGTTCAGGAAAACATAGATGTTTTTCGAGCCGTTTACCACGACGATGTCGCCGCTACTGCTCAAAAAATTGCCGATCGCCAGATCGACCGCCGGTCCATCCGGCAGCGCATAGTCGACGGCTGGCGCATAGGTGCCGTTGCCGGTCGAAAGCTGAACCGCGAAGCCGTCGTGTGTACCCAGGACTTGGTCCTCGAGTCCATCCTTGTTGAGATCGGCATGCCAGCGGCTGTTTATGCCGGCTTGGCTGCTTTGCGTGAATTTCAGTGTCTGTGCCGAG
>JAFAWX010000271.1 GCA_019241535.1 Acidobacteriota bacterium | reverse complement strand
TCCGTGAATCTTTGGTGAGAGATATGTGAACGTGAAGTGGGAGCGATCTGGAGATCAAGCGAGGCATGGCCCTTCGAGCTCCAGAGCTTAGCTGGAGCTCGTGTAATAAGCGAACTTCGCCTGCGCCTCGGGCCGGATCCGAAAGCGAGGGTACGCGCAGGCACGCGCCTGAAACTAGTTTCCTGCCTTGGCGCTCTGGGCAGCTGTGCCTTCGGCCGCACCGGTTCCCAGTCTTGTAAGCCGGGGGAAGAAAGGCGTGACTTCAAACGGCATTTTGTCACGAACGGACGTGATGGCGACCGGAGCAGCCTTGATCATCTCCACCCTGTCGTGCCAGGGGTCGACTTTGATCCGCCCGCCTAAAGGAAGTGCCGCCACTTGGTCGAGCTTGTTCTCGTCCAGGTTGGGAGCCGAAGCCATCAGGCCAGCCAGCCGAATTACCTGGCCTTTTTCATCGACCAGGTTATTGCCGAGGTGCGCAGTTGAAAGCGCGGGAAGCATGGTGGCCCTGGCCTGGAGCTGCTTCAAATAGAGACCCGCAGAGTTCAGCTTCTCTCCATATGGCGATTTCTGGAGCAGCTCGATGGCCTTTTGGTCGGCCGCCGATTCCTCCTCTGGAATGTGGCGAAAGCCCAGGTTCTGGTAGGTCGATTCATCGGAAAATAGTGTGCGGTCGCTAAAGGCGAATTTGCTGCCCAGATTGTGCCCGAGCACGATATGGGCGAGTTCATGGGCCAGCATGGCCGCGAGGCTCGCCTCGTCGGGAAGGGTATCAATCAGGCCGCGACTGATCACGATAGTATTACCCACGCTGAAGGTCTCAAGCGGCGCGGTTAGCATGACCCGCGTGCGCACCGGGCGCAGCAGATCGATGTTATTGGTGACCACAATATTGTTGACTACCGTCTGCAGGACTTTGTCCACGTCTCCCGGCGGTGAAAGCAGTCCGGCCTCCTGCAGGCGCTCGATCACATTGTCTTCTGCCTGCTGCTGCCATTGCCGCTGCGCCTCGAGCGGGGATGCGTCCTGCGCCTGCTGGCTTTGATCGCGGGCACTGTCGATCTTCAATTGCGTAAGCTCGTCCTCGCGAGTGGTCTTGTTCAGGTCGTAGCCCCAGAAGCGGGATTGTGCCTTAAAAGCCAGCTTGTCATGCGAGCCGTAGCTGAAATCCCCCTCCTCGCTATAAACGTAGGCCGGCACCCAGTATCCCGGTACCAAGTTAAGCCGCCAGCTGTCCATATGGAAGAAGAACGCGTTTTTCGGCCGGGGCACATAGGTGCCGTTCAGGCGAACCACGTTGTAGTCCTGATCCTCTACCCATATGCGCCCCAGAAACAATCCTTTGCCCGCGCCCTCCTTGGGCTTGACATCGAAAACCAGGCATCTGGTTTCGCCCAGGAACTCCCGGCGAACCAGTTTGAAATCGTAATGATTACGGTCGAAGTTCTCGCGGTCGGCAAAAATCATCCAGGAAAAGCCCATGGGCTGGTACTGCAAGCGGAACATCTTGCTGGCGCCGCCCAGCAGCGATCGCTCGAGGCTGGTCTGTTTCGTCAGATAGTCGCGATGCTCAATGGCATCGCTGCTCATATCCAGCCGGCCGAGAAAATAGTGATCTTCTTTTGGCACTGCCCCAAGCTTCGGGTCTGGTGCCAGATCCTGCAGATAGGTTTCAACCAGCGGCGTCCGGGTCCTCAGGAAATTGATCAGCGCGTGTTCACGCACAATAACCTGGTTGATCACCTGATCGATCACGGGAACGTTCTCGGCCAGCTGCGCCACGGCAAGGTCCGCAGTTGCCGAAGTCGGCTGGACTGCGGCCACCCGGGAACTGCGCGGCGACCGCTGCTGCGCACCCGCGCCGAGCGGAAAACATAACGAAACACTCAAAAGCCAACCCCACCATTTCATAACCTGTGTGCCCCTTTCCTCGATGCTAAGAAGCTAGTTGAAAAACCACATGGACGATTGCGGTTGAATTGATAGCCGTACCATTGCGCTGAGCGGGCTTGAACCGAATGTGGTTGGTAGCCGTGACTGCGGCTTCATCCAGGCCGTGGCCAAGGCCGCGAACCACACGGTTAACCCGCAACTCACCATCAGCCCCGAACATCACTTCAAGAAGAACCTCTCCCTCGAGGTTTAGTTTTCGTGCTTCCTCGCTGTAGACGGGTCTCGGCTTGTCGAGGATCTCGACCGGTTGGGTGGCAGCGGCCACGCTCTCCAGATTGCGGCGTGCGGGATTGCTGGCGATTTGCTCGGCGGCAAAACCCGCCTCTTGAATGTGACCCAGGGCATGCTTTGAACCGCCCTGCCCGGGTTGGGCAAAGCCGCTGCCGAATCCGGCACTGGCGATTGTCCCCCGGCTTCCTCTCGCCCCACCAGTACCATTACCGGTTCCAAGACCTTCGGGCAGGTCGAACGATCCCAGCTGGGTTGCCGCTAGTTTCGCTCCCTGCCTGCCCTGCCCGGACAGTCCGTTCGGATCTCCAAAGCCCCCGGTCTGCACCTTCTGGATGGGAGCGTTCACCGCAGCAACCACGGAGCTGGCGAAAGAACCAGTATGAACCAGCCTGGCCGGCATTGCACTAGGGAGGGGCAGAAGTTTAGGGGCGTCAAAACCGGACGGCCGGATCTTTGGAGGCTCGATCTTTGCCTCCTGCACCCTGGGCCGAGGCGGTTCTTTGAAGACCATAAGCCTTGACGCCTCCGCGTTTGCCTTGGGCACCGGTCGCGGTTTCGTCCGGGCCTGCAACTTCTCCCGCGCCCGCTGCGGGCCTCGGATGATCTCGGTTACAGTATAGTTCGCCAGGGTGCTGATGCGGTCGGGCCAGATCAGGTGCGCCACGGCAAGGAACGAGAGAGCGAGCAACAGCACGGCGTAGCCGAGCACAAACTTGCGCCAATCGAGTCTTTTTTCGGGCAAAAGCCCGATACTAAGAATTGCGTGCGGCGACATTTTCCTGCTCCACGGAATACTCGCGCCGGGAGGGAGACAGAGCGAGTTTCTACCCTAGGGCAAAAGCACCCGGAGGTAAATGTCCCCGCGGGGCGTGTACTCAGGTAATTGCCATCGGCTGAGGATCAGCCGTCATGACTCCTCGGGCAGCGATTTGCGGCGCATGCGGAAGGCGAAATAAACCGGGATTCCAGCCAGAATGACCAGGCTGCCCAGAGTTGAATAGCGCAGGTTACTCATAAAGGTGTAGTAGAGGAGAGCCGCCGAGGCCGATATGAACAGCGCCGGCGCCAGCGGATATGCCCAGAATCTCCGGGGCGGTTGCTTCTGACTGCCCGCACTGGCGCGGAACACGAAAAGGGCGCTGCTTGCGGCTACGTAAGACAGCCACTCGGAAAAAAGTGCCAGAGTAAAGAGCTGGCGAAAATTACTTCCTATCAACAGAGCTAAGGCCGCCAGAATCGCCTGCACAACAATGGCGACGTGCGGTGTGCGAAAGCGCGGGTGAACTTCGGCCAGAGCGCGAAAGAAGTTTCCATCCCGCGCCAGCGCAAACGCCATGCGGGCGCCGCTCATGGCAACGCCGTTAAGCGAGGCAGTAAGCGAAAGAACCATGGCGCCCGAAACCAAAACGGCACCCGCTGCCCCGAGGATGGAACCTTTGACCGCGTCCGACATGGGCGACAACGCGGTTGCTACTTCGACCGGGGGCAGCGCGAATTCGACCGCACCGTTCACCAGGATGTAGAGGGTGGCAATTGCCAGCAGCCCGGCGATGAGCGCCCGAGGTATGTTTTTCTCCGGCGAGCGGACCTCTTCGGCCACCATGTTGAGATCGCTCCAGCCGTCATAGGCCCAAAGCGCCGCGACCACGGCGGCCACAAAACCCGCGATGCCCCCCTTCCCGCCGGCATATGCCTGGACAAAATGCGACCAGCTTCCTGGCGAGGTAAAAGCCAATGCCGCAATCACCACGATGAGCGAGATCTTCAGGACCGTCATGGCCAGCTGGAAGTTGCCCGCGCGGCGTATGCCTATGTAGTTCACGCCTGAAACAAAGGCCACGAAAACAATAGCCACCGATTGTCCCCAGGTGAGGGGAAGAGCTGCGGGGTGGGCAGAAAAGAACGAGAAGGCTGAAAAACTTGCGAGGATGCGCACGATTCCCGTGGCAATGGCAGCAAGCGAAGCCGGCTTGACCACGACCGTCCATGTCCAGCCGCAGAGAAAACCCGCGAGCGGTCCATAGGCGTCCCGAATGTAAACGTACTCTCCCCCCGCCTCGGGTTTCATCGCCCCGAGCTCCGCGTAAGTAACCGCCCCAAAAAAGGAGAATATGCCACCGACTATCCATGCCAGGAAAACCAAGCGTACGGATCCAGCGGCCTGGATCATTTCGGCCGGAACCAGAAAGATGCCGCTACCGATCACCACCCCGATGACGATTGACACAGCATGGCTGAAGCCCAACTCGCGAACCAATTTGGGGGACGCCGTCTGCGAGGAAATGGCCATGATGTTGGGAGTATGAATTATTGCGTAAATATTTGCACTCAAGAGCAGAAATCCGGCGCCTTCCTTCCATCAGTTCCACAAAGACGACTCAAGCACGCATTTGGAGGTTCTGGGCTGGCGAGCTGGCGATGTCCTTGACAGACAGGAGCTAACCTTGCAAAACGCAGCCCTCCTTTGTTGACCGCGCAGAGCCACTGACTGATTCATGATTCAGCAATTGAATATCTGGCAGCCAGGCGCGGCTCCGTTTGAGTACTTCCCGACTATTTCCTTTGATCCGATCAGCACGCTTCAGGCGACCGTGTTCTCTTCCGGGCGTAGGCTGC
>JAFAWX010000002.1 GCA_019241535.1 Acidobacteriota bacterium | reverse complement strand
CAGAATTCGGGCACTGTCTGCTTTTTCACACGTCGACACACCCGCATCGCAAACGCGTTTCCATCTACAATTGATGAGTGCGTGCCAAGCGCCAAATGAGGGTAAAGTGCCCGGTGTGCAAGAAACCGGTTGAAAACACCCACGAGGACTTCCCCTTTTGCAGCGATCGCTGTCGGCTCGTAGATCTTGGCAAGTGGGCGAGCGGCGAGTATGTCATATCGTCTCCGCTCCGAGACATATCCGACGATGCGCCTCGCCCCTCTCCTTCGGATCGGCACGATGAAGAATGACCTCCAAGTGGCTGGGGTTCCTCGCCCCGCCGCCCCGCTTTGGGCATCTCTGATCGCAACCTTCTTCGGCATCGGCCGCCTACGCCCCGGGCCGGGCACCTGGGCATCGCTCGCCGCAATTCTGATCTGGGTGGCTATTACCCGTAGCATGCCCATCTTTTTGGTGAAAGGACTTCTGGCTTTTCTCGCTGTACTTGCAGTGGCCATCGGCATTCCCGCAGCAACTCGCGTCGCCAGGGCTTCGGGTTTAAAGGATCCTCAATATGTGGTCATCGACGAAGTTGCCGGGCAGTGGATTGCGTTGCTCCTGGCGCCGCCATCATGGAAAACCCTGCTAGCCGGCTTTATACTCTTTCGTGGATTCGATATTCTGAAACCGCCTCCGGTCCAACAACTGGAAAGGCTGCCTGAAGGAGCGGGGATCGTCGCCGACGACGTCGCCGCCGGGTTATATGCCATGCTGGGCATGCAACTTCTTTTGCATTTTAGGCTTCTTTCACCATAAGTCTCATTAAGTCTCATTGCTGATAAATTCCATGGCCATTTCCAACCGTCTTTTAGGTAAGAAAAATGTAAATGGAAATCCGCACATAGAAGGGGTATCCCCGGCGGCGGCGCTCCCTGGCGGTGAAGTGCGAATTGTCGGCCGGGGCTTTCGCCCTGCTGAACTACGCCGTCCGCGCGTACGCTTCGGCGAAATCGAAGCTCCGGTGATCATCAGCGCCGATGATTTCGTCGTGGCGCGCGTTCCTAATGGCGCAGCGTCCGGGCCGGTCGTGGTCTCAACCAATGGAAACTCCAGCAATGCGCAGCCGGTAAAAGTGGCGGCGCTGATTGCAGAAAACCTGCATCCCGTCAGCAATCCTGCGCTCGATCCCGAAGGGAATATCTATGTCACGTTTTCCGGTTCACGTGGTCAGAAGGTTCCCGTCGCCATCTTCAAGATCGATACCAACTACAACGTGAAGCCATTCCTTACCGATCTGATGAACGCCACCTCCATAGCTTTTGACCGCAGCGGTCAGATGTATGTCTCTTCCCGGTTTGACGGCACCGTTTACCGCGTGGCCTCGAACGGAACTATGTCCTCCTATGCCGAAGGCATGGGTGTGGCTACGGGAATCGCCTTCGATCCCGCGGAGAATTTGTACGTTGGCGACCGCAGCGGAACCGTCTTCAAAATTGCCCGCGACCGGCAGATCTTCGTCTTTGCTACCCTTGAGCCCAGCGTTTCGGCCTACCACCTGGCATTCGGGCCCCGCGGCGACCTGTTTGTCACCGGTCCTACCGCCTCCAGCTTCGACTGCGTTTACAAAATAGACCCGCACGGTGCGGTGTCGGTCTTCTACCGCGGCTTGGGGCGACCCCAGGGCTTGGCATTCGATAAGGACGAGAACCTTTACATCGGCGCATCACTGGGCGGGAAACGAGGGATCGTCAGGATAAGTCCCGAGGGCAAAGCGGCGCTGGTGGTGGCCGGTCCTGGTTTGGTGGGATTGGCTTTTGCTCCCGGGCGCAGCGCCGTCCTCGCCAGCACCAACGCGATTCATCACCTGGCCTGGGACATAGCCGGCCTGCCGCTGCTCGACCCGTCTTAGACCTCCTTTCATTTAAACTGCAGAGCGTGATTGCCGAGATCATTGCCGTAGGCTCGGAACTCCTGACACCCTTCCGGCAAGACACGAACTCCCTCTACCTCACTGCCCAACTGAATAGTCTGGGTGTGGAGGTGGAGTTCAAGACCATCGTCGGCGACAGGCTTAGGGACATTGTTCGGGTGACCTCGACTGCCCTGTCGCGCGCCGATGTGCTTTTTTTCAGCGGTGGCCTAGGGCCGACCGAGGATGACCTTACCCGCGAAGCTGTAGCTGAAACCCTTGGGCTAGGGCTGAGACGGGATGCCGAGATCCTCGAGTCGATCGAGCGGCGCTTTGCCGAGCGTGGCTGGAAAATGTCGGCCAATAATGCCAAGCAGGCGGACGTGATCAATGGTGCGACGGTGCTGCGGAATGATCAGGGGACGGCGCCTGGCCAATGGATCAGCGGGAAGGCGAATGGGGAGGAGAAAATCATCGTTCTTCTCCCTGGACCGCCGCATGAGCTGAAAAGTCTCTTTGAAAGTTCGGTTCTTGAACGGCTGCGCGCCCGGGTTCCCAAACAGGTGCTTGCCAGCCGCGTACTCAAGATTACCGGCATGGGAGAATCGGCTTGCGATGCAAGGGTTGCTCCCATTTACAAGCGCTACCCCGATGTAAGCACGACGATTCTGGCAGTTCCGGGAGAGATTCAACTACATGTGAGCACGCGGACACAGTCGGCCGAGGCTGCCGAAGAGCGGCTGGATAAACTGGTGGGGGACATCGAAGGCGAACTCGGAGACTATGTTTACTCCGATAACGGCGACTCCCTTGAGCAGATCGTGAATTACTACCTGCAGATGCGTAATGCCACCATTGCCGTTGCGGAATCCTGTACGGGCGGACTGGTCGCCGAACGCCTGACTTCGATCACCGGCAGCTCGCGCTCATTCATAGGTGGTGCGGTGGTCTACTCCGATGCGCTGAAAACCCACCTGGCAGACGTGCCCGCGGATGTGATCGACGTCTACGGCGCCGTCAGCGAACCGGTGGCGCGGGCGCTTGCCGAAGGCATACGCAAGCGTTGCGGCTGCACCCTGGGATTGGGCATCACCGGGGTTGCAGGGCCAACCGGGGGAACGGCGGAAAAGCCCGTCGGCCTGGTCTTTCACGCCTTAGCAGGCGAACATGGAACCCAGGTTGTCAAGCGCAACTTTGCCGGCGACCGCGCCCGCGTGCGCTGGTTTGCCTCGCAACAGGCTCTGGACATGGTGCGCAGAAAATTGATGTAGTGGCGTCGCTCCTGACCGCCAAGCGGCGACGATCGATCTCCGCGTATAATTTCCTGTTTTCCGCGGCATGCCTTTTGAAACCATCCAATTCGCGCGCGAGGCGCGCATCGCCACCATCACCTTCAATCGCCCGGAGAAACGTAACGCTCTCAGCTTCCAAATGCTCGCGGAGATCCTTGCCGCCCTCGATGAAATCGAGCAATCCGACGCTCAGGTGCTGATTGTTACCGGCGGCGGCAAGGCCTTCAGCGCCGGAATGGATCTTGACGAACTACGCTCTCTGGTGGGCAAATCGAGCGCCGAACATCTGGAAGACTCGCGAAAAATGATGCATCTCTTCCGCCGCCTGTATCAGTTTCCGCGTCCCACAATCGCCGCCGTCAACGGCGCCGCCATCGCCGGAGGCACCGGGCTGGCCACCATGTGCGATTTCACTTTGGCCGTGCCCCAGGCCAGCTTCGGTTACACGGAAGTGCGGGTTGGCTTCGTGCCCGCAATCGTTTCATCGATCCTTGTCTGGCAGGTGGGGCAGAAGATCGCCCGTGAGCTGCTCATCTCCGGAAGGATCTTTGATGCCGCCGAAGCGCACAGTCTGGGTCTTGTCGGCCGGGTGGTGTCTCCGGAGAACCTGATGGCAGAAGCGCGCGCGCTTGCCGAGCGACTTCTCGAAAACAGTCCGAGCTCTATGCGCGCCACCAAGAAACTGCTAAACGGTTTTTTGACTGAGTTTCTCGACGGGCAGATGGCGCTCGCACTGGCGGAGAACGCTGCCATCCGTGAGACGGCGGATTTCCGGGAGGGGGTCACTGCCTTTCTTGAAAAACGCAAACCCCAATGGAGCGGCCGATGAGCGCCGCCCAATCGGAAGTGCGCCTGCGGGTACGCTATGCCGAAACTGACCAGATGGGGGTCGTTTACCACGCCAACCACTTCGTCTGGTTCGAGGTGGGCCGGGTCGAATTCCTGCGTCAACTGGGATTTTCCTACCGCGAGATGGAGCAGAACGATGGGTGCGCAATCGCGGTTGTCGATGCGCGCTGCCGCTATCGTGCCCCCGCTCGCTATGATGATGAAATCATTGTGCGTACGCGCCTGAAGAATGTGCGCAATTCGGCGGTGCAGTTCGCCTACGAACTCGTGCGAGCCAGCGACGGGGTGCTGCTGGCCGAAGGAGAGACCGTGCATCTGGTAACCGATGCCCAGATGAAAGTGCGTGAAATCCCGGAAAACTACCGGGAGGCCTTCCGCAAGGCACTCGCAGGAAGCTCCGGAGCCTGAGATTCGGGGGCATCCAAAGGACGATCGCGGCAGTTTTGTGGGTAATTGATGAACGCGCTGCACATCAACGGCAACGACCTCGCGCTCGAGGACGTCCGCGAGGTGGCGCTCGACGGACGGCCGGTGCTTTTGGCCCCCGACGCACGCGAAGGCGTAGAGGGCGCACGGGGCGTGGTCGAGGCGTTACTCTCGAGCAACCAGATCTCCTACGCTATCAACACCGGGGTTGGCAAGTTGAGCGACGTTCGCATTGCCAGCGATCAGATCCGCGAGCTGCAGGTAAATCTCGTGAGGTCCCACGCCGTGGGTGTCGGCGAACCTCTTTCGGTCGCCGAGACCCGCGCCATGATGCTGCTTCGGGCCAATTCCCTCGCCAAAGGCTATTCCGGCGTGCGTCCCCGGATCATCGACGTGCTTTGCGAGATGCTGAACCGCAGGGTGACGCCGATTGTACCCTCCCAGGGCAGCGTCGGGGCGAGCGGAGACCTGGCGCCGCTTGCCCATCTCGCGCTGGTATTGATCGGCGAGGGCGAATGTGTGGATGCGGATCGCAGGCGGGTTGCCGCGGCCGAGGCCTTCAGAAAGGCGCAAATCAGCCCTGTAGTGCTCGAGGCCAAAGAAGCGGTCTCGCTCATCAACGGCACTCAGGCAATGCTGGCGGTCGGAGCTCTGGAGCTCCTCTCAGCCGAGACGCTGGTCGATTCTGCCGACGTCATCGGCTCGCTTACCCTCGACGCGCTGCGCGGCACCGATGTCGCTTTCGATGAGCGCATCCACCGCGTACGTCCTCATCCCGGCCAGCTGAAGACCGCTCTCAACCTGCGGCGTATGCTTGAAGGCAGCCAGATTCGCGAGTCACACCGGGAATGCGCGCGGGTGCAGGATGCCTACTCATTGCGCTGCATGCCGCAGGTCCATGGCGCCGTGCGCGACACTGTCGCCCACTGCCGGCAGGTGTTCGAGACCGAAGCCAACTCGGCCGTGGACAATCCGCTGGTTTTTTCCGATCGCAAGACGACGGACCGAGCTTCGCCTGCCGCGGCGGAACAGGAACTCGCCTATGGCGCCGTCCTTTCTGGAGGAAATTTTCACGGCCAGCCGATCGCATTCTCGCTCGATTTCCTGGCGATCGCAGTGAGTGCGCTGGGGGGAATATCGGAGCGTCGCATCGAACGGCTAGTAAACCCCACGCTTAATGAGGGCCTGCCGCCATTCCTGGCCCCCGGAGCGGGACTCAATTCCGGCTTTATGATGCCGCAGGTGACTGCCGCCGCGCTGGTAAGCGAGAACAAAGTTCTGGCTCACCCTGCTTCTGTCGATTCCATCACCACTTCGGGCAATAAGGAAGATTATGTTTCGATGGGCATGACTGCCGCCCTGAAGATGCGGCGAATTGGCGAGAATACGCTGAACGTGCTGGCTATTGAGGCGATGGCGGCCGTGCAGGCACTAGATTTCCGCAGCCCGCTCAAAACCGGCCGGCGTGCGCAGAAGGCGCAGGAGATCATTCGTTCGGTCTGCCCGAGGGTTGAACGCGATCGCGCTCTGTACCCCGACATTCGAGCGATCGCCGGGCTGATCGCGGGTGGCAAATTCAGCAGGCTCCTGGACTAGAGTTGGACCAAGACAGGTGAGGCAATGCGGCCCACGCCACATGGGCTGACCTCTATGCAGGGCGGCTGTTAGGCGCCCCCAGACGAACCGTTCTTGTTGAGACACTTCGGAGGTGTCTATGCGTATCTGTCCGCATTTGCTTCTCGCGCTTTTGCTCGCGCCGTACTCAGCTGGCGAGAGCAGGCATCCTTTCACTTTCGAGGAAATGATGGCGCTGAAGCGCGTCGAAGAGCCGGTGGTCTCGCCCGACGGCAAATGGGTATTGTTCGCGGCAGTCGACGTCGATCTGAAATCTAACACCAAAACGCCGCACGTATGGGTCGTACCACTGCCGCTGAACCCGCCTGTGGCAGTCCCCTCCCCATCCTCGCCGGTAAGCGACAACCGGGCGGAGCGGGAGATCATTTCCGATCAGGATGCAGATCGGCCACGTTGGGCACCGGACGGCAAGCGGTTTGCGTTCGTTTCGACCAAGGAGCAGGGATCGCAAATATGGATTGCGGACTTTGATGAGGCATCCGGGACCGTGACCGCGAAGCGGAGGCTTACAAACATTGCGACCGAAGCCGACGGCGAACTGTGGTCCCCCGACGGGCGAAACCTGCTGTTTGTGTCCCGCATCTATCCAGAGTGCGCGACCGAGAGTTGCAACGCCCAGAAGCTCGAGGAGTCCAAAGATGGGAAGGTGAAGGCGCTGATTTTCGAACATCTTCTCTATCGCCACTGGAATGGATACCGTGAAAGCAAGCGAAGTCACCTTTTTGTGCTTCCCTTTTCCGCCGAGACCGGCAAGAGCCCTGGGGCAGAGCCCGGGCCTTCGCCCCGCGACCTCACCCCTGGCGACCACGACGTGCCGCCGTTTCATTTAGGCGGGCAGGACATGTACGCCTTTTCGCCCGACGGCCAGGAGCTCTGCTTTACCTCAAATCACGAGGAGGAGGAAGCGATCAGCACCAACAATGATTTGTTCACGGTGCCGGTGAACATTCCAGCGGATGCCTCGCCCGATCAGGTGCTTCAAAAAACCCGGAACATCACGGCCGGGAACAAAGCGGCCGATGAGACGCCGCTCTATTCTCCCGATGGGCGCTACATTGCCTATCGCGCGCAGCAGCGTCCCGGATACGAGAGTGACCGCTGGCGCCTGATGCTCTACGACCGCAAGACGGGACAGAGTAAGGAGCTGACAGAGGGCTTCGACGACTGGGTTGAGAGCTTCGCCTGGGCACCGGATTCAAAGACCATCTACTTCAGCGCAGATCATGAGCGCCATGCGCTTATTTATGCGGTTCCAAGCGTTCCGGCGTCTGCCCGCGATCAGACCAAGCGCGACTTCCCCCGGCGTGCGCTTGTGGGTGGGTATAACGATGACCTATCGGTCATGCCAGGGGGCAAGACGCTGGTCTTCACCCGCATGTCGATGGTGGCCCCAAACGAAATCTATCTAAGCAATGCCGGCGGCCCAGGTTGCGCTGCGCGGAGCGCAGACGTCGACACCGGAAAAGACAGCTGCAGCCTGGGTGTGGCGCTCACTCGGGTGAATGAGCAAGTTCTATCAGCCATCAGCATGTCCAAAGCCGAGTCGTTCTGGTTTAAAGGTGCCAAGGGGGATAACGTAGAGGGGATCCTCGTGTACCCACCCAACTTCGACCGCGGCAGGAAATATCCGCTGAAGTTTCTCATCCACGGCGGCCCTGAAGGGGCGTGGGGCGATGACTGGAGCTATCGCTGGAATCCCCAGTTGTTCGCGGCGAATGGATACGTGGCGGTCATGATCAACTTTCATGGATCGACCGGCTACGGGCAGAAGTTCACCGATGCCATCAATGGCGACTGGGGCGGTGCCCCGTTTGAAGACCTCATGAAGGGCCTTGACTACGCCGAGCAGCACTATACGTTTATCGACAAGGACCGCGAGTGCGCGCTCGGCGCGAGCTACGGCGGATATATGAGTAACTGGATCCTCGGGCATAGCAACCGCTTCAAATGCATCGTCAGCCACGATGGGATGTTTAACAGCGAATCGGCTTGGGGTACAACCGAAGAGTTGTGGTTCAACGAGTGGGAGTTTAGGGGTACACCATACAACAACCGTGAGCTATACCGGAAATGGTCTCCCCATCTGGCGGCGTCCGATTTCAAGACGCCGACCCTTGTCATCCACGGGCAGCTCGATTACCGTCTCGACGTCTCCGAAGGTTTTCAGCTCTTTACGACCCTGCAACGCCAGGGCGTACCCTCAAAGATGCTCTACTTCCCCGATGAAGGGCACTGGGTCTTAAAACCGCAGAATTCCCAGCTCTGGTACAAGACGGTGAACGACTGGGTGGACCAATGGGTCGGACGCCGATGAAAGCCTTGCCCCCAAACGGGGCTTCGGTTGGAGTGACTCCGGTAAATCCGGGACATGGATAAGGCACGCCGGAGCGAACACAGCATGCACCTTGTTTTCCCCACGTTTCGAAGAAGGTTTCAGGCGGATCTTCCTCAAAGGATTCGCCGAGAAAGGACTGAAGATCATGCCACGTCCGGCGGGCACCTACGCTACATTCAACACTTCCGAGGGCGCGATCGTTTGCCGTTTGTTCGAAAAGGAAGCGCCTAAAACCGTGCAGAACTTTACCGATCTCGCTGAGGGAAAGCGCGACTGGAAGCATCCTACGACCGGCAAGAAAGGTTCCGAGCGCTTATATGACGGCACGATTTTTCATCGCGTGATCCCTAACTTCATGATTCAGGGGGGAGACCCGGCGGGAACCGGCTTTGGCGGTCCCGGGTATCAGTTCGAAGACGAAACCAGAGGCTCACCGCACAACTTCGACAAACCGGGCAAACTGGCCATGGCTAACTCCGGCCCGAATACCAACGGCTCGCAGTTCTTCATCACCGTTGCCCCCACCGCCTGGCTGACGGGCAAGCACACCATCTTCGGTGAGGTCATTGAAGGTCAGGATGTGGCCAACCGCATCGCAAATCTACCCCGTGGCCGGCAAGACCGGCCTGCGAAGGAAGTGGTTCTGCAATCAGTGGTCATTGAGAGAACATGATTTCAGATAAGTGAGGGGTTGAAGTTATGGGGACTTCCCGTTCTGGGTTCCTCGTCCCCCCCCCTTTTGGAGCAGGCCCGCAGCGATTCGACGGCCGCGGCAGAGCGCTATGGCGGTGCGAGCTCCGTCAGTGGCCGTAGCCACTTTCGAGCGAGACCTTTCCTTTGAACATGCGGTACAGGACGACGAAATAAATGGCTGACATATTCCGAATCGTCCACCGCAGCAGGCTGACCCGTAGCGTGTGGGGTCCTGAAAATCGCGTTCTGAATAGATATGTCCTGGCTGCCGTTGGCCCGTGTTGGCAGCAGTCGAGGATAAAGCGCTATTGCTGCACCAAGCAGCATAAGACAGGTATAGAGAGAGGAACAAGCGAACGGCTTTCGGGCGTGTCTCCAGCGTGAGAAATAAAACATGGGGATGCCGGTGACGACCTATCACGAAATTCAGGGGCGAAGATCCTGGCCCAAAAGCGCACCGCCTGATTGTAGCGATTGTTTTTACGCCGAAGCGCTATGGTTGGAACGCTACGATGAGCAGTGCCAAGCCCATGGTCAACTGGGGAATAAGTAGGGATAGGTAATGGTAAACGCGAAGCGTCTTCAATCGAGGAGAAGCGCAGTCGCGTTGCCAGCTTCACGGGAACTCGGGTCCCCCGTGATTGTACAAAAAGAGGTTTCGGAGTAAATGGGCGCGAATGGTGTCCCTTTGATCAATTGCAAGCGTGAGAGCAGCTGGAGTGATGGTCATTTGCCTGTAATCTAAGAAATTTGGGGAAGTAAGAAGGTTGCGAGGTCAGAATTCCAAGTATCCTTTAACGGCGGCACGCAGATTAGTCTCTACACGGTTGCTCGACAACAAGCGAGAAAAACCCTGGAGGGCTTCCCAAGCGGCTTCATTCAAGGCAGGATCCGAGCTGACCAATTCACGGATCATCTCCCAGGCGGCTAGATTCAAAGCTCCTTCCGGGGGAGGCCCCATGGCTAGGGAAACCGCGCACTGGGGGCAAAAACCGATCCGTTTAGCAGCCGATTTCTGGCGGGGACGTATTCCGACGGTCTGCGCAAACATGTAGACCGCAACCGACTTGTCTCCTGGTTCGAGCTCCCGATTACAGCGAAGACAATAGAGGTTTTCCATGCGCAGCGAATCCTGCAGTCTTGAGTTGATAATGCGCTTCCAGGATCCCTCTTCCGCAAGTATGTAAAAAGATTCGGGCCTGATGAAAGTTGGAACGGACCGAAGAGCCCTGCTCACCCCAGCACCCCGTCTTATGTTGTGGCCGTGGAATCAAGTTGTGCTCTAGATATGAACAGTCAAGCTCATGCACGCTCAAGCAATGCGTTCCGGAAAACCGGCAACCGGCCGGCATTTAGCGCGCAAGGGGAAGGCCGCTCGTGAGCAGGTCGCTGCTGTTTGCTTCAGAATTCTCACCACGGGTATCGAATTTCTTCTGGTTCGCACGCGTCGGAACCGCTGGACATTCCCTAAAGGCGGCGTTCAGCCGCGACTTACGCATGCTCAGTCGGCGGCGATTGAGGCCTACGAAGAGGCTGGCGTCCATGGCCGCATTGAGGAAATGCCGTTTGTTCGATATACACTGCGCAAGTCCGCCCGGCGCGACCCTACTGAGGAGCACAATTTCATCCATGCACATCTTTGCGAAGTTTTACGGCTCGGTCGCGCCCATGAGCTCAATCGAGATCCGACGTGGTTCTGTGCTGCGAAAGCCAAGCAACGTTTGGCGGAAGGCCGTACTTTTGAAAATGGCGCCGAGTTGGCCCGTGTGATTGACCGGGCAATCGCTCGCATCCGGCGTTTTCCCGGCCGTGGGACTTTGGGGAATGATCCACTGCTGAGGGTTGAATTCGAGATCTCTAAAATCGCCAGCCAGCGTCTGATCGGTCACTCATTCAAGATGCCACCCATTCTCCGGGCGCGCGGCCAGAGTTCGCACCTCGCCCTTGTGCCACGCCGGGCTAAACTCCTGCAAGTTCCCGCGGTCGACCCCCCGCGACGGTGATGTCATTCTGCCCATCGTTCAGTTTGGCGCTGCAAGTCTGGCCAGAATTAGGCCGGCTCCGGCCAAATTTGCGACGCACGGCAGAGACGATGAGGAAAACAGCCCTTGGACCGAGCGCACGATAAAGCCAGGTCCCACGCCAACAAAGGACCTTGCAGGTTCAGCCCGAGGTGCCTAGTCTTGAAGAGACATGCCAGAAGGGTTCTCGTTTTGCGATCTGCGCGAGCTGTTCGCCAAGGCAAACGAGCAAAAGTCAGGCGACCAATTAGCCGGACTGGCCGCGCGCTCTGAGCGGGAACGGATTGCTGCCAAATCCAAACTAGCCGACCTTCCACTTGCAGAAATTGTCCAACGTCCGCTGATTGACCCCGGCGAGGACGATGTCAGCCGCCTCATCGCCGAGAGTTTCGATGAAACGCTCTTTCGGCCCCTGCAACACATGACCGTAGGCGAGTTCAGAGAGTTTGTCCTGGATGACGCCACGCCGGCAGCCACACTGAAGGAGCTGAAATGGGGTATTACGCCCGAGATGGCAGCGGCCGTAGCTAAAATCATGAGCAACAAGGATCTGATTCTCGCCGCAGCGAAGATTCGCAACGTGACGCGCTGCCGTAACACCATGGGCGAGGTGGGCGTGCTTGGAATTCGCGTACAGCCGAACCATCCTGCCGACGATGTCGGAGCTATCCTGCTTGCCGCCTTCGAGGGCCTGCTCTATGGTTGCGGCGACGCCGTAATCGGGGTAAATCCCGCCACCGATTCGGTTGAGACCGTCGCCTCCATTCTCAAAGCGTTGAACTTTTTGATCGACGCGTATGGCGTTCCGACGCAAAGCTGTTGTCTCGCGCATATCAGCAGCCAGCTCGCCGCACTCGAACAGGGAGCGCCGATCGATCTGCTGTTTCAATCGGTCGCCGGCACCGAAGCCGCCAACCGCAGTTTTGGTATTACTCTTTCGATGTTGCGTGAAGGTCGAGACCAGGTGCTCGAGCATCATCGCAGGCGTAACGTACCCTGGAAAGGCTCGAGCGTAATGTACTTTGAAACCGGAGAAGGCAGCGCGCTGTCGGCTGACGCTCATCACGGGGTCGATCAGCTGACGTTGGAAGCCCGCGCTTACGGCGTGGCGCGTGCGTTTGACCCTTTCCTCGTGAACAGCGTGGTCGGATTTATTGGCCCGGAATACCTTCGCGACGAGCGCCAGATCATTCGCGCCGGTCTGGAGGATCATTTCATGGGCAAGCTGCTGGGGCTGCCCATGGGCTGCGATGTTTGTTATACGAACCATGCCTCAGCCGACCAGAACTCTGCAGATAATCTTCTGTTTCTGCTGGCCGCCGCCGGATGTAACTACTTCATGGGCGTGCCCTGCTCGGATGACGTAATGCTGAATTACCAGTCGACCAGCTATCACGACGCCCTGGCTGCACGGAGAATCTACAACCTGCGCCCCGCCCCGGAGTTCCTCAGCTGGCTCGAGGCGAGGGGAATCTACAGGGAAAATGAACCGGTTCTGCTGGATGTGCCGGCCAGGCGGCGCCTGATTGGAGAGCTGGAATCATCACTTGAAAGGTTCGCATGATGGCCGATTCCCTTGTCGCCGATGACTGGCCTGAAATCGTGCGCAAGATTCGGGCGAGAACCCCGGCCCGTCTGCTGGCAGGGCGTGTGGGTGCAGCCTATCGAACGGGCACTCAAATGGAGCTGCGCAGGGCTCATGCCGAGGCTCGCGACGCTGTGCGCGCCGACTTAGACCTGGAAAAACAGTTCGGAAACGAGTTCGTGAAGCGCTGGGGGCTGTTTGAAGTTTGCTCCGAGGCCGCTTCAAAGGACGAGTACCTTCTCCAACCCGGTCTTGGCCGCACCTTCTCGGAAGTATCAAGAAGCCAATTGTTGAGCCTCTGCAGCGCGGGACCCGATATGCAGATCGCGATCGGGGATGGCCTCTCGGTCACCGCCATGTCCGCGCAGGTCCCTGCACTTTTACCGCTCTTACATAGCGGAGCACAGCGTCGTGGGTGGAGCGTCGGCCAAGCATTTGTCATTCGTCATTGCCGTGTGGGAATCCTCAACGAAATTGGTGAAATCCTTACTCCAGCTGTCGCCGTGCTCCTGATCGGTGAACGCCCGGGGCTGGCTACCGCGGAAAGCTTATCGGCGTATATGGCGTATCGGCCAGTGCGCACGCACACCGATGCCGACCGGAATCTCGTCTCGAATATCCATGTCCGCGGTGTGACCGCGCCGGAAGCCGCAGCTCGCATCCTGGATCTGGCGGCGCAAATGATGCAGGCAAGATTCAGCGGGACACGGTTGATGTTAGAAAATGCCCGATTAAAAAAGTGCGGCGTGATGAACTTGGGCCCACCGGAGGTGAACACTTAGCGGCCTTCGGTCTCTCCTGCAAACGTGATCTCAGAGGAGAACCAACCGCTACTCGCTCTTTCCAGCTGTGTTCTTGAGTGCAAGCACTAGAATACGTCCATCGGAGTGGAACTCCCCTCCGGTCGCAGTCTTGGCCGTGGTAAGCGGATCAGGCGGCGTCAGGTGAGCCCGCTGAGCAACGAGACCGGTTCCCGAGAGGGTGCCATTTACGTATTCACGCTCCCCGTCAATCGCGGGATCAATCTTATGCGTCACGCCGTTATTGCGCTGATCTCGTTCGAATCCGATATCGTGAGTGGCCGCCACGCACCACAGCGGGCGTCCATCGACAACATACGGCGATTTCCAAACCCGCAGGTGATTCCGCGACATGGCGACTCTGACCGGTTCGGCGTGTGCAAATCCATAATCCTGAGGGCGATCGAAAAGATAAAGGACGCTCATCGGCATTGTCAGATAGTCTTTCTTCTCCAGTGAGCCGACCAGCGCATTGAGTGCCGTACTGCGCACCGTTTTGTCCACCTGCACCCATCCTGCGGTGGTAAAGGCCTGCACCACCTGATCATCGGTTCCCACGATCAGAACATTTACCATGTCTCCGGGATTATGCGCAGGATCGGATACCCGTCGCGGAATCTTACTCAGCAACTCTGGCGTGACGCCGGCCACACGGCTTTCAGCCGGCCCTCCGGCGTCGGTCACTTTTCCTGAACCTTCCTTTAAAATTTCGACTTTGACTTTAAAGCTGCCACTCGCAACTGCCGCATCCTTTTCACTCTGGTTGATACCCAGGAATAACCTGCCTCCGACCGGCGCCTCGTATTCTTTGCTGGCGCCAATCAGGAAAGCCTGGGCGTAAGCCTCGGAACCGATACGGCCGACCAATGCACCGTGACCGCCGCTCGTGACCGGGTATTCATGGACTAGGTCCGCAAACCCACGAGCAAGACCGTCCGGACCGAACGTTCCTGCAGTTCGCAGTTTTCCGCCGTAGGACTGATCGGCTGGATATGTGAGCTCCCCTGTAGCCGTGAAACTCAGCTTGGCCCCGGCGCGCAGGTCGATGTTCGTATCAACCCACTGTTTGTTTGCCTGTAACTCTATGGTATGTGACTTCGAGCTGGAACTTTGTGCAGGCGTTTGTGCCTCAGCCGCGGGAAAGCCGGCCTTCGGCATTGCACTCAATACCAACGCAGCAAACCCTAACAAGACTGTGCTTCTCATAATTCGGACCCATCCGTTAACATGTTTCCTTGCCACGGCCCTGTTGAGAGTCGTATAAAAAGTATCGCACAGTGCATTATCAGTAGATAAGGGGAGCGTTCTTGCCGGTCACGGATGGTAGAACCTAGGCTGGTCGGCATTTTCCAGAGTTCTCGGTTTTTACGGGCGTCGATACTGAAACTTCACTATAAACTTTCAGCCTCTGCGCCAACCCGGTGACATCATCGCGGCCCTGCCCGAGGTTCCAGGTGTAAATTGTGTGTTCTGTCTGACCGCTGACAAAGATGCTCCGTTTTTCGGAGTGCGCAAGCACGGAACGCCCCCAATGGACGTACTTCTTTGCGTCGGAGTTGGTGAGACGTTAAGCGTCAGCGTGGCTTTATTGCGAGGATGAGCTCCGCGTTCCCTGATGCGTTGTCAAAGCAGCAGAGGGGGGAGAGGAACTGATGAAAACTACAATATTTCTGCGTATCGCGGCAGGGTTGACGTTTGTTCACGCCGTGCTGCACACGATTGGCGGGGTTTTTGGCAGGGTCGCGCCCGGCCCCGCTGCGGTTGCAGAGCTGGCTATGAAGACCAATCAGTTTCCGTTAATGGGACACACACGCAGCTTTTGGCATTTCTATCGCGGTCTCGGTTTGGCCGTCACGGTATCGCTCACCGCCGAGGCGATCGCATTCTGGCAACTGGCATTGCTGGCACGGGTCGACGCGCAGCGCTTGCGGCCAATTCTGCTTACGTTTTTCGTTGCTTATCTCGCGCTGGCGGTGAACTCATCGGTTTATTTCTTTCTGCCGCCGGAAATTGTAGAGATCTTTATCGCGGCGTGCCTAGGCTTGGCAATCGTCAGCGCCAAGACCGTAACAGCTCGGCCAGGAACGGCTCACTGATCGTTGTCTTTCACAAGCGCATCTGCCGTCCCTGAACCAGGAGCTTTAGTTAACTTCGCTCGACGAACCTGAAACCCTGATTGTCCCATCGTAGAGCATTGACGGCATCACAATCAGCCAGAGTTGCAGCAGACTTTCCTCAATGTTTACGAGAGGCGGCCACAGATGGATCAACCAACCCGATGCCGAAATCGCCAAAAGTACTCTCAGGACTCCAGGCAAAAAAATTGATTTCAAGATGAGAAAACCCGTCAAGAGGCACCGGAGTCCGAAAAATATAATGTATTTATCGAAAACCAAGCTATTGAATCGGGGAAATAGAAGCGCAGTCTGCAACCGTTTCATCGAAAACACGCCGAAGGAGCTCATGCTTTCCAACACCGGCAGCGGAGCGATGTAGAACAGAGTCGTAACTGCCTGAACAGCGCATCCCACCATAATGACGAACCTCGCGAACAGCGCGACACGCCGCTTCACGGACGTGTTCCAATGCACTCGAACCGCCAATTGACGAACGATTTTGGGACCCTCGGCATCACAGCCGGCGATACAGTTATGCTGCACGCCTCGGTGCGAGCGGTCGGAGAAATAGCTGGTGGGCCGGACCAGATACATCTTGCCATTAAGTCAGTGCTGACTTCAGAAGGCACTCTCATCATGTATGCGAGTTGCCCGCGCTACTATGACGAATTGGGACGCGGAAATTTGACGGCGGAACAAGAACGAGAAATTTACGAGAAGTTGCCGGTCTTCGATCCTCTCACCGCGCGATCGGCTCGTGACAATGGAATTCTTGCTGAGTTCCTTAGGACTTATCCAGGCTCGCGGGTGAATTCTCATGTTGCGCGTTTCGTCTTCTGGGGTAAGCAGTCAGAATACCTCATGTCCGGCCAGCCATGGAATTATGCCTTTGGCTTGGGTTCTGCACTCGATCGATTTCTCGCGCTTGATGGCAAGATCATATTGGTTGGCTCCGATCATGATGCCGTGACGTTTCTTCACTACGTTGAACATGTCGCTGATTTTCCAGGCAAGCGAATTGCCCGTTATCAAGTGCCGATAATGGAAGATGGCCGACGGGTATGGCGACCGATGGAGGAATTCGATACGTCCGGAGTCGGTATTCACCCACATTGGCCAGATCGTTTTTTCGCGAAGATTGTCGATAGTTTTTTGATCCACCACGGGAACAAACGCAACCTGGTTGGAAACGCCCCCACTTACATGCTTAGTGCGCGCGAATTGTTCAACTTTTCACTGCCCATTATGCAAGCTGTCGCAGAAAACGCTGCCGCGGCCCACCCCCTGACCGAATTGAGACTCGCAGCGAATGATTAGCCACCGATCGCAAGTAATCTCAGAGCGCACCACTGAAAACACTTAGGGAAAAGCTGAGAACGCGAGGACCTGGCGCTTTCGGGCGAGACGATCAAAACATAACCAGACTTGCTAAAGATGAACGCGCAGGAGTTTAGAACGTCGGCGAGCTTCGCTGCACTTGGGTTCCTGCCCCGTTTCGCATTACAATTCTCTAACAGTAAGAACAAGGAGGACCCGTGGAACCTCATGCTGTTAAGGTGCCAGTTACAGCCTCCGTTCCGATCGACTGTGTGTTCTGGGCAGAGGACGACGGATGGTCCGGAGCGTGTGCCGAACTGTCGCTTACCGTACGTGGTACAACTTTCGAGGACGCTAAGAAGGGCATGGAGGCTGCGCTGCAGTCGTTCATTATTGATCTTGTACAACAACGGAAAAGGGCGGCATAAAGAAAGATGTGCTAAATGCGTGACTGAAGGCGAGTCATCTGTTCCGCGATATCAGCCACCCAGCGGAGGATTCCCGCGAGCGTCGTCTCGCTTTGTGCTCATGGAAGTAGTAGGGCGGTCGGTAGCTGCGTCAGCTCGTGCGGATAGATACAAAGCCCCACGATTTTTGTAAGCGTGGGGCTATTGTGATAGTTGTTAGATTTAACTTGCGCGGGGCATCGGCTTGTCAGTTTTCGAGAAGTCGGCCTTCGCCTCTCCAGTAGAAGATACATCCTCAGCTCCGGTGCGTTCGAGGATGTCCTTAGCCTTGCGAGTCCAATCCGAATTGTCCGAGTGTACAGAAAGAAGAATGCCACCTTCCTTCACCCGACCTTCGTACCGTTTTGCTTCATACTCCGGAATCCCCATTCCAATTAGGGCCCCGCTGATGCCTCCGATGGCTCCGCCAACGCCTACGCCCGTCAGCGCGGCCACAATCGGTCCCGCGGCAATGAGTGGACCGACACCCGGTATGGCAAGCGCGCCGATTCCGGCCAGCCAGCCCAGCGTACCACCGATTACTGCTCCTGTTCCTGCTCCAGTAGCAGTTCCTTCGGGGGCTTTAGTCGCCTTCTCGTGGGCGAAATCTTTCGTTCCCTCATTTTCGGGGAACAAGACGGATATGTCGGTGCTACGAAAACCTTCCGCCTTTAGCGCGTCGACTGCTTCTTCAACGTCCAAACGGTTTCGATAAATTCCAAACACAGCTGTGTTTTTTCCTGCCATTTCGATATCTCCTTGAATATTGTGACGTGCCGGTTTAGTGCCAAAGCTCTACTTGCTGGGCGCAACTTGCAGCTCATTATTTACCTTGCCCGGTCCCGCAATCTCGGTCGCTTTCGATTCAATGGTCTGCTTCTCCTCTTCCGACGCCACCGCACCCTTCAAAGTCACCGAACCGTTCTGGGCGATGATCTTTACATTGTGAGCGTTCGTGGACAGGGACTTGTCTTTCACAATGGCGCGCCGGATTTGTTGCGTGAGGCGCCGGTCGCTGGAGTTTTCTTTTTGTTGATCTGCCGTGGGCTCAGTTTGGCTGCGATCGCGTTGGTTGACTTTCGTATTATCCGGTGGAACTTGCGAAGAGTTGTCCTGTTGCGCGGTGGCCAAGCCGCCTAACAGAAAAAGCACGAGCATTGCTCGCGTGAATAGCTTTCTCATCAGTCACCTCGTTTGGAGCGTGGAAACTACGATGCGGGCGCAAGCTGGAGAGATGGCTCAAGGTGACGCCTGAATCGAGAGCTGACAACGTAACTTATCTTACATAAGGGATGTAAGAGATTCCATCTGCACGACTTCAGTCAGCCATGAAGCTGCTGTTGTTCTCGGAATGCTGACAGAGGCCTGTACGTGGGTATTGCGAACTGTCGTGCGTCAACCCAAAACGCCGCAAGTGCAAAGCTGCCGCTAGCTGCCGAAGCGATTGGGTCTTGCGTCGACGCACCATGAGCAGCGCGGCTGGCGTGAATGGGATCGACACGGAGAACGTGGCAGAGCCGTTAGCATGATTCATATCTGTGGTCTCTCGCTCTTCAACGACTGGATACGTCCCCCCCGGAGAAGTGCGGACAGCCGAACGAAAGACAGCTTTGGGTGGTCACTGCCCGAACTGACCGACAACTAAGAACCTGAGGTGGGCCATATTGGTGTCGAATGCACCGGTTCGCCGAGAGTCAAGTATTTTCTCAAGGTACATGGAACGCGACCGTGGAACGTAAAGCAGGAACGCTGGATGGAATTGGGCTGCGATCATCTACTCTTGGGGATCCAAGCCCTCATCGCCGATGACAGGATCATAGGGTCTCGCACCGCCTACCTCGCCCCCATTTTGCTGAACAGAGCCAAAACTGTCTTGTACCAGCTTTTTTGTTCCGAGAGTACCAACCTACGCCTGCCTCCACCTGTTATGTTCCAGGAGTGCGTTACACGCATTTTTACGGTGTATGGTAGGCACACCCGCTAGGGCACCACGGCTGCTCTGATCGTTCGCTATGCGAGGTCAAGAGAGCCATGGGTGCACAGGAAGCTGAGGCCATGCAAGAAGCAGCTGTGCAGACGCCATCGCTGGAGAGGGGTGAAATTCATCAAACGTGCAAAAGAACTGATGTGCCCAGCTGTGTCAGCGCGAGCAAGCCCACATTGATTGCAGACGAGCATTCCCGTCACGCTATGTCTTGCAACAGGGCATCGTAGCCGCAGGTTTGTAGTTCGTGACCTAGTGCCGGTTCAGCTCGAGACTGCGCTTCGCGTTTGGCGGGCGTTTTTGAAGCCGCCGCTCTTTTTGCGCTATGAGGCGGTCGATCACACGAATTAGTTCCACCAAATGGTCGCGGTCTTGCTCTCTTACCGCCAGTTCGCAAAGCTGCTGCCACGGTTCCAAGCGCTCGCCATTCATGGGAAGGGTGACTATATCCAGGTCGTCGGTCGGCCACCATAGCACAAAAGTGCCAAACAGACATCCGGGAGGCAGAATGGATCGATCCCCGCTGAATTGAAACCATCCGAAAAACAAGAAAACTTGAAACATACAGTTCCCTCATCGGGTATTGCCTTCGAGGCGCCGCCAGTGGGCCTGGTATACTCTTGCGGCGGGGAGCAAGGCGGATGGGTTAACGTTCGGCGGTTAGGTCCGCCGCCTTGCTGCGAGCACAGCGAATGCTCCCCGTCGCCAGACAACTTCAACGACGAAACCGCCGCGCTTCATCAGTTCGATTTCGTCTTCGAGAGGAATGTACACGTCTT
>JAFAWX010000414.1 GCA_019241535.1 Acidobacteriota bacterium | reverse complement strand
CGGCATCTGGATGCGACGTGGTTCACCTGGATTGGTGGCACGGAGCCCGACAGCGTTTTTTGTTATCGCGTGCACAGTCCGGTGGTCCTGATTGAATTTGACCACCAGCAACCGGCCAACCTGCGAAAGTTCGCCGCCGATCCCATGAAGCCGACGCAACAACACATACACTGTGTTGTGCGAACCCCCAACGGTAATGACTACGGCAAAGACCTGCTTAGACAGCATTATCTCCCGCACCCACACACTACCTAGAAAAAGGCGAAGGTACCTGGATCGAAGGTCGGACCAATCAGGCTTAGGACGTGCTGAGTTAATCCTGCGCGTTGTTGCCCTTGCGAAAACCTGGAGCCCGTCGATGGGGCAGACCGTCCCGTTCGGTTTCTAAATTAAACCGTACTAACTTAGTGAGTTGATGCGACTCAGCACACGTTCTATTTTGCAATGAACAGCGCTTGTTTTTAGGCGCCAATCAGCGAGCGGCAGATACCAGAGACCGGAGATAGTCCGAATGCAGGTCTAATACTTAGGCATGCTGGGATCGATGCGGTCGGCCCAGGCCAGAACCCCGCCGGCGAGGTTGTGAATCTTCTTGAAGCCCGCCTGGCGCAGGAAGTTCACAGCTTTTGCGCTCCGCCCGCCGGAGCGGCAATGGGCCACGATTTCCCTGCTGCTGTCGAGCTCGTTAACCCGCATAGGCAAGTCCCCGACCGGAATCAGGTATCCGCCGAGATTGCAGATCTGGTATTCGTGCGGCTCGCGGACATCGAGGATGAACAGGTCATCGCCACGGTCGAGCCGCTTTTTGAGTTCTTCGACCTGAATATCGGACGCGGTCGCTTCGGCGATCGCTTCCTCGCCTCGAATGCCGCAGAATTCCTGGTAGTCGATCAGCTTCTTGATCGTCGGATGCGTGCCGCAGGCCGGGCAGTCGGAATTCTTGCGCAGTTTGAGTTCGCGGAATTTCATGCCCAGGGCGTCGACCAAAAGCAGCCGGCCAATGAGCGGATCGCCCTTGCCAAGGATCAACTTGATCGCTTCTGTGGCCTGGATCACGCCTACCAAGCCCGGCAAAATTCCCAGCACTCCGCCTTCGGCGCAGGACGGGACCAGGCCCGGCGGCGGCGGCTCGGGATACAGGCAGCGATAGCAGGGGCCGAGTTCGGTGGCAAAGACGCTCGCCTGTCCTTCGAAGCGAAAAATAGATCCGTAAACGTTGGGCTTCCCCGTTAGTACGCAGGCGTCGTTGACCAGATACCGGGTGGGAAAGTTGTCGGTGCCGTCGGCAATGATGTCGAACTGCCTGAACAGCTCGAGCGCGTTATCGCTTGCCAGGCGCGCCTCGAACTTACGGATATTCAGGAAGGGATTGATGGCCTTCAGTTTCTCCGCCGCGGAGTCAAGCTTAGGGCGACCTACGTCGCTGGTCGAGTGAATGATCTGGCGCTGCAGGTTGGTGTAATCGACGACATCGAAATCAACGATCCCGAGCGTACCCACGCCTGCCGCCGCCAGGTAGAGGGCCAGTGGCGACCCCAGCCCGCCGGCGCCGATGCAAAGGACCTTCGCCGACTTCAGCTTGAGCTGCCCTTCCATGCCCACCTCGGGCATGATCAGGTGGCGCGAATAGCGCAGGATTTCGTCGTTGCTGAGGGTTGGGGAGGATTGGACTTCGGTAAGAGTCGCCATGGGAAATTTCAGAGGTTCGCTGGATGATCTCGAATACCTGCCGTTGTGTGCAAGCCGCTAGCCGCCTGCGGAGGCTAACGATGTTCCTCCGGCAATCGACGGCACTATCGAAATGTTATCACCGTCCTCGACCGCGGTAGCTTCCTTGTTGAGGTAGCGGACGTCTTCATCGTTCAAATAAATATTCACGAAGGCGCGAAGTTTGCCCTCCTCGGTGTAGAGATGGCGACGCAGGTCGGGGTGTTGTGATACCAGACCGTGGAGAGCTTCGCCGACGGTCGAACCTTTGACTTCGACACTGGGTTGCTTGCTGACGTACTGCCGCAAGGGCGTCGGTATATGGATCTTGGCCATGCGTAGATGATGCCACAATCACGTCCCGGGATTCACCTGTCACTCCGGTTGTATTGGATTTTTCAAAAAGGTTGCTGCTTACGATTGGCAAGTCGCCACTGCCTAGCCGCCGGCGGCATAGGCGTCAGATGACCGCGATTTCTTCGGGCACCAGTTTTTTCGCCACTTCCTCACTGCCGGTCAGCTCGAAGGAATTGGTCATAGCCGGCGTGCCTTTCTGCACGCTGGTAATGACGTAAGAACAGCCGAACCAGTGAGCTTCGGCCAGGTCGGTTTCCGACCACTGCGCCGGGTGGTCGGGATGGGAATGATAAAAGCCGACTATGTCCTCCTGCCGTTCGCGGCCTTCCCGCTGGATGCGCACCAATTCCCCGGGGTCGATGTGGTAACGGTTCTGCGGGGTATCGGTGCGGGTATTGGTGCAGCGGGCGATGGAAGTGACCATGCGCGCGCCATCCTCGTCTACATGCCCCAGCAGAACTCCGCAGGATTCGTAGGGATAGGTTTCCTGGCCGTGCTGGCGAAGCGCATCGTAGTGGGATTGGCCAAGGCGGAGCATTTCAGGATCGTAACCCGGAGCACTGAATTGAGCGAACCATGGTCATCAGGGTTACCATTCGCAAGAGGCAGAGCGCCGGGAATTCTGATGATCAGTTCGAGTTTCGCTTTCGGTCCAGAAGCGCTCGCTCAGATACTTGTCACCGGAGTCGGGGAGGATGGCAACTACGACAGCCTCCCGGTTTTTTGCCAGGCGGGATGCCACCTCGAGCGCGCCCGCGAGCGCTCCTCCGGATGAGATTCCGATCAGCAGGCCTTCGTCACGCGCGGCCCGGATGGCGTGGGCATATGCCTTCTCGGTCGTAATTCCCAGGTTCTCGTCAGCAAGCGATGGATCGTAAATTCTCGGGACCATTGCGCTGGCCATGTGCTTGGCACCTTCGATGCCATGAAATGGAGCGTCAGGCTCGAGCGAAATGCAGCGAATCGAGCCATTGAGCTCCTTCAAGCGGCGGGCCGTGCCCATGAATGTGCCGCTCGTGCCCAGCATGGCGACAAAGTGCGTGATCCGGCCCTCGGTTTGTCGCCAGATTTCTTCCGCCGTGCCATCGTAATGAGCCCGCCAGTTGGCATCATTCGAGTACTGATCGGCATAGAAGTATTTTCCCGGCTCCCTGCCGCTCAGTTCCCGGGCGGCGCGGATGGCACCATCGGAGCCATCCGCGGCAGGCGTGTAGACGATATCCGCCCCATAGGCGAAAAGAATGCGCTTGCGTTCAATAGAGACGTTTTCGGGCATGCAGAGCGTAACCGGGAAGTGCGCGGCAGCACCAAGCATGGCATAGGCGATGCCTGTATTTCCGCTGGTCGCATCGAGCAGGATCTGTTCCGGGCGGAATTTTCCGCTGCGCCGGCCTTCAGAGACGATGTTTGATGCCGCCCGGTCCTTCACCGAACCTCCCGGGTTGTACCACTCGGCCTTGCCGAGGAGCTGAACATGGGGGAAGTCGCTGGTCATGCGCTCCAACCGCAACAGAGGCGTATTGCCGATGCGGGCGACGCTGCTCTCGCCTAGACCCGGTTCTGCACGCGCCGGGATGGCCTGGGGAACGTTTGAAACCGGCAATTGCATAGAGGAAAGTGCCACAAGCACCCGGGCCCACCGAAATCCTGGCGATGACTATGGTAACGTTGCCCGGAGATACAAATTCGGCAGCTTGTCGTTAGATTATAGAGGAGCGCCTTCGGATCGAGCGGCAGAGGCATGATTCGGGAGCCTGGGAGGCGCATCTAAGGATTTGGTCAAAGTGGTGCCTCCGTTAGATTAGGCCTGGGCGACGGCTCTGATTTCGCCTAAAGCCCTGAAACGGGTGGCTCAAGGAGAGAAATGGCAACCAAGGTAGAGCAACGGACGTATGAGGAAGCGGTACAGTGGCTTCGCGATCACGGATTCGATCTGATCGAGGCACCGGGCACCGAAGGGCGGTTTTTTTTGAAGAAGTACAACTGCTCGGCCGCCATCCAGAAGGACGGTGACGATGGGGTGAAGATTTTCGCCTATCCCGGATACCTGATCGGGGGAGAAATTTCCAAGCTCATCAACCGCGGCTATCAGCAGGTGCTGAAAACTTCTAAGACCGAGATTGCGGCCACCGCCGAGCACCTGAAATCCCTACAATGCTTTACGGAAGAACTCAAAGAAGCGCTTGCCTTACCCAGTTTGTACAACGAATCCCTCGGTACTGTAAGCGAAGCCTACCAGTACGACCGAATTGTTGATCGCGATAAACCCGCCACCCAGCGGCCCAAACGGCCGTGGGAGCGAACCCGGCCTGCGGCCTCCTCGAAAAAAAGAAGGACGTGAAGAGGTGCGTGGTCCACATGCGACCAGCCAAATGAACACGGCAAGACCGTGTGATCCGTCGCGGAGGCTGTCCAGTTTTCACCCTCCTCATGGCAAGAGCTCGACTACCAAGAAGGTGACCGGTCCAGGCGGAATCCAGAAGCCTGAGCACTGTCCACTGCCCGAAAAGGCAGATGTTTACTCGGGCCCACCGAACGAGCTCGCCCTTCGAGCCCTATTTGTGAATCGAGGACATGTGCTCCGGCCTGCTTCAAAGCTCAAGTAGCAGATCCCCGGCTTGCCATGTCTAATGGCACGATTGACAAGGCATCATGTATTTGCAATAGTGTCGAAGCGGTTAGATGCCTGCACCTTCACAGCCTGGCACGAACGAACTTCCTCCCGCCGCGCGCGCCCTGAGGGACTGCTACCATTCCCGTGCCTTGCCGGCGGATGAGGCCGGCGAGCTCCTTCACCTCCCGCGCAGCGAAGCCAACTGGGAATGGATGAGCTTCTTTGTGCGCCGACTGGCGCCAGGCGACGTCTATCGCTCCCGCACGCAAGACGAGGAGGCTGCCTTTGTCGTGCTCGGGGGAACGTGCCGGGCGGAATGGGCTAACAATTCCGAAAAAATTGGCAAGCGCAAGGATGTATTCGATGGGTTGCCTTATACCCTTTATCTGCCCGACGGACACGAGGTCGTTTTCACCGCGGAAACCATCTGTGAAATCGCAGAATGCAGAGTGCCTTCAAAAGCGAGACTCGAGCCTTGCCTGGTTAGACCGGCGGACGTGACAAGCAGCCTGCGCGGGGGCGGCAACGTGTCACGCCAGATTGTGGACATCATTTCTCCCGCTTTTGCTGCCGATAAGCTGATGGTGATCGAGGTTTATACTCCGGGCGGAAACTGGTCCAGTTATCCTCCTCACAAGCACGATGTTCACAAGCCCCCCGCGGAAGTCGATTTGGACGAGATCTATTACTACCGGATTCGGCAACCCAACGGATTCGCCTTACAGCATCTTTATACCGAAAACAGCGCTGATGGGCGCACCGTGAAGGCGCACAACGGGGACGCGGTGCTAGTGCGCAGCGGCTTTCATCCTGTGGTCGCCGGGCCCGGATATGACGTCTACTATTTGAATTGTCTTGCCGGATCCTCTCGCGCGCTCAGCGTGACCGAGGATGGGAAGCACGTGTGGATCCGCTCGACATGGAAAGAGCCCGATCCACGACTGCCTCTCGTCAAGTGAGAAACAGGCACATGATTGCCGACGTTAACCTAAACGCTTAGAAAAACCGTCGGCCCGGGCAGCCTCAAGCCAACGATCCTAGAGCAGCGGATCTATTCCGCCATTTCCTGAAGGGGGGAGGTATATGACAAGCCGTCTGACGGTTGCTCAAGCCATCGTGTCATTTCTTAAGAATCAGTACTCGGAGCGCGACCGCAGCGAGCGGCGGTTGTTCGAGGGTTGCCTCGGAATTTTCGGGCACGGCAATGTCGCCGGTATCGGACAGGCTCTGGAGCAGGATCCGGGGTTGCCCTATTACCTGTTTCGAAATGAGCAGGCGATGGTACATACGGCTACGGCGTTCGCGAAAATGAGCAATCGGCTGCGCTGCCTGGCGTGTACCACATCCATCGGCCCGGGAGCTACGAATATGGTGACCGGGGCGGCGGTCGCGACGGTTAATCGTGTCCCCGTGCTGCTTTTGCCAGGCGATATTTTCGCGCGGCGAAACGTAGCCCCGGTGTTACAGCAACTCGAGTCCGCAGCCACCCAGGACATCTCGGTCAATGACTGCTTCAAACCTGTGTCCCGGTACTGGGACCGAATCGAAAGGCCTGAACAGATTCTGACCTCCCTGCCGGCGGCAATGCGCGTGCTGACGTCGCCGGCAGAAACCGGTGCAGTCGTCCTCGCGCTACCTCAAGACGTGCAAGCCGAGGCCTTCGACTTCCCCGCAGAGTTTTTCGAGAAACGAGTCTGGACGGTTGCCCGACCGCGTTGCGACAGCAATCTCCTGGCGCAAGCAGCCGACTGGATCCGCCGCGCACGCCAACCGCTGCTGATCGCCGGAGGGGGAGTCATATATTCGGAGGCGAGCGATGTGCTGGCCGCGTTTGCTTTGCAGACCGGAATAGCTGTCGTCGAAACCCAGGCCGGAAAGGGTTCGTTGCCCTACGATCATCCCCAGGCCTTGGGCGCAATCGGGGTAACCGGCACGCCCGGAGCCAATATCCTGGCCCGCGAGGCCGATCTGATCCTGGGCGTGGGCACACGCTACAGTGACTTCACTACTGCTTCCCAGACCGCATTCCAGAACCCAGATGCCCGATTCATCAATATCAATCTCAGCGAGTTTGATGCGGGCAAGCAGTGGGCCCTGCCACTCGTCGGCGATGCCCGCACCACCCTTCAGGAAATGGCCGCCGCACTCGACGGTTTCGCGGTCCAGACATCGTATAAAGAGCGCGTGCAATCGTTTCGCGAAGCATGGGACCAGGAGGTCGATCGCATCTACCACCTCAAATGCGGTTATCCGATCAGCCAGGGAGAGGTCATTGGGGTGGTCAACGAGGCTTCGGGTCCGCGTGGTGTGGTGGTCTGTGCCTCGGGAAGTCTTCCGGGCGATCTACACAAATTGTGGCGCGCCCACGATCCTAAGGGATATCACATGGAGTACGGCTATTCCTGCATGGGCTATGAAATCAGCGGTGGACTGGGGGTAAAAATGGCAGCTCCCGACCGCGAAGTTTATGTTTTGGTGGGAGACGGGTCATACCTGATGATGGCTCAGGAAATCGTGACCTCGGTGCAGGAGGGCTACAAGCTGAATATCGTTGTGCTCGACAATCACGGTTTTTCAAGTATCGGGGGGCTCAGCCGCGCATGCGGCAACCGGGGAATGGGCACGGAGTATCGTTACCGCCGCAACGGACAACCCGACGGCGAGGTGCTTACAGTTGACTTCGTCGCCAACGCAAGAAGTCTTGGCGCAGAGGCGGTTCGCGCCCGCAGCCGCGAGGATCTAGAGCAGGCGCTACGGGAGGCGGCCGAGCATTCCCGGACATCAGTGGTGGTCATCGAGACCGCGTTCTCCGAACGCGTGCCCGGCTACGAATCCTGGTGGGATGTCCCGATTGCGGAAGTTTCGGACATGAAACCGGTACAGGAGGCACGAGCAAGGTACGTCGAAGCCCGGAAAAAGCAGCGAGTGTTCTAGCTCATTCAGGTGCTCTGCAATTGCCGGGCGCGAAGGCCGCGCTCGGGCTGTGCCTTAGACAGGTGTAGCGCGAACCCGCAGGACTCCCGGACACGCAATTCCGGCTGCAGTTTCTTGACGACCGCTTTCGTGCGCCTTCCCCCGATTCTCTCGATCAACAACTCTGCCGCTTCACTCCCGAGCTGATGTTTGGGCAACTCCACGGTGGTTAACTTGGGCCGAAACACGCCAAGCCAGGGATAGTCGTCGAAGCTGACCAGCCCGAAATCGTCCGGACAAGCTACCCCCATCTCCTCGGCCGCTTTTAACAAGCCGACGGTCATCAGGTAATTTGCCGCGTAGATGCCGTCAGGGCGTTGCGACAGCAATGCGTGTCCGGCGCGGAATCCGGATTCGGTACGGTAGTCTCCCTCGACTACGAGTTTCTGGTCGAAAGCTAACCCTTGAGCCCTGAGCGCATCGCAAAATCCCTGCCAGCGAGCCATGGCATTGCTGACTTTCAACGGTCCGCTGATCAGGCCGATGCGCCGCCGGCCGGCACGGGCCAAGTGGCAAACTGCATTGTAAGCACCCAGGTAGTCGTCCGTGATCACGGCATCGTTCGTCAGCTTCGGATAGGTACGCATCACCAGCACGAATGGTATGCCCACATCTTTGATCATCTGCCACAGCGACGGACGGAAGTCTTCCACGGTTTTAGTGAGCAGGATCCCGTCCACCCTTTTCGATAGCAGTAACTCGATTTCTCTTTCTTCCTTTTCGAGATTATCGTCGCTGTTACACAACAGCAGGTTGTAACCGTGTTTTTGCGCCGCGTCCTCGGCGCCGCGAACCACCATGGGGAAGAATGGGTTGGCGATATCGGGAACGATCATTCCGATTGTGTGCGTACGGCGATTGGCCAGACTGCGCGCGATGAGGTTGGGGCGATAGTTCAGTTTGCGAATTGCCGCTTCCACTCGCTCCCGGAGTTTTTTCCCGACATGGCTCTTGTTGTTGACCACGGCGGAGACCGTAAACACAGACACCCCGGATTCGCGGGCGACATCATAGATGCTCGATGCCTTCCCCGGTTTCCGCCGGCGATTGTGGCCAACGGGCATTACCTCTCACAATCCGTTTCGAAATTTGTCATCCGCATCACCGAGAAAACGTTGACTGTTAGGTCAGAGCCGCCGGCCGACACTTTTGATCCTCCTGCGAGCTAACTCTCGCGATCGGCGCGGCTCAGCCTCTGGTCGCGAATTGCCTTGTGATCCAGGCCACGCAGCTCTTCGAGGTTGGCGAGAACTTTCTGGATCGCATCTGCGATTGCATCCACATCCTCCCGGCCGCCGAGAAACAGTTGGTGGGGAAACCACACTGCTTCCTCATACGCTGCCCGCTCCGATTCCGGACATGAGTACATGTTTCGCAGATCAAGCGACTGCTCTCGTCCCCAAGTCAGGGCAGGGAAATCAGCGGGTTTGACGGGGAAAAGCGAGCTCTTGTACACAGGTTCGTAGAACAGACCGTCGCAGGGCACGCCTTCAAGTTGCAGGGCACCGACGAATGCCGCCCGAGGGGTGGCTTTCGCCTGTTCGGAAAAATATTTGAGCACAAACCCATAGGGGGCGAGGCGCGTGATTCGTGCGTCGGTCTTCAAGAGTCCGATAGCGGGCGTACCCTGCAAGCGTTTTTCAAAGTGCGCCATGTTCTCTTCGCGGATCTTCGCGTGCAAGGGCAAACGATCGAGTTGCGGTCCGAGCACGGCCGCCTGGAACTCGCCAAGTCGGTAGTTGAATCCGACGATGCGATGGTGGAACTGATCGGTAACACTGGCCCGGCCGGCGTTGATGTAACTCTGCACTCTCTCCAGGTATTCCAAGTTATTGGTGATGACTGCTCCGCCTTCACCGCAGGTAATCAGCTTGCTCGACTGAAAGCTGAAGGTTCCGAGATCTCCCATCGAGCCGGCGCCTTTCCCTTTCCACATGCCGCCATGGGCATGAGCGCAATCTTCTATGACTTTCAGTTTGTGCTTGGCCGCGATTTGCAGGATCAGATCCATGTCGGCAAACCGCATTCCCAGATGAACCGGCAGAATCGCTTTGGTCTTTCGCGTGATCGCCTTCTCGATCAGCTTTGCATCCAGGCAATAGGTATCAGGATCAATGTCCACGAACACCGGGACGGCATTCAGGAGCAACACAGGCCCGACGGTTCCTTCCCAGGTGTAGGCGGGAACGATGACTTCGTCTCCCGGCTGGATGTCGATCGCCTTCAAGGCGGCCTGAATGGCAACCGTTCCGGTATTTACGCACTGCCCGAACTTGGCGGTATGGAACTCGGCAAACCTGCTGGCGAATGCAGCCGCGTATTTGCCCGGGAAAGGCTGACCGCCCCATCTGGAACTCTCCAGCACGTCCTCCAGCGCGGCTTTCTCCTCATTGGTCGAGAGCGGCCACTGGGTAAAGGGATTTTTTCGCAACCGCTCACCACCGCAGATCGCCAGCTTGCCCACGTGTGTGCGTACCTCCTCAGAAAAATGTCGCCCAAACACTGCCTGCTACTCTTGGCGCGCCGTCATCGCCTCAGCTGCTGTCACTCCGTATCCGGGTTGGGGATAAGAAAGTCCCGCACCAGGGCGTCAAGATCATGGCAAGCGGAAATGAACTGACGCAGGGTTCTCCGCGTCGGACCAAACGAATCAAAATCCTCTATTGTCAGGCCACTCTCGGTCGTCGCGCGCCGGAAATCCGCAAACCTGCGCGTCAGTTCCTCGACGATTTCGGGATTTACCGGCTCGTCGATACGGTTGCGCACTTCGATGTCACTAGCGTTAAAGCGCAGCTGCCAGGCATACGGGGGAGAGATGACAACGTCGCCACCGATCATCTGACTCCAGTGCATGTGGTTGCGAAATGCCGCCGACAGCAACCGCAGTCTGTATCCCCGCTGGCGGAACAGATGATAGGTTTTTTTGAAAACCGCGACTCCGGCCCATTCCAGATATCCCGGATCGATGGCCACGTTGTCTTTTTCCATGACCACCTTCAACCAGTCGTCAAGCCGCCCCACCATGATGGTGCACACCGGGCCCATGCTGTCGATGTCCTTGCCTTCGCGTTCCCGCCGCTCCAACCCCCGTTCCACCGCTTCGGCGACGGCAATGCACTGTGGCAGGGAGAAACAAACCGTAGCATTGATGCTGATGCCGCAGTAGGTGGCCTGCTCAATGGCGGGAATACCAGCTTGTGTCACCGGTATCTTCACGATCATATTTGGTGCCAGCCGGCTGAACTCCATGGCTTGTTCGACGATCGCGCCCGTGTCGCGAAATAAGCGCGGGTCGGTCTGAATGGAAAGGCGGCCATTTTTACCATGATGGGCCTCAAACAGGGGTTTCAGCAGGGCAGCCCCCTTGATTGAGATCTCGCGAACCAGTTGCCACGAAATCTCGTGCTCAGTGGCCTTCGAGCGTTCGCTAATCAGCGAGTGGATGCGATCTTTCCACTGGCTCATCTCCTTTTTCAGGACGCCAAGAACAATGACCGGATTACAAGTTGCCCCGGTGGCGCCATGCTCCATCGAATACGTTAGTTCTTGAATGGAGGCGGAATCATTCCATAGACAAGTCGGGGTCGACTGAGTCATTTCGTGCAGCGGGCTCTTGAAGGCAATAGCGCTCGTGTGATGCATGGTTCCTCTCTGTTGCGCCGCGGATGCACGCCTCGGCCGGTGCTCGCGGTTAGTTCACACTCTGCCCGGCCGCCCCAAGCAGTTCAACCTCTTGGTCTCGTACTCTACGGGGCGCTCCTCCCTGCAGGTGTGAGTCCTCGGCAGCGATAGCGATTTCCAGGGCTTTCATTCCCTCGCGGCCCGAGACACGGGGCGGGCGGTCGTGCAGCATGTTGTCAACGAAATCGCGCACCTCAGCCAGATAAGCATCGGCAAAACGTGTGAGGAAGTGATCGGCCAGGATATGGCTGCTTCCCGACGCACTCAAAAAAGCCGTCGGCACCTTCTCCACGCTGCCCACGAAGATCGCGCCCTTAGAACCCACAATCTCGCTGCGCACGTCGTAGCCGTAAATCGCCTGCACGTTCGACTCGACGTTACCGATGGCCCCGCCGGCAAACTTCAGGTTCACCGAACTCGCAACCACATCGCCATACATGGCAAGCTGGGGACGAATGCTGACGGTTGTGTATGCCTGCACTTCAGTCACTTCATCCCCCATCAACCAGCGCGCCAGATCGAAATCGTGGATGGTGTTGTTATAAAACAGCATGCCGTTGACGTTCGATTGGTAGGCTTCAATAGGTGGAATATCTTTGTCCCGGCCAAGCGACTTGAATAGCACTGGCTCACCGATATCCCCTGCCTCGATTCGCTTCATGGCTGCCATGTAAGCGGGATCGAAGCGGCGCATGAAGCCAATTTGCAGGCGGACTCCGGCCCGTGCGACGGCACGGAGCGCCGCCTGGGCATCGCCGCGGCTGGTTGCGAGCGGTTTCTCGCAGAGGATGTCTTTCCCTGCGCCCGCCGCAGCGGCAATAGCGTTCGCGTGAAACTTGTCGGGAGTCGCGATCACGACCGCATCGATGTCCTTGCGCGCAAGCATCTCCTCGAGACTGGGATAGGAATTTTCTATTTCCAGATCGGCAGCGACCTGCCGGCCGCGATCGGCCGCGGCATCCGCGACGGCCACCAATCGCGCTTCCGGAACCAGACGGCGAATGTTCTCCGCGTGCCGCCTTCCCATCTCGCCTACTCCGACTATTCCGACTCCCAATTTCTTCACCCAAGCCTCCCAAAATCTTACCGCTTTGACGCAAACTGGCCGGGCACTCGATCGCTTTACGGCCGCTGGTGATGAACTTCCCGCGATTGCAGGGAATTGTATCAATAACATGTCCGGGCGAGGAAAAATTCCTCGTAAATACACTGATAAACGTCCGTTTGCCGACGGTCTTCGGCCGGTGCTGTAGGGGCACGAACCGACTAAAAAAATAGGTCGACACCCGGCAAGAGTTGCTGATGGCCGGCCCTGGGAGAAGCCAGACGGATAAGCGTTTAGGCGACCGATTCTTGAAACGGCCACTCCCGCTTGCGCCAGGCGAGCAGCAAATAGGCGGCAAAGCCTACGCCGATGGTGCCGAGAGCGTAGGCCATGAATTTCCATCCCCCGGGCTGCAGCGCGGGGGTCACAAACAAGGCTAACCAGCCGGCCAGCGCGAGCACAGCCGGCAGGGGATAAAGGGGCATCCGAAATGGCCTGGGCGCGCGGGGGTGATACTTGCGGTAGAGCAGCAGGCTGATGATCTGAGCGACAAACATCGACAGAATGCGCGCCAGCATCAGGGCGGTAATGATCTGTACCAGATCAAAGAAGCACGAGATCATCACCAGAAAACCTACCAGCAGCAGAGAGCGGTGGGGAAACCGCTTGCTGGGGTGCAGTTTGCCAAACCAGGGGAAAAAGGCGCCATCCAGGGCGGCCGCATACGGTATCCGCGAGTAGCCGAGCATCATTGCATAGGTGGCAGCGAAGGCCGTTACCTCAACCATAACGGTCATCAGCGCCGAGGCCCAGTGACCGCCCACTCTCTCCATGTACACCGAACCGATGGCATTAAATGCCTGTGAGCCCGGCTGAATCATCTCTCGCCAGGGAACAACTCCGGTAAAGCTCATCGAGATCAGGAAGTCGATAGCCATGACAAGCACGATCGAGATGATCACTCCTGATGGAATGACCCGCTCCGGTTTTTTGACTTCATCTCCCAGATAACAGATCTGGTAATAGCCCAGGAAGTTGAACATCACCAGCATGGTTCCGTTGCCCAGGCCGAGCATGAACGGAAAGCCGAAACGCCACGCTCCGGAAGGGAAATCGAGCAACAGTCTGGGGCTCATGTGGGTCATTCCAGTGCCGATGACCCAGGCCGCGGTCAGCAGCATGCCGATCCAAAGCACCAGCATCAGTCTGGCGACATCCTGAATCTTGCGATATAAGGCCAGCAAAGCAATCGCGGTGATCCCTGCGGCCAGCAGTTTCACTCCCCAGCGGTAATCGAGCAGCCTCGGCCACAGGAATCCGGTGTACTCGGCCATGCCGATGCTGCTGGTGGCAATTTCAAGCGTGCCGCTGAACAGGAACTGCCACACGAAGATCCACGCCATCATGTGCCCCCAGCGTTTGCGGCCGAGGCACTCGCGCAGGAACACGTAGGAACCGCCCGAGGCCGGAATAGCGGCGCCCAGTTCCGCGAACACCAATCCGTCGGCAATTGCCAGCAGCGCGCCCAGGCCCCAGGCGATCAGCGACTGCGGACCGCCCATGGTGGCCAGGATGGCAGGCACGGTGATGAACGGGCCCGTGCCCACCATGTTCGACATGTTGATGGAAATGGCGTTCAGTAGGCCCAGCCGGCGCAACAACCGGCCATGCTCAGACCCGGATTGTACGGTCGCCGTGCTGACGTTTGCGCTCAAGCGCGGACCATCCTGAACCGCCGAGTGCCAGCTATTCTGATACCCTCAGCGCGCCGGAACTCCGGACAAGTCGGCACACACCTGGTGAAGATAGCGCAAGCTTGCAGCCACACTCTCGGCCGGGGGAACGGCCGTGGCCCCAAATTTCACGTCCTGCTCGATCACCATCCATCCCGAGTAATTGTTTTTTTCTAGCAGGCGGAACAATCCGGGAAAATCGATTGATCCCTGCCCGATGATGGTGAAGACTCTTTGCTCGATGGCCTCTTCGAAGCTGAGTTTTTTCTGGCGCGCTTCTTCCAGGATCTTTCTGTCCACGTCCTTGATGTGCAGAAACCGTAACACGGAGGCAAATTTGGCTGCTTCGGTCACCGAGTCCCCACCGCCATATTCGCAGTGACCGGTGTCGAGGCACAGACCAATACCGGTGTGCGACGTGACCTCAAAGAAGCGCTCGCACTCCTCCGGAGTCTCGACATAAGTTGCGACGTGTGGGTGAAATACCAGATCCAGCCCAAACTCGGCCGAAACCTTGGCCGCCTCCTCTACGACGTGGGCCACATTCTTCCACTGGGCAGGCGTCAATGCGGCGCTTCCGTCTCTTGGCACCCGACCGGAAAGGCGGTTACGCTCGTCCGATTGGGCATCTGCCAGCACCAGGAAGGGGGCCTGTAAACTGGCCAGCAGGTCTCCGACCCGGCGGATATGAGCTACGGCGACTCCAGCCGACGCCGGATCGCTCAGCACGACCGGCACGAACGAACCCAGGAGCTTGAGTTTCCGCTTCTCGAGCTGGGGTTTCAGTACTGCCGGGTCCGTAGGAAAGAATCCGTAGGGGCCGAGTTCAGTCCCGGTATACCCGGCTTCGACCATCTCGTCGAGCATCGTCTGGTAAGACTGATTCCACGTGGGGCCGGGATAATCGAGCACGCCCCAGCTATCGGGTGCACAGGCAAAATGGAAGCGCGAGGCCAGGTCGGTCATAGTACGATTCTCCATTATGAAATTGATCTCTAAGGACTCTAACCTCATGACCAGGGATCGATCACAACTTTGATCGAATCCCCAGCCATGGATTTTTGCATCGCCGCCTCAACTTGCTTTAAGCCAAAGCGGTGAGTCACGAACTCTCGCAGGGGATAGTTTTGCATATATCGGGCCATTTGCCGCATGCTCGGACCGTAGGCCGCCGGTTCTTCGCCTCCAATCCCCAGGATGCGCACGTTCTTGGCGCACAGGTGGCGGTGCGGACTGATCGATATTTCTCCCATATCCGAGAAATTTCCGGCTTCGACCAGCAGTCCACCGAGCCGCAATAGTTCCAAGCCCTCACGCACGGCATGGGGAACTCCGACGCATTCAATCACCACGTCTGCCCCGCGTCCGTGAGTGAGGTCGCGGATCATCCCCAGCCGCTCATCTTCCGAGGTGCGCGCGGCATTGATGGCGTGATCGGCTCCCAGTTTGCGGGCAAAGTCCAGTCGGTACTCGCCGAGATCAACCGCGATAATGGTTCCTGCTCCCAGCATGCGTGCCTTCATGATGAAACACATCCCCAGAGGGCCGGCGCCCAGCACCACCACGGAATCATCGAAACGGAACGATTCACTGGGAAAAGCCGAAATCTGTTTCGCACGGTCAAGCCCTACGGTAACCGCCATGAGTTCGGCCAGCACGGCAATTTCCGAGGGCAACTGCTCCGGCACTTTTACCAGAACGCTGCCCGGAAGCACGTACAGATATTGCGACCACCCTCCAAACAAGTGCGGTGGGTCCTTCGCGCTGATGTTGTTGCCGTAATCAACCGTCTTCTCGCAGCAGTAGTAAGGAAAGTCGTGACGGCAGTAATAACACGCCCTGCAGCTGACGTTAGGGGCGACGACAACACGATCACCAACCTGGAGATCAACGCCCTCGAAATCCGTGCAGTTTCCGTCCTCTCCAATGGCGACGATTGTGCCGACATTCTCATGGCCCTGGATGATGGGGAACGGAACCTGCCGCGGCACGCCGGATCCGCCATACTGCCCCACATATCCCTGATAGGTGTGTTTATCGGTGCCGCAGATCCCTGAGAGCTCCATGCGTAGGAGAAGGCATCCGGCTGCCGGATGGGGGAGCGGGTATTCCCGGATCTCATAATGGCCGGGTTCAACCAATGTGGCGGCAAGAACAGCCTGGGGAAACTGCACTATAACCTTTCTGACTAGTTTTTCACCATTCACGTTACTCTGGTCGGAGAAAATTCCTGGGGACCGGGAAGTCCCCCGCACCTTCGGTAATGCTTCAGCTTCCTAGAAGTTCAATTTCAAAGACAACTGTCCAATTCGTGGAGCCGCCGCCTGGGTCACCTGGCCGAAGGTGCCGGACAAGATGCCACTGGGAGTCAGGAATTGCGTGTGGTTGAACACATTGAACCATTCCGCGCGGAACTGAAGATTTACCCGCTCGGTGATGGTGGTGGTCTTCTGCAAGGCGGCATCCCAATTGTTAATTCCGGGGCCATGAAAGAACCTCCTCCGAGCATCTCCCTCAAGGCCCACGGCGGAAGCGGCGAAGGACGTAGGATCGAAGTACAAATGGGTTGCCGTTGTTCGCGGATCGAGAATACGCAAAGGGCCAACCTGGTCAGGCGTATCCACCGGCAAGATGATAGGACCGCCGAATGCAGTCCCGAGCAGGGAGTGATCGTCGGTCTCAATCAGAGTCACAGGCAGACCGGTCGCAAAGCGGGTAATTCCGCTGAACGCCCACCCGCTAGTCAGACGGTTCGGGCCGCCGAGCCTGTCGAATGGAAGGTTGTAGTTGTAGCTGACGACAAAGTTGTGCGTCGAATCAAATGCCGAAAGACCACGGCTCAGTCGGGGATTGATCGGGTTGAACTGTTCGCCATATCCGGATGCATCGTCGAGTGACTTGCCGTAGGTGTAAGCGAGCAACAGTTGCAGCCGCCCGGAAGTGTGCCGAAAGTTGACTTGTAGGGAGTTGTAAGCCGAGGTTCCGGCGGTGATGAAATAGGAGTCGTTGCCGAAAGGAACGATTCCCAGATTGCCGTCGGGCAGCGGGGTTCCATTAACCCCGCTGTTTGCGGGCAACTCCACTCCGCTAAACGGTGTTCTAGTTCCCAGCACGACAGAGTTGCCATTGATATAAATGTTGTTCTCTCCTCCCGGACCGCACTTAGGGGTTGCCAGGCAGAGGGCGGGGTTGCCGGGATTTGCCGATATCGATGAGAGCAACCTGTGCCCCTGTGTGCCTACGTAGCTCAGCGATAGCAAGTCCTCGCCCGTGAGCTGGCGCTCGAATGACAATTCATAGTGTTCCGCGTAGGGCAGGCGGTTTCCATTGAAGAATGCCGGCGAACTGCCGATTTGGCCAAAGGCATTGAAGAACTCGGCCAGTGTATCGTAGGGCGGGCCGCTTGCCGGATGACTCGCTGAGAAGTGTTTTGGCGGGAGAGCCACGGGGAAAAGCTGCCCGTTGTTGAATCCGGTAGCGCGAGTTATAAACGGAGCGGCGAAGCTAGGTTCGCTCTGCCCGGTGTAGTTGCCGAACGGCGCGTCGCCAATTTCGTTGAAATCCGTCGCTCCTTCCAGTGCGGAATAGGATAGGGTGTAGCCGGCCCGAAGGCTGGAGGAACCAGACTTGCCCAACAATTTCTTTAACCCGCCTTCGTGATCTCCGAAGGCGTACGCCAGCCCGATTCGCGGAGCGAAATTATTCCACCGGGTTGGGGCGAGGGTACGGGGAACGTGGGGATCCCCGGGAAAAACCCAACCTCTTGGTGAACCGGGGAAGACGACAGATTGCTCGCCGGGGATGAGCGTCTGAATTTCGTTGTATTTCTCCCAGAACGGCGAGCTGACGTCATAGCGCAGGCCCAGGTTGAGTGTCAAATTGGGGTGTACCCGCCAGCTGTCCTGACCGTAGAGTCCAAAATAGAAGCTGCGTCCGTATGAGGGATACGATTGACCCTGCACGTACTGACTGGGCGCACCCAGAAGAAAGTCCACGAAGTCGCTCCCGGTTTCACTGGCGCAGCAGCTGAAATTCGATCCAAAGAAGAAGTTGCCATTGGCGACGTTTGAAAGATTCTCTTCGAGCTGATTGAAATGGAACTGACCGCCAAATTTCAGGGTATGGGTACCCACTACTTTGCTGAAGTTGTCGAGGGCCTGGTAAATATTATCGATCAGCTGGTTCGGCCGGCTGGGTACGCCGATGACAAAGTTATTGAAGTCAATCTCGGGTACGCCTTCGACGCTGGGGGTACCGACAAAAATGCCGGAATTCGCTGCCGGTGCAAAACCCAGAGCGGCCAGCTTGGTCCCAGTCCCTCCCAGCGGCCGGTTCAGTTTCGTATCCAGGCGGAAATAGCCCACGCGGAATTCGTTGACCGCCGCCGCACTCAAGGTCTTGGTCGTACCCAAGTTTATGTTGTGAGTGCGGCCTCTCCCGTTGATCGCGAATCCCGGATAAAGGGGCGCATTTCCCGGCCAATAGGGGTCGATACGATCGTAGCGATCAAAATAGTAATAGGCAGTTAGCAGTCCGAAACGTGAGTTGCCGTCGAGTCTACCGCTGAACTTGTTATCGTGGAGATTGATCTGGCCTGAACTCGTCGAAAACACACCCAGGCCAGTGGTCGGGTCGACGGTGGACGGGGCGGCGGGAAGAACATACGGCAGAAGTTTCTGCGCGATGGGCGAGAACGCGCTCGGGGACAACTGGGCATTGGGAAAAACACATTGTGAGGCAAGGGTACAGCCCGCAAAATAATACGGTTCGCCGGCCGTGACCGTCTGTCCCAGTTGGGTGCTTAACTGCGAAGCCCAAGCTGACCCATTCACGGTGTTGGTCAAACTCGAGGCAATACCGGAAAAATTGCCTGCCTCGGTAGCGGCGCTGGGGGCTCCGGCAATGGTCTGGGGAACCGCCTGGATTACCCGGTTTCCCTGATAGTCGGCGAAGAAGAAGGTCTTATCGTGAATTACCGGGCCGCCGAAGGTTCCACCGAACTGATTCTGGTGATACGCCCCGCGCCCGGTAACGTCGAAGTAGTTCTTGGCGTCGAGGTTCGTGTTCCGCAGGAATTCGAAAACATTACCGTGCCATTGATTGGTTCCGGACTTGGTAACGACGTTGATCTGTCCGCCAGCGTAATTTCCATATTCGGCGTCCGGGTTATTGGTCAGAATGCGAAACTCGGCTATTGAATCCAGGTTGGGGATGGCTCCCGCTCCGGAATAGCCCAGTTCCTGCACCAGTACTCCGTTGAGAATGAATCCGTTCGCGGATTCGCGCATTCCGTTTACTGACAAGGCCCCAGAGTTCAGGTCTCCTGAAACCAGGGGCACGGCAAAACCGGCAGAAATGAACGGTCCTGCGTAGGCACCGGTCATCTGAGAAGGTGTCGCCGCCACTCCCGGTTGCAGTGCCAGCAAATCGGTGTAGCTGCGCTTCACCAGCGGCACATCCGTCATCTCTTTGCCTTCGATAACCTCGCCCATCTGCGAGTTGACGGTGTCGACGTGCAAGGCCTCGGCTGCGACCTCGATCTTCTCCGCCGTCTGTCCGACCTGAAGGGTCGCATCCACGGTCAAGGCATCGTTGACATCGAGCGTGATATCGGTCTGCCGGTAAGCCCTGAATCCTCTCTGCTGCACGTCGAGGGTGTATGTGCCCAGAGGAAGCGACTGGAATGAATAGAAACCCTGGCCATTGGTGGTGAGAGTTTGCTTGATACCCGTGGCGGTATTGGTGGCGGTTACAGACGCGCCGACGATGGCCGCCCCACTGGGGTCGTGCACCGTTCCTGAAATGCTGGCGGTTACACCGGCGAACACCTGTCCACATACGAGCAGGGTAACGGCCGCGATCAGAACACTTTCCCGCCGAGTCGATTTCCGCAAAAGCATATTCCCTCCCGCCTACGAGAGGGTACCCTTCTCGCCGGCTTCTCGAGTGCGCGAACTCGTCGCGCGAAGATTCCCCGAAGCTTACACGTGTGAAATCTAACCGCTTAGTGCTGCACCGGCTTATAGTGCAGGCGAGGTCCTTTGTCAAGATTTTTCCGCGCTCGGAGGATCTCGGCTGCAACGCGTACGAGAATGGACTCAAGAACGAATATGCTTTGTGCAACAGGAATTTTTTTTCGGAGCTCAAAAAAAAGGCGATAGGCACGACGGTATGAATCTCGGAATATCCGGGCAGCAAAAAGCCTCCCGCTTTACGGGAGGCTTTTTGAGGAGGACCATGGGCGTGCGGTGGGGCCGCCCAACCGATCACAGGCTATTTACTTCTGCTCGCTGGGTGGTGCGGTCGTCCCGCCGGCAGCCAGCTGTTCCAGATCGTTCTTCAGGAGGCTGACTTCGACGCGCCCGCCGCTCACCCGCCGGGGTTTGCCGCCCTGCTCCTCGGCAGCAGCCGGAAGGGGGGCGTTCCCCATGCCCAGAACGTAAATGCGGTACACCGGAATTTCGTGGTTCTCGACCAGATAGCGCACGACGGCGTCGGCCATCTTCCGTGAAGTCGCGATTGCTTCCTGTCCCTTACCGGAAGAAAATCCCTGCACTTCGACGATATACCCGTGCTGTCCCTTCAGGGGCTGCGCGAGATCATCGAGCGCGGTTTTGGCATTCTTGCTGAGTACCGTCTGGCCGGGCCGGAAGCGGATCTCGGTCTGATTGGTGGCTTTGTACTGGTCGATATTGCTGACCACGCCTTCAACGTTCGTCAGACGAGTGTTGGCCTGAGTCGCGGTCTGTTGCGCCGCCTGAGCTTTGTTGCCGGCGTCGACGGCGTGCTGGTCGGCTTCGTTGGCCTTCGTCGAAGCCATCTGAATGCCCTGTTGGGAGCGGGAATCCACGTCCTTGATCATCTTCGTGTTGGACGAAGTGAGCTCGTCAAGTTCGTTCACGCGGTCCCGAACTGGCTGCGTCTGGCGCTGCACATATTTCTTGCGGGCAAAGGGGTTGATCTTCCCCCAGAAACCCTCGTGAGTTTCAGGCTGCAACGGGGCTTTACCGGTTGCGGTTGCAGTTGAGCTTGAGGCTTGCGATGAATTGTCGGTTGCCGTAGAGGTCGTCTGTTGCTGCTGGGCAATCGCCGGCAAAGAGAGTAGGAATGCGACGAACAACGCTACCGTTGCGCGATTTTTCATTTTCAAGGTCCTCCATGGGGAGCTCCTGATCGGACTCCGCACTGCACGCCTTCGGCGGGCGTGATCGCAATTTTGTTGCGTCCTTGCTGAAACCGAACCAGGCCAGAAGGCGCTGCCGGCCATCGCTGACGCGCCGCGTGGCCAGAATTTTCGGGCGCCTCTACCTCTAACCCGTTGACGCCTGTATGTTCTATATCAACTCCCATGCCAAACTGCCGGGGAGCTAAGTTGTTGATTCCCCTTGGAATATTTTATCGCTTTTCATCTCGAGCAGAGCTGGAACGGTAATTTTGGCGGGGTTGTATAAAAACTGCAGGGGACTCGAAAGCGAAATCGCACTCTCGCCCACCGCGATCACGTTTGTTGGCGCCCGGGAAACGTCCGCGACCTCTCATCCGTAGTACTTGCGATGTTGCTCGTAGATATAGTTATCGGTCATTCCGGCGATGTAATCGCAAACTATTCGCGCCCGGGGCTCGAATCTGGCCTTCTCCTGATAATTCTGAGGGAGCAGTTCGGGCTGCTTCATCCAAAGTTCGAACAGATCGGTGATGATGCGTTCGGCGTCGGCTTTTTCCGCCGCGAGGGCCGGGCTGAAGTAAAGCTTTCGATACAAAAAATCTTTAGTCTCGCGGCGTTCTCGATCTATTTCGGGACTGTTTCCGGCCAGGCGCTTAGGGTAGCGCCGTACCTCATCGAGACCTAACTGCACATGGTCGCGGCGCGCGCGGCCGGAACTCTCCTCGTCGGTCAGCACACCGCAGGCGAGCGCCGAGACACCACGGTTGCGCCCACCAAGCGGCTGCGCAAGGTCGCTTGGGCGACCGCCCTCTTCAGGCTCTGAGGCCGAATTGATTTCCTCGAGAGTATGTTTGATCAGGTCGCCCACCCAGCGATCAAGAATGCGCCGCAGCACCTCGTTAAACTGCAATTTTCTTGCGGCTCGAGGATAGAGCCTCACCATTTCAGGGAACAGACTGCGGAAGATCGGTATGCCTTGTTCGATCTCCTCGAGCGGCAGCAGGCGCGCTTCGTAGCCGTCGTCAAGATCGGCCGTGTTGTAGGCGAGTTCGTCGGTGATATCGATCAGCTGCGCTTCGACGGGCGGCTGGCACTCGAGCAGGTATTCTCTCAGCTGGGGAAACTCGCGGGAGTTGTACTCGCGCGAGTGCTTGATTATGCCTTCGCGCACTTCGAAGGTGAGATTCAGGCCGCGAAAGGCGGCATAACGCAGCTCGAAATCCTCAACGATGCGAAGGGCGTGCAGGTTGTGATCGAAAAACAGCCCTTGCTGCCGCATGGCAACGTCAAGGGCGCGCTCTCCGGCATGCCCGAAGGGCGGGTGGCCGATATCGTGGACCAGGGCGAGCGCTTCGACCAGATCTACGTTCAATCCAAGCTGGGCGGCGATGGTGCGGGAAATTTGCGCGACTTCGATCGTATGGGTCAGGCGGTTGCGGAAGTGATCGGAGTACCGGCGGGTAAAGACCTGAGTTTTTGCTTCCAGGCGGCGGAAGGCCCGGGAGTGAATGATACGGTCGCGGTCGCGTTGAAAGTCGTTGCGGTAGGGATGCGGCGGCTCAGGGTAACGGCGTCCGCGGGACTGGTCCACGCGCACGGCGTAAGGGGCCAACATGGGGAGAAGTGTAGCAAACCGGACTAGACGGTACGGCTAACCGAAAGATTACCGCCGGCCGCAACTTCTTTGTGGTTCTATTACTTATTTTCTTCTTCTTTGGCCAGCCTGATCTTGGCGGTTTCGAGCTTCTTCTGCACCTTGGCGAGCGCCTCCTGGTCGATTTCCGGAGCGACCGTCTTATTCCACTCGTCCAGCGCCCGTTCCCAGTGTGAGGCGGCCAGCTTCAGCCTTCCGGTCTTCTGGTAGAGATCGCCGAGATGCTCCTGCACCGTAGGGTCTGACCCCATCAGGTGCTGCGAGGCCTTGAGCAGGTTATCTTCTGCCATGTCGTACTTGCCTAACTTGAAATACGCCCAGCCGAGCGAATCGAGATAGGCGCCGTTGGCCGGTTCAAGGTCTACCGCCTTCTTGATCATTGCCAGGGCCTCGTCCAGTTTCAGGCTGTGGTCGGCCAGCATGTAGCCGAGATAATTCAGCACCGCGGAATTATCCGGCGTTTCGGTCAGGATCTTGCGAAACAGGTCTTCTGCCTGCTCGTATTTTTTCTGCCGTTCGTAGCCTGAGGCACGGAGAAACTCGACAGCTTCCTTTTCCTCCGGCTTGGCCGAGAACTGCTCGGCTTTGTCGAGCGCGGCTTCGGCTTCTGGCCAGCGTTTCAGGCGGCTGTACATCGTGGCCAGGTTCACATACACTTCGCGGTCTGCGGGCGTCCCCTTAAGAAGCGATTTCACCTGCCGCAAGGCGAGATCCGATTGCCCCATGTCGGCCATCTGCCCGGCGTAGACCATTTTCAGGTCGCGATCGTTGGG
>JAFAWX010000276.1 GCA_019241535.1 Acidobacteriota bacterium | reverse complement strand
GGACAGACGCGTATGCCGCGCATTCAGGCCCTGGTGAAGGAGCTGTTCGGAAAAGAGGGCCATAAAGGAGTGAACCCGGACGAAGTGGTGGCCGTAGGCGCCGGAATTCAGGGAGGCGTCCTGAAGGGCGAAGTCAAGGACCTGCTGCTGCTCGATGTCACGCCTTTGACCCTCTCCATCGAGACCCTGGGAGGCGTGGCCACACCCATGATTCCGCGTAACACCACCATTCCGACAAAGAAGACGGAAATCTTTTCGACGGCGGCCGACAGCCAGACGTCGGTCGAGGTGCACGTGCTTCAGGGCGAGCGTCCCATGGCAGGACAGAACCGCACGTTGGGCAAATTCCATCTGACCGGAATTCCGCCTGCTCCCCGTGGCGTCCCGCAGATTGAGGTTACGTTCGACATTGACGCGAACGGAATCCTCAATGTCACGGCGAAGGACACGGCCACCGGCAAGGACCAGAAGATCACGATTACCTCGTCTTCCGGCCTGTCGAAGGAAGAGGTCGATCGCATGGCCAAGGATGCCGAGGCCCACTCGGCAGAAGACAAGGCGCAGCGGGAAGCGATCGAGTCGAAGAACCAGCTCGACACCATGGTCTACAGCGTCGAGAAGATGCTGCGCGAGCAGGGCGACAAGATTTCAGGCACCGAGCGCGGCAATGTGGAAAACGCGATTGCCGACGCCAGAAAGGCCCTGGAATCTAACGACAAAGGGCAGATGGACCGGGCGCGCGAGACTCTGACCCAGGCATCGCACAAACTGGCCGAGGAGATGTACAAGGCCGCGCAGGCGCAGACGCCTCCTCCGGGAGGCGGGGCAGGCCCTGCGGCGGGAGCTGCCGGCGGCGCCTCGAGCGCAGACGACAAGAGCAAAGAAGAAGGCGTAATCGACGCCGAGTACGTCGACGTTGAAGACAAAAAGTGAGCGGCAAACAGCCGGGGCCGGCGTAACCGGTCCGCTCTTCTCATCGGGGGCGCGAAAGCGCCCCTCGGTTTAGCAGCCGCCAATTTTTTGAGCCTTAGGTCTTGCATTGATACGGGTTTCGAAGCTTCCGGGCGTAGAAGAGGTAGCCAGATGCAATTTCAGGTGAAAGAGCAGGATTTTTTTCTTGCCTTCGTAGAGGCGGAAAAACGGTGGTATCTCTTCGCGCCCACCGCGCAGGGTGTCCGCCGCATTTCCGTTTACGAGGATGCGGTGAAATACGAAAAGCCCGGTATTCTCGAGACAAGCGCACATTCGCACTCCTGAGTCAATCCGACTGGTCAGCCGATGCCGAGCACAACCAAGAAGGACTATTACGAGATTCTGGGCGTAAAGAAGTCCGCCTCGGGCGAGGAGGTGCATAAGGCATTCCGCAAGCTCGCGCGCAAGTACCATCCCGACGTCAATCCCGGGGACAAGACTGCAGAAGAGAAATTTAAGGCGCTTTCTGAAGCCCACGAAGTCCTAGGAGATCCCAAGAAGCGCAAGATCTACGACCAGCTCGGCTTCTATTCCGATAACATCGATCCGGCCGCAGCCGAGGCTTACGCGCGTGGAGGCCCGACCGGAGCGGGCGGCTTTGGCGGGTTTCCGGGCGGCCAGACGGGCAGCACGTCCGGACAGGGTGTGCCGTTTGACTTCGGGGGTTTTGATTTCTCCGACATGTTTGAAGCCGGCCGCGGTCAGAAGACGAGCGGCACAGGGGGCGGTTTCCGCGACATATTCTCGAGCATCTTCGGCGGCCGTGGTGCGAATGCCGCGCCCCACGGGCCCGAGCCCGGCAGCGACCTGGAATATCAGGTTAGCGTGCCGTTCTGGACGGCCATTCGCGGCGGGGTTATGCGCCTGAATGTCACCCGTCAGGATGTCTGCTCGACCTGTCACGGTAACGGTTACATCGAAGCTCCCGGCACTTGTCCCCAATGCAAGGGCAAGGGCACCATCGAACAAACCGGAGGGCGGATGAAGTTCAATACCCCCTGTCCGCGCTGCCGCGGTACCGGTAAAAACGTCTCCAATTGTGCGGCATGCCACGGCGCGGGTGTGGTCAGCCGGGCCGAACCGCTCGAGGTGCGCATCAAGCCAGGAACCCGCGAGGGGCAGCGAATCCGCATTGCCGGTAAAGGCAACGCCGGCCAGCACGGGGGCCCGGCAGGCGATCTCTACGTGGTGATTCGCGCCGAAGATCATCCGGTCTTCCACCGCGATGGCGATGATATCTACATCACCGTCCCAGTCACCGCCACCGAAGCCGCTCTGGGAGCGAAAATAGAGGTACCCACCATCGATGGACGAGCCCTGTTGAGGGTTCCTCCAGGAACGCAGTCCGGGCAGAAGCTGCGCTTGCGGGAGAAAGGGGTACCTTCAGCCACCCGGGAGGGCGGGCGCGGCGACGAGATCGTGGAAGTGAAGGTCAAAGTGCCCATGCCCCGCGACGAAAAGACCAAGGAACTGCTGCGCGAACTCGCCAGGCTCAACCCCGAAGATCCGCGCGCCGAGCTCTTCAACAATCTTTGAGTCTAGAGCCGCTCGTTTTGCTGGCTGCCTGCGCGGCGTTCATCCCTTACGAACGAAGAAGAACATCGATGCCGGCGCGTGCGTCGTTCATCGTCGCGCGCCTCGAATCGCAGCAACTCACCATTCGTTGCCGCCCCAAACTTTTGAAGATTCTTCTTGCATCTATGCCGATTTTCCGTACATTTAACTCTGCGAACTAACTCCAGCGCGATTCTCGGAATCCAATTCACCGGGGAGCTCGTGCGCGACCAGCCCGCCTGGAGCTGCTGAGAGTGAGTCGCTTGAGGAGGAAGCCATCGGAATTGGCAACTGCTAGCCCGATTCGACAAGAACTCCCGCCCGGGACTCTCGCCCACAAGCCCTGCTCCGCTCCCAAGAAATCCCTTCGCCTCACATTGTGGCCTCTGGCTATAGCCACCTTCTTCATGGTGTCCGGTGGGACCTATGGCATCGAGGACACTGTCCAGGGCGCGGGCTATGGTCGCGCCATTTTGATATTTCTCCTCACCCCGATTCTCTGGAGCTTGCCAACCACGCTGATGATTGGCGAATTGGCCAGCGCGTTGCCCGAGGAGGGCGGCTACTATGCCTGGGTACGGCGCGCGATGGGCAACTTCTGGGGATTCCAGGAGGCCTGGTTGTCGCTGGCGGCTTCGATTTTCGACATGGCGATTTACCCGACGCTTTTTGTCGCCTACCTCACACGCCTGCTCCCCTGGTTCGGGTTGAACCACCGGGGCGTCATGGTCGCTGTGGCCGTCGTCGGGCTGTGCGCCGCTCTGAACATCGCCGGTGTCAGGGCGGTATCCACGACCTCGTTGTGGCTGTTCTTTCTTCTCTCAACACCTTTTGGGCTGGTTGCCGTTCTCGGGCTGCTAAAGCATGGAGCTCTAATTCACGTGGTGGCAAAGCCCATGGCAGCCCGCGTCGACATAATCGGAGGCCTGCTCGTGTGCATGTGGAACTACATGGGTTGGGATAATGCCTCGACCATTGCCACCGAGGTCGACCGCCCCCAGCGCACGTATCCGCGCGCCATGATCGTCGCTATAGCCCTGGTATGCCTCAGCTACATCGTTCCCGTAGGGGCCATGTGGACGACCGGACTGACCCCCGCTGCCTGGGAGACCGGCTCCTGGGCTGACATCGCCCGCTTGGTCGGAGGACCACTGCTGGCCGCCGGTGTCGTAGTCGCCAGCATGATGAGTGCCTTCGGGATGTTCAACGCTCTGGTGATGAGTTATTCGCGGCTGCCTCTGGCTATGGCGCAGGACGGCATGCTGCCCAAGTGCTTTGCCCGGCTGAACCGGCGGCGCGCTCCCTGGGTCGCCATCATTGCCCTGGCGATTGGCTGGGCATTGTGCCTCGGCCTGGGGTTCGAGCGCCTGGTCACGATCGACATTCTGATATACGGCCTGAGCCTCGCCCTCGAATTTCTGGCCCTTGTCGCCCTGAGGATTCGCGAACCCGAGCTCGCGCGACCGTTCCGAGTTCCCGGCGGGCTGTTCGGGGCAATTTGCGTTGGC
>JAFAWX010000250.1 GCA_019241535.1 Acidobacteriota bacterium | reverse complement strand
CCGCTTCGCCATTCGCGGGTCGCCACCTGGGGATTTCAACCGTGCGGGGGTATTTGAAAAGACGGAGGGAACGGTGGTTCACGACCGGCAAGATGCGAGGAAGAAACCGATCGCTGTGAGCATCGATGCGGCCATGTGAATACGCGCGTCGACATGCGCGATAAGGACCTGCGCGGCCACAATTTCCTAGATGTGGCCTAGTATTCCATGATTATCTTCAAATCCAAGCGTGCGGAGATCGACGGCGAAGGCAAGATGAAGATCACCGCCGATCTCACGATCCAGGGCGTCAGCAAAGAAGTTGCCCTCGAGGTCCAGGGCCCTTCGGCCGTCATGAACGATTGTACGGGCAACTCCCACATGGGGGGGAGGCCACGACCAAAATCAACCGTAAGGTTTTGGGGGTCGATGGCGCTCCCGGCATCGCTGGCGACGATATTCAAATTACCCTGGATGTTGAATTGAAGCGTCCGACTGCCGGCAAATAAGGGCCAGAGTTTCGACGACAGGCAAAGCATGGGACGAGGAAAGCTGTATTCGTCGCGCGTTGTTAATATCGCCGACCTGCGCCGTCTGGCCTCACGCCGGGCTCCGCAGGTGGTATTTGACTACCTGGATGGCGGCGCGGAGGCGGAAATCACCCTGCGCGAGAATATCCGGGCATTTGAAAAGGTCACATTTCGGCCACGCCAGGCGGTGGCGTTTGCTACCTGCGATCTGTCCGTACGGGTGCTAGGAAGCGAAATTGCGTTCCCAGCCATCTTGGCTCCGGTCGGTTACAGCCGCATGATGCATGCCGGCGGGGAGGTTGCGGCCGCTCGCGCCGCCGGTGCGGCCGGAACCATATACGCCCTGTCGACCATCTCAGGGCATCGCCTGGAGAACGTCAAGGCAGCCACTTCCGGGCCTGCCTGGTATCAACTCTATCTGGTAGGCGGCCGGGAAGCGGCCGAAGGCGCGATGGAGCGGGCCCGCCAGGCGGGGTTTTCCGCGCTCGTAATCACCGTCGATACCCCTGTAGCGGGGATGCGGGAACGCGATCCGCGCAATGGAATGAAGGAACTGCTTTCCGGAAGGGTATGGCGAAAAATTCCTTTTCTGCCTCAGGTACTGTCGCGCCCCGCATGGCTCACCGGGTTTCTGCTCGATGGCGGCCTGCCGAAACTAGAAAACATCATCCTGCCTGGACAAGGGCCAATGCCGCTGACCGACGTTACGGCTGCGCTGGCGCGTTCGGCGCTGACCTGGGCGGACCTGCGCTGGATACGCCAGATCTGGAGTGGCCCTATCGTGGTTAAGGGCATTCTGTTGGCCGAGGATGCCCGCCGGGCAGTCGACGAAGGAGCTGCCGCCATCGTGGTCTCAAATCATGGCGGAAGGCAGCTCGATTCGGTTTCCCCCACAATACGGGCCCTTCCGAAAGTATTGGCCGCTGTCGGCGGCCAAGTCGAAGTGCTGATGGATGGTGGCGTACGGCGAGGGAGCGATATCGTCAAAGCCCTCGCCATCGGTGCCCGGGCGGTGCTCGTCGGCCGCGCTTACGCCTACGGCTTGGCAGCCGCGGGGCAGGCGGGAGTCCAACGCGCTCTCGAGTTGTTGCGCGAAGACGTCGAGCGCACGCTGCGGTTGCTCGGGTGCTCCTCGGTCAAAGAGCTTGACCGCTCCTATGTGGAGTATCCCTGCGACTGGGAAAACCGGCCCTGAGCGACGAACAATGACTGGGAATGCTCCACGCCGAGGGCAGCAACGTCTGCAGCACAACGAAGTCACTCGCGAGCACGCAGTGCTGAAATCACGGCGCGAGTTTTTGACCGGCGGTGCCTTCGGCCTGCTGGCGGTCACGGCCGCCCGTCGCGGCCAGGCGCAGGCAGCGGGCGAGCCGCCTCCCGGCGAACCACCGGCATTCGGGACCGGCCCTGCAGTTGGGCCGGAAGTATCTCCGGCAACGCTTGCCGAAGCGGGGAAACTGGTGCAGTTTGAGCTGAGCGGGCCGGAAAGAGAAATGGCGGCCGCCAGCTGGGGCCGGAACATGGCCGCGCTCTTTGAGCGGCGTGCCGGTCCGCGCAAGGTGAAGCTGCCGCCTGCCCTGGGGCCCGCAACCCGATGGGACCCGGTCCTGCCGGGGTTGCAATCGGCGCCTCAAGGAGAGCGCTTCATCCGCAGCCGGGACGATGGGGGGCCTCTTCCGCGTAGTGATGAAGACATCGCCTTCGCTTCGGTCGTCGAGCTTTCCCGGTGGGTCGAGCATCGCCAGCTAACCTCCGAGCGGCTGACGAACATTTATCTCGAGCGCCTCGAGCGCTTTAATCCCCGGCTGCGCTGCGTGATCACCCTGACCCGCGATCTGGCGCTCGAGCAAGCCGCCGTGGCCGACCGCGAGATTCGCGCGGGACATTATCGCGGACCGCTGCACGGCATTCCCTGGGGGGTGAAAGACTTGCTCGATACGACCGGCATCCGCACGACCTACGGTGCGGAGCCGTTCCGAAACCGCATTCCCGACCGGGATGCCACGGTCGTGAAGCGTCTTGCGGCGGCCGGCGCCGTGTTGGTTGCGAAGCTGAGCCTGGGCGCACTGGCGCTGAACGATATCTGGTTTGGCGGGCAGACCATGAATCCCTGGCTGCCCGAAGAGGGCTCCTCCGGCTCAAGCGCCGGACCAGGCGCCGCGACCGCAGCTGGACTCGTGGGCTTTTCGATCGGCAGCGAAACCGGTGGCAGCATCATCGCGCCCAGCATGCGTTGCGGAATTACAGGTCTACGCCCGACATATGGTCGAGTGCCCCGTACGGGAGCGATGACCCTGTGCTGGTCCTTGGATAAGCTTGGGCCCATGACCCGCAGGGTCGAGGACGCAATCGTGGTTTTGGCCGCCATCGCCGGGCCCGACGGTACGGACCTCGCCTGCCGCGCAAGCAAAATCGATTTCGACGCAGAAGCCCGAGTGAGCGGCCTCCGCGTGGGATATTTTCCCGGCTGGATGAACCAGCGCCCGGCAACGGAAGTAGACCGCGCCGCACTGGAGACGGTCAAGAAGCTTGGCATGCTGCCGGTTGAAGTTTCGCTTCCCGACTGGCCGTATGATTGTCTGGACCTCATTCTTTTTGCCGAAGCGGCAGCCTCGTTTGAAGATCTTACCTTAGAGGGCGAACTCGGTGAGCTAAAGGTGCAGGTACCTGACGCCTGGCCCAACATTTTCCGGCAGGCCCACTTTCTCCCGGCCGTAGATTTGGTGCAGGCCGACCGCTTCAGGCGTCTGGTTGCTCAGGAAATGGCGCGGATTTTCTCCCAGGTAGATTTGCTGCTTGTGCCATCGCTGCGCGATGAGATGCTCACGATTGCAAACTTTACCGGATACCCGTCGCTTACCCTGCGCGCCGGCTTTGTCGAAGTAGGACAAGCTCGCAGCGATTGGGCGCCTGACCCAAACCATCCCTTGCCGCGGTTTTCGCCGCCGCGCCGCGTGCCACACGGTATCACTCTCATTGGTCAGCTTTTCGATGAGGGCAGGCTGGCAATGGCGGGAATCGCGCTCGAGCGTGCGTTCGCCGTTGCCGACGAGCGCCCCCGCGGATTCTGAACCGCGGCACAAACTGAGTGGACCCGCGCTAACTGTCTCTTCAGTTCTCCGTCTAACCAGCTCCCGTCGCTTCGCGCAAAGGCGTGCAGTCGCACCGAGGTCTGTGTGCTCAGAAGGCATCTTATCCCGCTTGCATGCTTCGCCAGTTTGCTTGCTGGAGGCGGGGCGAAAAATTGTCGCGCCACGACGAGCCTCAGAGTGCCTCGGGTTGCAAGCCCGCCGCGCATCGAGGACTTTGAAGAGATGGCGGCGCACGGCGCGGCGTCTGAGCTCGAGCGCGTGACGAGCTTCATACAGAACCAGCCCTCCGACGGCCAGCCCGCAACCGAGCCCACCGATGCTTATCTCGGCTACGACGAGCGGAATCTTTACATCATCATGGTGTGCTGGCAAAAAAAAGGAGTGCGCGCCGACTTGACCCGGCGCGAGCCGGCAACGCCTTTTGACTCCGATGACTATGTCGAGATCACGCTCGATACCTTCCGGGATGAGCGCCACGCCTTCATCTTCGATGTAAATCCCAAAGGCGTCCAGGCTGATGGCCTGTGGACCGAGGGAGAGGGTCAACCGGACTATTCCTGGGACACTGTGTGGTATTCGCGGGCACGCGTCACCCGGAATGGCTACGTCATCTGGGCGGCGGTTCCTTTCCGCAGCCTGCGTTTTCACTCGAGCGACAAGCTTTGGGGAATGACACTCTGCCGCTATCTTGCTCGCAACAATGAATATGATTATTGGCCGCGAGTGTCCGCCCGCATCGCCGGCAGACTGAATCAGGAGGCCCACCTGACAGGCTTTGACAATATTTCTCCAGGACGCAATTTGCAGTTCATTCCCTACGTGGAATCGCGTACCTTCCGCTCACTGGACACGAGCGATCCGACCCAGCCGCGTTTTGATTCCGCCCACTTTCAGGGGCGTGCAGGTCTGGATTCGAAGATGGTCTTCCATGACTCGCTCGTCCTCGACACAACCATCAGACCGGACTTTGCGCAAGTTGAATCCGACCAGCCGCAGAATACTGTCAACCAGCGCTTCGAGGTTTTCTTTCCAGAAAAGCGGCCTTTCTTTCTTGAGAATGCTAATTTTTTCGAAGCTCCCTTGATTGCCGTCGGCCAACAGCCCAGGATGGTTTTCACGCGCCGGATCGCCGACCCCACGTTCGGAGTACGCTTGAGCGGCAAGCAGGGCCCCTGGAACTTGGGATTCATGGTTACCGACGACCGCTCGCCCGGATTTTCGCTAGCGGTCACCGATGCTTCGTACGGGCAGCGAGCCTACTTTGCCATTGCCCGCGTCAGCCACGATCTCGGAAAGCAATCCAGCATCGGTGCCATGTACACGGACCGCGAATTTCACGGCAGCTTTAATCGCGCGGGAGGACTCGATGGAACCGTTCGCCTGAACCAGAATTGGAATGCGAGCTACCGCGCATACATCAGCTCCAGCTTTGATCAGAATGGCTACGGTTTCGGACAGCACCACGATGCCGCGCTGTTCGGAACCGGACGGCGGTTTACCTTCAGCCTGGAATACCTGGATATCACGCCGAAATTCCTGGCTCTGGCTGGTTTTGTTCCCCGTACAGACCAGCGCTCGCTGAACCAGTATGGGCATTTTTACTGGCGCCCTGAGGGCAAGAGACTGGTGTTTCACGGCTGGGAGGAGAATGCAACTCAGTTGTGGGACCATCACAACACCACCCTGCAGCAGGTCGCGAGCGTCGACTATGTCTTCGCCTTCTGCCGCAATATCATTGTCGCTCCCATTCTGGTTTATGAGTCTGACGTCTTGCGGCCGCTTGATTTCGCTGGCCTGCAGCGCAATCAAGAATATGCGCAGGATGGCGGCGGCATCTTTCTGCGCGGGAACCCGTGGCGGGCGCTCAGCTGGAATACCCACATCTTTCGCGACGGGACGGTAGTGGTAGTGCCGCCCCGAGGGCAGTCACCTTACACCGGCAATGAAACCGCAATCAGTCACACCCTGGGCATCAAGCCTACCGAGCGGCTGCAGATCGATAACACTTACATCCTGGAGCGGGTGGTCAATGGCAAGACCCGCCACGGAATTGTGAACAGCAACATCGTACGTTCTAAATGGAATTACCAATTCACGCGCGAGTTCTCCCTGCGCCTTATCGCCCAGTACAACGGCTTGCTGGCGAACCCAAATTACTCTTCTTTGCCGACAACGAAGAACATGAACTTCGACGTCCTCTTTACTTATCTTCTGCATCCCGGCACGGCGGTCTATGTCGGCTACAACTCGAATCTCGAAAACATCGAACCGGGCTTGTGCATCCATTTGCCGGGGTCAGAGAGATGCGATCCGAACGCCGGCGGGCTTTTGCGTTCTTCCAACCGGCTGACCAACGATGGCCGCCAGCTTTTTGTGAAGATCAGTTACCTGTTTCAAAGATAGTTGTGCATGTCCACGTTTGCTCTGGCCCGCCATACCGCGTAGAAAACCCGCCTATTCTCTACTCCGGCTTCGGCCGTTACCGTGACCGGCCTGGGCCACGATCAATGCGACACTGCGTGCAAGTGGCACGCTCGCCTTCAGCGACTGGATCGAAGATGGCTTCGTCAATCTGGCCGGCTTGAGCGGGTGGGATCGATAAGCGCGGGACGTGGAGAAATTGAGTTTTCTAACACTGCCTGTGCCGAGAGAGGCAAATTCTCGCGCCGTAGTCGTGGGATTGCGCAGGCGTTTCGTTTCGCTAAAGCGGTCTGTCGCGACCACAAACAGCTGCGGCGCGATCACGCAGGAATGAAAAAAGACGCGCTGGTAGACGGCCTTGCGAGCACGCCATCGCTGTGATAACTTCTGCATCTTCTCTGCCAACCAGTTTGCAAATTTCATCATCTTTGCTTATGGCCCAACGGAGCCGGTTGGGCGACCCGGATTACGGCGACTGCCTCTTGACGAAACTTTACAATTTTCTGCCGATTTCCTGGTCAATTTATGGCGCCGGCCGCATCTTTCTCTGCTGCGAGCCTTGGCCGCCGGAGCTCTCAGCTTGATACGCGCGCTGCCGGTAGGTTGCCGTCCTCATCGCGCATTTCTCCTTCCCTTAGCCGCATTGCTCAGCTTTTCGGGGTGCTCAAGAAAACCACAAGCTCCAACCATCGACGCCGCGAGGTTGTTTGCCGCGAAGTGTGACGGCTGTCATCGGGAAGACAATGATTTGCGCGCGCCCGAGCCGCAGGCATTGCGCGAGATGTCCAAAGGCTCCATTCTGACTGCGCTTGAGTCAGGGCGCATGAAATGGGAAGGGAAATCCCTGTCGAAAGCCGAGAAGGCAGCGCTGGCGGCTTACTTGGGGAAGTCCGAAACATCGACGCTTGCCAGAAGCACCGGTTTCTGCCCTCGCGATCTAGATCCCCCATCTGACCCGCCGGTCTGGGCAGGTTGGGGCGTGGACCTGCACAACAGCCGGTTTCAATCTCGCGCGTCGGCGCAACTGGACCGCGAGCGCGTGATGAATCTTAAGCTGAAGTGGACTTTCGGCTTCCCAGGCGCAGCGGCGACCTTCGGGCAGCCAACCTCTTTTGCGGGGAAGCTTTTCGTGGGCAGCGAGGATGGTACCGTGTATGCCCTGGATGCGGCAACCGGTTGTACTTGGTGGACGTTTCGCGCGTCGGCAACCGTCAAAACCGCCGTCTCTGTCGGCAGTGGCGGGCGAGCGGCGTTTTTCGGAGACACCAATGGCTTTGTCTATGCGGTAAGCGTCGCTGACGGGTCTCTGATTTGGAAGGTGCACCCGGACTCGCATTCTGCGGCCCGGATCACGGGGTCGCCTTTACTCGTCGGCGCCCGCCTCTATGTGCCCGTATCGTCGGGTGAAGAAGGAGCGGCGGCCGATCCCCATTACCCATGCTGCACGTTTCGCGGCAGCTTGGTGGCACTCGATACCAGATCGGGGAAGCAGATCTGGAAAACCTACACCATCGTTGAAACCCCGAAGGCCACGCGTACCAGTTCCGAAGGCGTTCAGTACTGGGGTCCATCGGGTGCAGCCGTGTGGTCGCCGCCCACGGCAGACCTAAAGCGCCATATCGTTTATATCGCCACCGGAAACAATTACTCCGCTCCGGCTACGGATACTTCCGATGCAGTTCTCGCCCTGGACATGAATTCCGGTAGGAGACTCTGGTATCGGCAGCTCACGCGCAAAGATCTGTGGAACAGCGGGTGTGTAGCCGAGCAGAAAGGAAATTGTCCGGCCGAACGTGGCGACGATTACGATTTCGGTGCGCCTCCAGTGTTAAAGACGCTTGCCCCTGGGCGGGACATCCTTCTGCTCGCACAAAAATCGGCGCTGGTTTACGCGCTAGACCCTGATAACCGCGGCCGGATGCTGTGGAGAGCGCGCATCGGCCATGGCGGACCGCTCGGAGGCATTCAATGGGGAAGTGCTTCGGACAGCCGGCAGGCTTACTTTCCGCTCTCTGACTACGACGACGCCAATCCGCTGCGCGGGGGCGGGCTGTTCGCCCTCAGCTTGCGAAGCGGCAGACGGCTGTGGTATGCGCCGCCACAAAACCCCGCCTGCACCGCCACGTTTGGCTGCAGCGCCGCCCAAATGGCACCCCCAACGGCTATTCCCGGCGTGGTCTTTGCCGGCTCGCTCGATGGCCATCTGCGCGCCTACGACAGCCGCAATGGCACGGTCATCTGGGACTTTGATACCGCCCAGGAGTTTCCGACCACTAACGGGGTTAAGGCACATGGTGGTTCGCTGAACGGTGCTGGCCCAACGGTTGTCAACGGCATGGTTTTTGTCAATAGCGGATATACGAATGCCATGGCCGGAAACCTGCTACTGGCATTTTCTGCCGGCTCGAATTAACGGGCGCAAAGCCGAAACCTGAACCCAGACTCTCCGCCTCCTTTCATCTTTCGCGCGCACTTACTTTTGAAAACTGAATTATTCAATTGCGTATTTTCAGCGGGAGACCACGGCCCGCCCGGACTCGTATAATTTGCCAACAACCATGGGCTGGGCTCTTCGGTCCGCGATTGCTTATCTGTTTGCCAGCCGGCCGGGTGCGAAAGACCGTCTCCTCCCACGCTGGCTGTTCCTGCGGGCTCTGGCGGTCATTTACTTCTCCGCCTTTTTCTCTCTGGTTTTTCAGATCCGCGGTTTGATTGGACCGGCGGGAATCCTGCCGGCAGGAAGGTACTTGCAGGAAATCGTACAATCGCTCGGCTACCGCGTAGGAGTGTGGTACGCGCCAACGCTTTTGTGGCTATCGAGCCGCACGCCTATGTTGACGGCACTCTGCTGGGCGGGCATGCTGGCGTCACTCTTGCTCCTCATCAACTTGTGGCCCCGGGCGATGCTCGGGATTTGCTTCGTGTGTTTTCTCTCATTTGTCAGCGCCGCCCAGGACTTTTCCAGCTATCAATCGGACGGAATGCTGCTCGAAGCGGGGGCGGTCTGCCTGTTTTTTGCGCCGAAGGGATTGCGTCCCGGCCTGGGAGCCACACATCCGCCTTCGCGCGCCAGCTTGTTTCTGCTTCAGTGGGAGTGGTTTCGAATCTATTTCGAATCCGGCGCGGTGAAGCTGCTCAGCGGAGATCCCGAGTGGCGTCACTTCACGGCCATGGATGAGTACTATCAGAACGGCCCCCTGCCTACCTGGATCGGCTGGTACGCGCAGCACCTGCCGCACCGGTTTCATGCCATCACGGTTTATGCCACCCTGGCGCTAGAACTGGGTGTGGTGTGGATGCTGTTTCTGCCGAGGCGCTGGCGCATTGCCTGCTTCCTCATCGTGACCGTCTGGCAAATTCCGGTAATTCTGACGGCCAATTACGCGTTCCTCAACTACCTGGTTCTGTTCCTGGGAGTACTGCTGCTGGACGATCGTTTTCTGGGACGGGCGTGGCCGCGAAAACTAGGGTGGGAGAATGGACCCAGCGGCTCCGGATCGGCGCCGCCGTTGGCGGGTAATGGCACGAGCTGGCACGCTCGCTGGTGCAGTCTAAAGCTTGTTCTTGGCGCGGTGATGGTGGTGTGGGTCTTCTACGTCACACTTGCAAAACTGGCCTGGATGTTCTCCCGCGTGCCACTCCCGAGTGCTCCGGCGACAGCACTCGAGCCCTTCCGCATCGCCAATCAGTACGGGCTCTTCGCCGTGATGACGCGGGGACGATATGAAATTGAATTTCAGGGCTCTGGGGACGGGCGCGACTGGACGCCGTATCCTTTTCGCTTCAAGCCCCAGCGGCTGGATGAGCCCCCGCGCATCTACGCGCCTTATCAGCCGCGTTTTTGCTGGAATCTTTGGTTTGCATCACTGGGTTCCTGGCGCGAATATCCGATTGTTCCCAACACTGAGTTGCGACTGCTCTCGAATAACAAAGACGTGCTGGCGCTTTTTGCCGGAAATCCGTTTTCTCCGCAACCGCCGCGACAGATTCGTGTCGTACTCTGGCAATATTGGTTCACGACGATGGCGGAGAAACGCTCCACCGGAAGGTGGTGGCGACGCGAGTTCCTGGGCCTTTATGCCCCCACACTGGAACGAGAGCCTGGCGGCACGGTCCAGGTGATCGAGTGGCCGACAGTGCAGCCTCGAGAATAACCGGGCCTTAGCCCGACTCAGGAACGCTTGCTGCTCCTCCTGCGTCTCTGAGGGTTTTCCGCGCAGCCGATTACAATCATGACGGTCAGCAGAAGCAGCCATGACGGCGAAAGCATCGATTGTTGGTTCCGGCCCCAATGGCCTCGCCGCGGCCATCGTGCTCGCCCAGGCGGGCCTAGAGGTCGAGGTAATCGAGGCGGAGTCGACGCCAGGGGGGGCGGTGCGAACCCTTGACCTTACTCTTCCGGGTTTCCGTCACGACTTTGGATCAGCCGTATACCCCCTTGCCGCGGGCTCGCCACTGTTCTCCTCTCTGCCGCTTGAGGATCACGGTCTCGCCTGGATTCATTCCCCCTCGCCTTTGGCGCATCCGCTTGATGACGGAACGGCGGTGCTCCTGGAACGCGATCTCAGTGAAATGCAGGCGCTGCTCGGGGAAGACGGACCGGCGTGGGTCAGGCTCATGCGCCCTCTGGTTGAACATTGGAACGAAATCTCCTGGGACGTGCTTGGCCGAATACCTTCGATTCCACGGCATCCGTGGCTGATGGCCCATTTTGCAAAAAGCGCTCTACCCTCCGCCGCCTTTATCGTCCACCGCTTTCAACGCCCGCGCACACGGGCGCTTTTCGCGGGCCTTGCTGCCCACTCTTTTCTGAGTCTCGATGAACTTCTGAGCGGAGCGTTTGCCATGTTGATGGCGGTTACGGCTCATGCCGTGGGCTGGCCCATCCCGCGCGGCGGAGCTCAATCGCTTACTGACGCGCTATGCGCTTATTTGACATCGCTGGGAGGCACGGTAAAAACCTCCTCGCGCGTCTCTTCTTTAGCGCAGTTGTCCCGCTCTGACTTGATTGCGTGCGATCTCACGCCCAAACAGCTTCTCGCCATTGCCGGCGAGAAATTTTCAGCGAATTACAAACGACGACTTTCGGCACATCGTTATGGGCCGGGAGTGTTCAAAGTAGATTACGCGCTCGCTAGTCCGATCCCCTGGACGGCCTCGGCGTGCTCCCGTGCAGCCACGGTGCACCTTGGTGGGAGCTTTGAAGAGATTGCAGCTTCGGAGAAGTTGGTGAGAAACGGACATCACCCTGATCGGCCGTTTGTCCTGCTCGTCCAGCCGAGTCTATTCGACCCCACAAGAGCCCCGACGGGCAAGCACACGGCCTGGGCGTATTGCCATGTTCCCAACGGCTCAAACCAGGATATGCAGGGCAGACTGGAGGATCAGATCGAGCGTTTTGCCCCGGGATTCCGCCAAAGGGTTTTGGCGCGACGTGTCTTAAATCCGGCCGATCTCGAGGCCATGGACGCAAATTTGGTCGGGGGCGATATCCAGGGCGGAGCCCTTGAGCTCCGACATTTCCTGTTTCGGCCCACCTGGCGGCATTATTCAACCTCGGAGCGCAATATCTACATCTGCTCCGCTTCGACTCCTCCAGGTGGCGGTGTGCACGGCATGTGTGGGTACCACGCCGCCCATGCCATACTTGGGCGACTGAAAAGGAGAACGTCCTGAGGGCTTCAACCTCTCGGCAGGCAATTAACTTGGCTCAACGGCTTGGCTGGCACCACGCGGCCAAGGTGGCCGCAGTTCATGCGGACAAACTCGACGTACACTTTCATGGCCGCCCCTCGTTCAAATTCGCTGACCTCAGTTGAAGGAGCCGCGGCTGATCGCGCACGAATACTTCCGGAAAAACGTCCGTCCCTGACGTTAACGTCTGCCTACGGGGTAGTGGTTTTCGCCACAGCCTTCCTCCTGTTTCAAGTGCAACCTATTATCAGCAAGCTGATCCTGCCCTGGTTCGGCGGGGTGGCAGCCGTCTGGTCTGTCTGCCAGCTCTTTTTCCAGACCATGCTGCTGCTGGGCTACTTGTACGCCTACCTGCTGACGCGAAATTTCCGGCCGTCCACGCAGGCACGCCTGCATGCCCTCTTCCTTACCCTGAGCATTGCGTTTCTGCCCATCCTTCCCCGGGGCTACTGGAAGCCGTCCGGCTCTGAAGATCCTGGGCTGAGGGTGTTGCTTCTGCTTACTGTCAGCGTGGGCATGCCGTATTTCTTGCTCTCCGCCACGAGTCCCTTGATTCAGGCGTGGTATTCAAGAGTTAATTGCTCGCCATACCGTCTTTATGCGTGGTCGAACGCGGGCTCGATGCTCGGACTGCTCAGCTATCCGATCCTAGTCGAGCCTAGAATCTCGAACCATCATCAGGCGATTTTCTGGTCTGCGGCATACGCACTTGTGGTCGCGCTTTGTGCGGCAGCCACTCTTGCCGGTCGAAATCGCGTCGATTACCTCGCGGTGGTTGATGCCGGGCTGGCTCCTGGCTGGAAAACCAGATTGCTTTGGGCTTCCTTGGCAGCTTGCGGATCCGCTTTGCTGCTATCGATTACGAACTATATATCGCAGAATATCGCCGCCGTTCCGCTCCTCTGGATCGTCCCCCTTAGCCTCTACCTCTTAACGTTCGTCATCTGCTTTGAAGACCTCAACTGGTACCATCGGTGGTTGTCTCTCAAGTTTGTGGCCGTGGCCTTGGCAGCGATGGCCTATGCCATCTCGGCGGGTCATCACAACCTTCCTCCTTATGTGCTGGTTCCGCTTTTCTCTGCCGGCCTGTTTGCCTGCTGCATGGTGTGCCATGGAGAGCTGGCCCGACTCCGACCCCATCCTGCATACCTGACTTCTTTTTACCTTTTGATTTCACTCGGAGGTGCCGTAGGCGCGCTCTTCGTTGCCTGGCTGGCTCCGCGCATCTTTACCGCGTATTACGAGCTCCCGCTTACGCTCGGCTTCTGCGGGGCGTTGATCGTGATCGTCCTTTATCGCGACTTGGTTGTGGAAGGGAAGATGTCGCGTTACAAACCATGGTTTCGGCTCGCATCGACCGTGGTAGCAGTGTTTTGTGCCAGCCTGTACATCGCTGCCCGGAAAGACTCGGCAAAAGCTGCGGTAAGACTGCGGAATTTCTACGGCGCCCTGCGGGTCGAACAGCGTGCGGCGTCCGGCGTGGCGATACTTCAGGCCCAGAATGTGAACCTGCGCGAGCCCGACCGCCGCTATCTCGACCTGATCAATGGCACGATCGAGCACGGAGTGCAGTTCCTGGCCAGCGGGCGGAGACGGGAGGCCACCACCTACTACGGCCCGAACTCCGGCATTTCTTTGGCCCTCAGATCGGCCACGGAGGGAAGGCAATCGAGGGTGGGAATAATCGGGCTGGGAGTCGGCACCATCGCCGCCTATGGGCGCACCGGAGACCAGTACACGTTTTATGAGATCAATCCGCTGATCATCGAGCTAGCGAATCATGATTTCAGTTTTATCCGCGATTCTGCGGCGCAGGTAAACATCGTCCCAGGAGACGGGCGCCTGGCCCTGGAGCGACAAGCGCCGCAAGAGTTCGATGTGCTCGCCGTCGATGCTTTCTCGAGCGATGCCATTCCAACCCACCTGCTGACCCGAGAAGCGTTCCAGCTGTATCTCAGGCACATTAAGCCAGCGGGGATCATCGCCGTGCACGTGTCTAATCGATATCTCGACCTCATTCCGGTCGTCGCCGGGGCGGCAGCCTGCCTTGGGCGGCCAGCCGTGGTGATCGAGAGCGGCGCTGACGATGCCCGCGTCATCTATCGTGCTACCTGGGTTCTGGTGACCAACGAGGTTCGACGTTTCGAGCAGATCGAGCCGACGGCGCGCGTGCTTCAAATGGCTGCAAACAGCGCCTGGACAGACGATTACAGCAGCCTATTGCACGCTTTCAAGTAGATGGCCACGATTGTGTACCGGTCGACCGGAAGTCCGATCATAGTCTCGCGTATGACCGCTGGCTCTTTCTACGCTTTTCGCAACCGCGCCAGTCCAATTCCGGCTGCAATCAGCAGCGTTCCGCCAAGCCGACTGCTGATCTTCTCAAATTGCGGATTGCGCGCCGCCGCTAGCGCCCGCCCGGCAAGCTCTCCGTAAGCAACCAGAATCAGGAACTCCACCACAACCGAGCTCACGGCGAGAACCAGAATTTGCAAAGCAACATTGTGGCGGGCATCGATAAATTGGGGCAGAATGGCGGTAAAGAAAAACAACGCTTTCGGGTTTGCCGCCTGGAGGAAGAAGCCGTCCCGCAGGATACGTTGCCCCGTCTGGCAATCGGAACCGGACTCCGGCAATTGGAGAAGCGGGGTGCTCGCCAGGAAGCTGCGCAGCCCAAGGTAAATCAGATATAGCGCTCCCGCCCATTTGATCAGCAGAAACAGCTTGTAAGAAGCTGCTATAACGGCTCCCAAGCTGGTAGCAGAGAGCGCAAAGTACATGAGGTTTGCAGTAAGAATTCCCCAGCTTCCCCAGACCGATTTCGCTGCTCCGCGACGGACCGCCTGCGACACAACAAATAAGACGGCTGGCCCGGGCGTCAGGCTCATAACCGCTTCCGTCACTACGAAGAGTATCCAAGTCTGCCAGGTCACACGTGTTCCCTTGACCTAATCCCCGATCGAAGAAAGGGATCTAACAACGATTATGAGACCTGCCGCAACCTACGAGCAATATACCTGGGGATGGCTGTTTTGGCCCCGGCAGGCTCGGGTGACAGCGTGGCTCTCGTCGCTGCCGGGACAAATACAGCCATTCAAACAACGCCGCCAGTGTCCCGGCAGCGATGCTGACGATGGGCGTATTCTTTGGCTGACACGGAATCAAACATGGAGCCTGATGCGCCAAGGATTTGAATGATGATTAGTCGCCGCGGCTTTCTCACCGGATGTTGCGTCTATGGTTTCGAAAGTTTTCATCGGCCTGCATCCCATGTCGTCGCGGGCTTTGCAGCTTCACAACTCTCAGGTGATATCCGCCGTCCGCAATTTCACCTGCTCCCCCGAGCGAACTGGATGAATGATCCGAACGCTCCGATTTACTGGAACGGCAACTATCACATGTTTTATCAATACAACCCTGACGGAGCCGTGTGGGGGAACATGCACTGGGGACACGCCCTCAGCCCCGACATGGTTCACTGGCAGCATCTTCCTATTGCGCTCTCCCCAAGTCTGGACGGTCCCGATGCCGGCGGTTGCTTCTCCGGATCGGCTGTCCTCGACGACCAACAAGTGATGGTTCTCTATACAGGTGTGGTCTCGGTGCCCGCAAGCGAAGCCACGGCACGAGGCGCGATCAACTTCAAGGAAACTCAATGCCTGGCGGTTGGCTCCGGGGAAGAGCTCTTAACCTGGACAAAACGGCCGAAGCCGGTGATCGCGGCACCTCCGGCGGATATGGAGGTCACCGGTTTTCGCGATCCGTCGCCTTGGCGCGAGGGCGATTGGTGGTACACGGTACTTGGGTCGGGAGCACGTAATAAAGGAGGAGCAATACTTCTCTACCGCTCGAAAGACTTGCGGCAATGGGAGTATGTGCGCGTACTTACACAAGGAGAGGGTAATCACACGAACGATTCAAATCCGGTCGAAGCGGGAGATATGTGGGAATGTCCGGATTTATTCTTCTTAGGCGGCAAGGCGGTTCTAATTTACGCCACTGACGGCAAAGTGTATTGGGAGTGTGGTGATGTGGACAGGAAGGAGTGGGTGTTTCATGCCCGGAGGAAAGGTCTACTCGACTATGGCCCATCCTATTACGCGGCCAAGACCCAGCTGGATCGAATGCACAATCGCATCGTCTGGGGTTGGTTGCCGGAGAGCCGTCCATTGGAGGAGTACCGTGATTCGGGGTGGGCGGGAATGATGTCTTTGCCGCGCGTATTGACGGTGGATGCGGATTACGGGTTGCGGGTGGAGGTAGCGCCTGCCATCGAGGCGCTGCGGCAGAAACCCCAAATTGTCGAAGTCACAGGCAACGAGGAGCAAAATCAGCGCCGGATCAGAAGCATGTATATCGAGCAGTGCTGCGGAGAAGTACTTTGCAGGTTCAAGCGCGACAGCCCCGCGCCCTTTAGTTTGTCATTGACAAGCGACCACCCTGAACAATGTTGGCTCACGCTCAGGTACAACGCCTCCCAGCCCGCAAAATTGTTGGTGGACGAAACGCTTTTGCCTCTCGGCACAGGCACGGATGAACAGATTGAGTTTCACCTGTACATCGACGGTTCGGCAATTGAGACATTCATAAACCGACAAACGAGCTACACGAAGCGGTTTTATCCTGCCGGTAGCACAGCACCGCGAGTAGGTTTGAAGATTGCTGGCCGAACTTCTGATATCTCCAGGCTCAGGTTGTGGCAGATCTCGCCAATTTCGTCCGATCGGCTCACCACATGAGCTTTTCTCCGAGATCCGGTTGGCAGCCTCTGACCTTCAACGGAACAGCACTCAAACCAGACCTTATGCCATCCCCGGGCAGGCCGGGCAAAAGTCCATCATTGCCCTCTATTGGGGCGAGATTTTGCCTCGGGTACGCAGGCGCCGCGGCGCGACAGAAATCTGTCCGAGGAGACCGAGGGCTGGCTGACCACGCTGAGTCGTTAAGCGAATGCTTCGGGCGTGACGCGGTCCTCGAAGATCTCGGCGAGAAACATGCCGAGCGAATCCCAAACTGAAAGCCTCATACCTACCGGATTCAAAACTCTTTAAGGCCGAAGATCTTGTCCTGAATGCGCACGTTCTGCGGCAGTGACAGAGTCTTGCTCGTAGGCCGTGGGAACGTTCTTCCGGACCTTGTCAGGTTTGCATGTCCGATGAGTGAAGAGTTCAAAAGTCCGACCCAAATACGCGAAAGATGTCGGCCAGCACCTGGTCGAATGCGGAATTTGATGAGATAACCGGCCCCCCCGACACCCGTAAGGGGTCGAACAGCGGTTCGGCTATCACCTTTGGCGAGGATATCGTTTCCCCCAATGCGAGGTCGTGTTGGCGCCGACACGCGGCGTCACTCAACGCCTGATATGCCTCAAGCGCTTCTCTGAACTTTACGCTCGACGATTCTCCGCCCGCATCGGGATGATAGCGGCGTGCAAGGGCGCGAAAAGCGCTGTGAATCGTAGCCGCGTCCGCAGCGCGGGATACTCCGAGGACGGCATAATAATCCTTCCGCATTAGTTACTCTCTACATCGTTCGGCATGAATGTCGCCGTCAAGAAGTGTTGACCCTTGGTAGCAGTTTCATCGGCAACCGAGTAATCCGGCAACCCGCCATTGGGGCCGGCCTAAGGCGAACCGTATCTGCGACAAAAACACAAAGCGTGATTTCCCCAAATAGTGAACCGACTCCGCTTGGGCAATTGAGCGGCACCTCGCTAAGACCAATATAGTACGAAATTCTAGCTATTCGACTAACGGGTCATTGCTGATCGTTACCGTCATTTTGATCATAGATCCAATCGCTATCGCAGTGTCAAGTCGGTCACCATTAGTTGTTGTGAAGTGGCCGGCGCACGCAGCTTTAAGCGCGACAAGAGCGGTTTGTTAAGCTGCGCGATCGCACGCTGGGTTTTGATTCCGGTCCGAGCACTGCCCGGAGTAACCCATTCCAGGTTCGTTGTAGCCGAGCAACAAGAACAGGCACGACCTTTGTCAAAATAACACCCGCTCTTGCTGGATCTTCAGCGCCCCTGCTCCCGGCCTCTGCTCGGCTGCGGTTAGTCGCTTTAAGGCGATCCCCCGGCAATGAGATGTTCCGACCAGGGTTCCGTCCGGCTTTGAACGCTTGGTTCTCAAAGTTCTCGCGAGCTGATTAAATGTGAGTAAGGTCCAGCTCGTGTCAGTTTTCCCCTCCGAATCTTAATTCCCAAAACATCCGGGGGCAACAAACGAGAGACGGCAATCCCAATTCGGGACCTGTTATTCCAGCAAATTGAGGATGCCTGAGAGGGGAATTCCTACCCAGCTTTGACGATTGTCGAGTTCATACCGTAGCTCGTAGAGTACTTTCTCCAGCAGGTAAGCATCAAGCATGGGTTCTGCATTTGCGGGCTGAGGAATTAGCCGCGGATCCAGCGCCTGAATCGAGCTTTGGTACGCGCGAAGGAACTCCCTTGCTACAGCGTTCTCCCACAAGCGTCTCCAGGGCTCGACGTCGCTCATTTTGTTGGCTGAGCGCGCGAGGAATGCATTCAGGGCAGCGTGCGATGCATAGCTGAAAGACCGAAGCATGCCCGCGACGTCCTTTAGTGGAGACTGCTTTGCGCGGCGTGCGGCGAGGGTTCTGGCGGGCTCGCCTTCGAAGTCGATGATGGTGTAGTCGCCTTGCGAACAAAGGATCTGGCCGAGGTGGTAATCCCCATGAATGCGTATGCGCTGGCCGTAGTCGGCGGGGGTATGTGTGGACATTACCCGAGCGTGGGCAGCGAGCTCTTCGCGCCGGCCGAGGACAACCCTAGCCTGCTCCTCAGCCGCTCGGCTAAGCCGCCCTAAGCTGCGTTTCAGGGCCTCGAAGGCGAGAGAGAGCTGGCTTTCGATCCGCTGCGCATCGATAGACAGGTCGTTCGCGGTGAAGGGTTCGGCCGCAAACGCGGGATCATCGGTAGGCGTGGCTAGGGCAAGGTGCATCTCTGCCGTGCGAGTCGCGAGCAAAGCAGCCGCACAGAGATAGGGACCGACCTGCTCGCCCGAGCAGAAAGCCGATGCCGCAACATTATCCGGCAGAGGCAGTATCGAAACACTCTCATAATAATCGGAAAGTTGGCGAACCATGGTCTCCCAGCCATCACCTTCATTTTCAACGAGTGCCTGCAGCATGGCGACGGTAGTCGGTTCGCCGCTGTCGGACCCGATCCTAATCTCGCCCAAAAACGCGGGGATCCGGGTAAAGTGTGCGGTTTCGGTCAGGAAGCGTCCGATCTCCGTGTCGGGATTCTGCCCGGGCTGGAGTCGCCGGAAGAGCTTCAGGATCAGTTTCGTGCCATAGAGAATGGAGGTGTTAGATTGTTGGGCGGAGCCGGTGCGGCCAGGCAGCGGACCAATGCCGCGAATTGCAGAGAAGGTGCCGCTGCGCCGCCCCTCTAAGACGGTTCGCCGCGTGCGAAGCTTGCCATTGCCCTCGATTAGACTGAGCATCGCCTGGCGCACGGACTCCCGGAACACGCCATCATGCAGAACTCCCCCACCCTCGTCGGTAACCACCTCGGCAATAATGCTGAGAGGATGGGCGGCGCGTATTCTTTCCGACTCCTCGCCAACGGTTATGCCCAGAGGAAGCAGATATACATTGGTGCTCTTGTCGTCGTCAGTTACTTCAAGGAACAGGAGAGCGGCATTTAAGTCGCGAAAGCTAACTGAGTCGGCAACGTCGATGGCTTGAATGGTCCGCGACTGCTCCCCAAACCAACGCTGGCGAGGCAGATATGTGAGGAGAGTGTGCCGAAGCATCTGCAATCGAGCAGGAGCCAGCAAGTCCGCGATGCCTTTCGCTCCGGCGAATTTGAAAACGCCGTGTTCACTCATGCCTTAACCCATCGACGCGCTTGCAAATCCCACGACCAGAATGTGAGCTACCCGGGTCGACTGGAGCGTCGCTTACGGCTGCTCCAAGGCGACGTCCAGGGAGTAACGTCCGGCGGGAAACTCATAAATGTCCATTCCGTCCTGTGTGCCGGCTATGCGCACCTTCGGACTGCGCGCGAGCGGCTCACCATCGATCCTGAACGCCGCTACCCTGGTCGGGGCAACCGAGATCCGCGCTTTTGCATTTGGCGGAATTGAGATGTTCCATTTCGCCGCAGCCCCGGCAATTGTCCACGAGGACCGCACCGTGCCGTAGGGACATTCATAGGAGTACTCAAGGCTTCCCAGGCGAGCATCGAAGTTTGGGTGCAGCAGCACGGTGTGAAAGCCTGGATCGGTTGGATCGGCATCAATCCCTGCGGCATAGCGGTACACCCAGTCCGCCACCGCGCCGTAGGCATAGTGATTGTAGGAGTTCATACTCGGATCGTTACGCTTTTTGTCGCCGTTCCAGCGTTCCCACATAGTGGTGGCGCCGTGCTCGACGAGATAGCCCCAAGAGGGATAACGGGTGTTGAGCAGCAGTCGGTAGGCGACATGGCTATGCCCGGTCTCGGTGAGCACGCCAAGCAGGTATGGCGTGCCCAGAAAACCGGTGCCGAGGCGCCAGTCGTTGGCCCGGATTCTCGCGATTAACTTGTTTGCGGCAGCCTCGCGCAGCTCGGCGGGAAGAAGATTCATGTAAAGGGCGAGCACATAGCCGGTCTGCGTCTCGGACGGCAGCCGCAGCCCCGTGTCGCCGGGTGGTGGAACAAAGCCTGCAGCACTGGGGTCGGCCTTCACAGTGCCATCCGGGCTCACGTAGGCACGGTTGAATGCCGCCTTGATCTCCTCGAACAGCCTGCCGTACTTCTGCTCGTCCTCACTTCGGTCCAAGGCATGCGCCATCTGACGCATGAGGGTCGTATCATAGGCCCAGTACGCGGTCGCGATGAGTCCCTCGTCGGTCACTCCTTCCGGCGAGAGCCAGTCACCGAATGGAATACCGAAATGATTCTTCCACAGGTGGTCGGGATTGGCGGACTCGATGGCACCCAGATATTTCTCCATCGCTGCCCAATTCTGATCCACGACGCCGAGATCCCCGTATTGAATCCATGCCGTCCAGGGAATAATGACTCCGGCATCGCTCCAGCCGGCTGCATAACCGGCATTCGGCGTCAGCGTACCCGGCGCGAAGATACCGAACATGGGAGTATCGAGCTGCGTTCCCCGCATGTCGGCAGCAAACTTGCGAGAGAATGCGGCGAGGTTCATGTTGTAGGAGGCGGCCCGCCAGAACACCTGTGCATCGGCCGTCCATCCGAGTCTCTCGTCCCGCTGAGGGCAGTCCGTAGGGACCCCCAGGAAATTGGAGCGCTGGCCCCATAGGATGTTGCTCCACAGCTGATTCACCATGGAGCTTCCGGTACGCAGTTCGGACGTGAACGGCGCATCGGTGTGCAGGACGACGGCTTTGAGGGTGTCGGCTGCCGGCGCCGATGGCAAGCCGTTGATTTCCGCGTAGCGGAACCCATGGAAAGTGAAGGCGGGCTGGTACTCCTCGATTCCATTACCAGCCAGGATGTAGTGATCCGTCGCTTGGGCCGTGCGCAGATTCTCGACGTATAGAGTGCCATCCGGATTCAGCACCTCGGCAAATCGCAGTTTGATGTCAGTCCCCCGGGGCCCCTGCACGCGCAGGCGTGGCACCCCCGCGAGGTTCTGGCCGAAATCGAAGACATAGATTCCTGGCTTCGGGCTGGAGATGGCCTTGGCCGTGAGCACCCGCTCGACGCGGATTGGGGGGAAATATTGCGGAACGATGCTCGGTTTGATCGGTTCGACGAGATCAACGCTACGCCAGTGGTCTTCCGGGAACTCAGGCATGTCCCAATCCTTTTGCAGACGGCGCGCATCATAGGTTTCGCCGTCATAAATCTCGGCACTGAGAATCGGCGAGACGTCCGCCTTCCAAGAATCGTCGGTAACGATCCACTCTAGCGAGCCGTCCGTGTACTCGAGCCGCAGCTGCGCCTTGAGTGCCGGTGGCGTGTTCCCATAGTTATATCCTTGGCGGAACCATCCGAGGGGCGTCGTGTACCAGCCGGGCCCAAGAAGCGCAGCGATCGCGTTTCTACCCGTCCTTACGTCGCTGGTAACGTCATACACCTGGTAAGGCACATGCTGGCGGAAGTCCATCCAGCCGGGCGCTAGCACCTGGTCGCCAACCACGCGCCCGTTGAGGTGAAATTCATACGCGCCCAGGGCGGTCGCATACAAGCGGGCGGCGATAACCGGTTTTACAATCTGGAACTCGTGCCGCAAAGTCTTCACGGGACCGGTAGGCCAGGGATTGCCCAGCGCAGTTTCAGAGTTGTTCTCCGGCACTTCGTAGAGCACCGCATCAGTCCACGCGTTGTCGTCGAACTGGGGAGCGTACCACTCTCCGCCGCTGTCGAGCGCGGTCTTCCAGCCCGGCTCGCCGCTCTTGAAGATTTTGAAACTACCATCGGCCATCTCTACGTACAGGGTCACGCTCATTGGCGTCCGACTTAGGTTCGGACGTGCCCCGTTGCTGTGCACGGCGAAACGCGTAATCTCTACGGCAAGAAGATTTCGGCCGTCGCGCAGCTTGGTCGCGATGTCCCGTTGGACATAAGTCTTCCAGGGCATCTGACGCCATGGGCTCAGCGGCTGCGCCTGAAGCACCTGGGTGCCATTGACCCATGCGGCAGCGGTGTCCTGCCCGCTCACAAATAGATCGGCACGTCGCAGATTGCCGGGCACCTCGAAGCGATAGCGGAACTCATGGTGCGTGTCGCCGGTGCCCTTGTAACCATCCACGCCAGGATTGGTGATCCACGCCGCATGTGCCTCGCGCATGCGGCGGTGCTCGGGCTCTTCGTAGCCGATCCAGTCTCCCCGCCACTGGTTTGGATCCGCTAAGCCAGTCTCCCACCAACTCACATCGCTTTCGGGATATGGTTTTCCGTCCTGATCCCAAGTCAGTACGCGCCAGTAGTAGCGTCTCTCGGGGGCGAGTGCAGTGCCGGCATAGGCCACGTCCACCGACTTTCCTGACCCGATTCGTCCGCTGTCCCAGATATCCGCTTTTCCCGTCTGGAGCAGTGAGGGGCTCGAGGCGACCTGAACCTCGTAGGCGGTCTGCCGCGCCCCTTGCCGCTCGTCCCGCAACTGCCACGAGAGCTTCGGCGGCTTCATGTCGATACCCAGGGGTGTAATGAGCGAATTGCAGGTAAGCCGCTCAGCCTTGGCCTGTCCGAATGCCAGGTGCAAAGAAGACAGGCACGCCAGGAAAACCGCGATCTGACAAAAGGGTGAAAAAGCGATAAGGAAACGCATTTTTCTGATTGCCTCGCCTGCTCCTATCGCCGGCAGGCTATCAAGTATTAGGCTTTTGTTGGGGCAATGTATTGTTGGGGCGGGCTCCCTTACCGATGAGTCATTGTAGTTAAGACGACGCAGCCGCGAAAATGTAGACGCCCGCATCCTACAGTCAATGCAACCCGGCATTGATACCACGCGGGGCAGAATACGGCAAATGCTTTCGGTCCCCTAAAAACGCCCGTCATTTACCGGAATTAAATCCGAAAGCCAAGCATCCAAAGAGCATGCACGTAGCGAAGTACAAACCGCTGAGGAGGCTTATCGAAGCGGAGCGATGCCAATCGCATGGCAAACGACACCTCGGGCGAAAACATCCTAGGACCGTATCGCAGCTTTCACTCCGAATGACAGCCGATTTCCGAGGACACGCTGAAGTTTCCCAGCTGACGGGCCGGCCGTGTCATGATTGAATCAAGCCGGCGAAAGCCGCAGATGATGCGGCGCCTGCGTAGCGGTGCAGCATTTACGCTCGTCACCCAACTTCGAATACAAGCTTTCCGCCCCAGAGTTAAACTCGATGCTGGCAGTCGTTCGCTCTTTCGTTGATAGGTTGCTGAATGCAGGCATGTCCAATCAGCGAAGCGTTTTGCAACGTCAGTTCCCGCGGATGCGGACCTGGCTCCGCAGGACGAGATAAACAATTAATTCAGCTCACGTGAGATTCTGCCATGGCAATGCTTTCGAGAGAGCCGCCCATCGACGAATATCTCCGCAAGCGGCTCATGCCGGTAGAGGGGGCCATTCCGCACCTCCCCGGAATCGAGATGTACGGGAATTCTATTCCTGCCGGAACGGTAGGCGGTGACCTGTTCGAGTACATAAATTTCCAGCAGCGCTATGACATCGAGGCGCGTATTCGACAGGCTTTGAAGCGATCCAAAGAGTTTCTCGAGCCACTGCCAGCCGGATTTGTGCCCCGTAATTCCGTCGACGATCATGTGGAATGGTTGAAGTCGCGGCCGGACTATACGCCTAACCTCGAAACCGAGTACAGGTACGCAAGAAGCTCAGAGCAGGTCCGAATTGCCGAGAATTTGCAACAACTTCACAGCACCGCGGGCATCCTGCTGGTGGACGCCCAAGGGCACGGAATCATCTCCGCGAAGATTGCATCTACGGTCCACGACACCTTTCATGCACTCATGCTGGCGGAGCTCGACAGCCGCGGCAAAACAACTCCGCATCTATTTGAAAGGATCAATTTGCGATTGGCCCAGTCGGTTAGCGCCCGCAATGCGCTGGGAAGAAGTGAAAAAGAACACGCACGAGAGATTGCAACCATGATTTACGGTGAAGTGCGTCCGAACGGCCATTTTCGCTTTGTGAACTTCGGACACCCTCCGCCGCTCGTGTTCTCCGCCGAAAATGGCACCTTCAGGAAGATTGACGAAAGCCGGATGGTGCAGTTTCTGGCGCTCGGTCTGCAGATTGCCGAAGATGATCCGGATCGAAACCGCTATTTCTCGATGCAGGTCAGACAAAGGCGAGCAAACTCCTCGGATATTGCCGAGATTGACCTGATGGAGCCGGGAGACGTCCTCTTTCTTTACTCCGATGGAGTCTATGACGGTAGCGATCATGATGAACGCCGGCAACTCGAAACTCTCATGCGTGAGCACTGCTTGGGGTCGGCAAGAGATATATGCGCTGCGTTGCTTGAGCACGCTCTAAGTACCGATAAGTATCTGCAGCAGACGGGCGAGCAAGATCGTATCGATGATAAGACAGTATTTATAATCAAACACACCTGAATCGCATACATATTGGAAATGCGAATCTGAGGCCGACTTAGGGACGTCTCTCGAGCGCTGCGCCCCCAATTTCAGTCTTGCAAGCAAAAATGTATGCCCGCCGGCTCTGGTACTCCACATCGGGAGAATAGGTTCTCGCTCGACAACCTCGGCAATCGAGAACCTTGCCGCCTCAAGTTTTCTGCTAATCGCGGATGGCTGGAAGAAGAAGAACTTCATTGCGACCGGTTTGCCCAGAAACTCGTCGGGATGCACAATTTCGTTACCGATGTGAAAGGAAATCAACAGAAGACCTCCGGGTCGCAAAACTCCCCACAGCCCCCTGAAAACGGTCGGCAATGAACTTTCAGGGCTGTTCACGATAGAGTAGCAGGCGACGATGCCGGCAAGCGTTTGATCCGGAAAATCCAGCTTCATCATGTCGCCAATCTGAAACCGGATTTCAGGGTTCAGTTGTCGCGCCTGCTTTACCATTGCCGGCGAAAGGTCGAGCCCACGGACTTCTATCCCGGCGTCTCGCAGGTATCGGGCAATCTGGCCCGGACCGCATCCCATGTCGCACACCTGGCCGTGGCCCATAACCTCGGCCGGCGAACCGGCTGAGAAGCTGCCGATCTAGCGGCTTTTGTTGCAATTCGTTGGCGAAGCGACGGGCATATGCATCCGCAATCCGGTCGTAACTCTCCTGAACAGATTCTGTGTTGCCGCTCCCCATCCCGATGATTGTATGAAGAAAAACAGTGCAGCTCGATATAGTTTTTCTAGGCCCAGTAAATTCTTCGATCAAAGCGGCTATGGAAGTGAAGTGAACTTAACCAGATTTTTCAAAGCGGTTCGGCTCGAGGTCTGTAGTTGCCGCGCTTCACCGCGGGTGCGTTCGGCACGACGCAGAGCATCGACTGCGGGACATCGCCTATCTCACATCAGAGCCGAAGTGGACCTTGCTAATCGAAAGCCGAGGTGCTAGCTCGGGCTTCGACCAAAACCCCTCAAATCGCACTTTCAACCTTTCCACCACCGTAGGTGTGGGTATTTAGCGAGCACTTTTTCAGGATACTTGGCGAGCATTCCCCTGACCGCCTGATCAAACGTTAGTTCACCTGGTGTGTGAGGGCGATTTTTCCCCGCCATTGTGCGGCCCCGGCTGCTCACAGCCACGGCGGGCGGTTTGGGTGGTTTCGCCCGAGGTGCTTTGAGGCGGTGCGAGAGGACGTCGGAAATCTTTCCCCGGCCGTTGCCAGCGGTGAACCCCGGCTGGGCCAGACGAACACGAAGCGAGGGTGAATAAGGAGTGCCTGGCGTGAGCCACTCTGCGAGAAATTCCAGAATTGAAGTGTGATCAAGATTCTTGCTGTATACATGGGCGGCATCAACAAATGGCGAGATGACAAATGCCGGAACGCGGGGACCGGTCGAGACGAAAGGTTGATTGCCGGTTCCGCTCGACTGATTTACCGGAAACAACGGCGGGACATGATCGTAAAAACCTCCGTGTTCATCGAAATGCACCACCAATACCAAGTGATTCCAAATCGTAAGATTGCTTGCCGGGGTTAACGCCTGATAGACCCGCCGCAGGAAATCCTCCCCCAATTTCACTTCCAGTGGAGGATGATCATCGTTCGGTTCATGGTCAGGGTGGATCGGTGAGTCCAAGAACGAAGGCTCGATAAATATCACTTGCGGAAACGAGTTCCGGCTGGCGGGATCGGCGGCCAAAACATCGCTGCTTAATCTGGAGAACTTACAAAAGCGGCTCGAAGTCAGGATGTCAAACCAAAGGCGGGGAAATGCCACGAAAAACGAGAGGTCGTCTGAATAAACACGCCAATCGACGTTGTTCCTGGTAAGCCAATCCAGCACCAGGTCCTGGTCTGGAGGCATACCTGAGGTTTTGTCTGTATTTGTCTCCGCTCCGAAAGCGAGGAGCCGATTGGGTTGGCTGTCACTTGGTACGGGCGTGAACCAACGATCCAATACAACAAAGTTTCTGGCAAAGAAATCCATCATCGGAACTTCTGCTGCGGTAAAAAAACCCATGGGATCGGGCAGAGTCATCCGGGTGGGGAGGTAATTGTAGTAAGCATCTACGAAGCCGTTCATCAAGTATCGCCCGTCCGGCTGGCGGGCAAGCTGTGTTCCGGCACTGTGGCGGTCGTGGGGGACGTCGGAAGTTAGAGGGTTGTCAGACAAATGAAAGGGGTAGTGAAGAGCTCCATCAGCCGAGGAGACGTTCAGGTAGGAGTCGTTTTCGAGCACGGTCAGCGGGGTTCGATAATCCGTTGCTGAGCCGTGGGGGGCTCTTAATCCATCTACGTTGATGGTTGGGCTTGAGAGGCTGAGGTAGCCCAGCATGTGATCAAACGAGCGGTTCTCAAGCATTACAATCGCGACGGTTTTTACCCTATCGAACACGAGCACCAAGATTTTCTTAAGGTTTATGGCAGTCGGCGTGAGCCTTGATAATCAGAGCCGATGGCGGCGAGCCGCAGCCGGAAAGCCGGAGGGTCCAGGTGCCTGAAACCAGGGATCCGGTAAAGGCATCGGACGTTAGGGTAGCGCCGGTAAATGTCGCTTGTTTGCCGTCGTGCAATATAAACAGGTTTCGTCCGGAGTTTTTCTTTAGAACATCGCCCACACTGGTTCCCTCGACCGAGATGGTACCAACTTGATATCCGTCGTCCCAGTTCGTCGCCGGCTTGGTGACCGTGACCTCATAAGCATCCTTGGCACAACTGCCTATGCGGTTCCCGATTTCCTCAGTTAGATCCGATGCCATTATCACTTCGCGATCCGCATTCGGGCATCCCGGACCAGGACACGCCCCGATTCGTCGCCAAAATGATTTTGAAGCGTTGAGACGAAATACTGCATGGCTGCGACAAGTTCCGATAATCCCTCCCGTGGTCGTGACGATATCGTAGGTCCCAGTCGGTGGGGGATGTGGCACATCAAAGCATGAAGGCAGCTGGTAGCGTGCACCGGGCGCAGCGCTCACGGCAGCACTTCCTTCCACCGCCCAATCCAAATGGATCGAATTACCAGGGCAAAGGTGAGTGGTCCCCTGGCGAGAAGCGATGTCACTGACGCTCAGGGACCGTTTCGACCCAATTGCGAGGTTGAACCTCAGAATCCGAGGTGTGCATCCCGCCATTTGCATCAGATAGGAGAAAACATAGAGGGTTACCGAAAATGCGCTCAAGTTTTTCGAGATACGACCTATGATTGCGACAATCATTTACCCTCGCAATTGCAGCGGGCTTGTCAGGAGATCGGGATATCTCGCCGGACATGCGCCGGTCCAATCGAGTATGCCGGCGAAATCGATTTCGATCCAACGCAGATTCCCGGTAAGATCGAGTGACCAGGTGGCGTCTCGAGACCGCAGCCTACGTTCAGCACGGTCCTGACAGGGTATGTCGCCGGGGGTTCCAGCAGCAACTCATCAACAAAGGCGATTCCGAAGTGCACCATCGTAGACTGGGGAAACGTGATGGATAGCCCCAGCTCCCCGCCCGGCCTCGCCGCGAACGCATCGCGCACGAAGCCATCATCCAACTCAGTTTCGACGGCTCGGCAGGCGGCCGCCTTGAGGGCTATCTCGCCGAAGTGGTTAATGTCGCCTGTGGGCATCAAAATTCATTATGCGCCACCACCGGAAGAACTAATGAATTAAGGTCCCAACGATTTTGACGGCCGAGCCAACAAGCCTCGTGCCGCTGAATCCACGGGCAAAATGGGCTCATGGCGCTAGAACTTAAATCGCCCGTCCCTCAGTGGCCGTCCATCCGCGGGGAGCCAGCGCTAATGATATTTTCGATCGGAGCCAAAGGATTCCGGGTTCGACACGAGAGCAAACGACGCCCTTGTCAGATCATCGTTTCCGGGCACACGAATCGTCGGTCGCAGTGCAGTCGCTTCCCCTCTAAAGCACATGCTATGCTTCTTGCTTCCACCTCTGAGCATCGAACCCTTGCCGCAACTCGCGGTCCTTTCGGCATCGGAGGAAAAAGTGCGACTCGGACTTCTTGCTTTCGCTCTGGTGATCGCGCAGCCGTCTTCCTTGTCTGAGCCCGTCAAGATTGAGGAATTGGCGAAGCCCCCGGCAAACGCCAAGGAGTACATCATCCTATCCACGGCTGGTGTTCACGGACATTCCTATTGCTGGACTGACGCCGAGGGGATCCGCTACGGACGGGAAAGTTTGCTCCTTCGCGGCCAGGCTTTTGAGAGCGACAGCAAAGCGACAGTTCGCCGAGACGGCATGATTGAGCATCTAGTCATTCGGGGCTTTACACCTTCGGGCGATGCCGGGGAGACCTTCGACATCAATAATGGCGTTGCCAGCTGGAAGAGCCCGGTCGACTCCGGGTCGGCACCCTATCGGCAGCCCGCGATGTACAGCACTTTCGGTGGACCAGCTGACGTCACTATTGCTTTGGCGGAGGCGCTGGTCGCCGCGCCAAGCAAGTCGTTAGCTCTCCTGCCAGGTGGGCAGGCCCATGCAGCGCCCCTGACTACGCTGGTCGTGGGAAGCCGCACAACGATGATCACCGTTCAGGCGTACGCGATTACGGGAATCTCGAATTCGCCAGTGCCCATCTGGATGGATCCCCAGGGAAAATTTTTCGCTTTCGATCAGGGCCTGACCTGGATCCGCAAGGGCTATGAAGCTGACCAGCCGCAGGTCGATAAGGCGCAGGACGACGCACTGGCGAAATACTCCGTAGCGATTGCTAGGAGCTTGCCCAAATTCCCGACAGAGCCGGTAGCTTTTACACACGTGAAGGCTTTTGTTGAGGGTAACCGCTTTGTCGAGGACCAAAATGTGATTGTCGATCGTGGACTCATCACACAGGTTGGTCCGTTTGCGCGGACGACCGTGCCAGCCAATGCTCAGGTCGTAGATGGAACAGGGAAGACGCTGGTTCCCGGCCTTTGGGATGCCCATCAGCACGTCGCCGGCGACTTTACTGGCCCCATGCTTATGGCGCTGGGGATCACCTCGGTGCGCGATCCGGGCAGCAACAGCCTGCTTACTCTGGCGCGCGCGGAACGTAGAGCGAAAGGCGAACTTCTGATGCCTCACGTTTACCCATCCATGCTCATCGATGGGAGGGGACCAAACACGGCACAGCTTGGTAGCGTGGCCACATCACTGGACGATGCCATTGCGATGGTACGCAAGGCAAAGGCGGACGGGTTTGTTGCTATCAAGTTTTATGGCACGTTTAGCCCTGCATGGGTGAAGCCGACGGCGGCAGAAGCACATCGGCTTGGCCTGCATGTGCACGGACACCTTCCGGCCGGGATGCGCACCCTGGAGGCGATCAACGACGGGTATGACGAAATAACGCACATCTATTTTGTCATCATGCAGGCGATGCCGGATGCCGTCGTGAACAAGTCTGATGGTCTTGCCCGCATGGAGGGGCCGGGGCGATATGCGAAGGATGTTGATCTCGATGCAGAGCCGATGAAGTCACTAATCGAGATTATGGCCCGCGGCAAGATTGTTTCTGATCCGACGCTGGTTGTGGCGGAAAGCCTCTACGTCCCGAACAACGGTGATCTCTCCGCGGCCTACGCGCCTTATATAGGAACACTGCCGCCGACGTTAGAGCGGGGTTTTCGCAGTGGAGGTCTTGCAGTACCGTCGGATTTGACCCGTGCCGACTATCGCGCAAGCTTCGCGAAGCTCTGTGCGCTGGTCGAGGACATGCACAAAGCCGGAGTGCCCATCGTAGCAGGCACAGACGGTTTTGGTGGTCTTGAACTTGTCCATGAACTTGAAATCTATGTAAGTGCTGGGTTTACTCCTGAGGAAGCTCTGGCCGCTGCTACCCTCATTCCTGCCCAGCTGGTTTCAGCCGACAAGACGACGGGGTCCATCTCGGTGGGCAAGAAGGCCGACCTTGTGCTTGTCGAGGGCGATCCTTCCAAGCACATCGGCGACCTGCGGCAGACGCGCGTGGTGATGATGGACGGAAAGATGATGGATGCAGATGCGCTTCGCAGGGTGAGTGGGTTCTCCGGAAGGCCGAAGAGTGTTGATTGAGCCGACAATGGCCAAAGGCTCCGCCTGTTTGGGGATACGGAGTGCTAAAGTGCGGAGAACAGAGGTGCTTACCCGCTCAGGCGCAAACACCGTTGTTTTGTAGCCAACGTCACGATCACAGCAAAGGAGAGCTTTCCTTCATGAATAGAAGAGACTTCTTACGAACGGCGGCACTGGGGTCGAGCATGGCGGCGGTTTCGAGCGCTCTACAGGAGTCTTTGTTTGCCAGGCCTTATGGCAAGCCTATCGGCATCCAGCTCTACACATTGCGCGATCAACTCGAAAAAGACGTCGCCGACACAATTCGGCAAATTGCGGGGATCGGCTACAGGGATGTTGAGATCTACTCTTTGTATGGAAAATCTGCAGTGGAGTTCGGAAGAATACTGAATGACAACGGAATCAGTGCCTCCAGCGGTCATTACCTTCTGCCAGATGTGAAAAACAACTGGGATAAGCGTGTCGGAGAGGCGAAAACACTGGGACTCCATTACATGGTGAACGCCATCCTTCAACCAGAAGAGCGGAAGTCATTTGACGACTACAAACGGCTGGTGGATGTTTTCAGCAGGGCAGGCGAGACTGCGCAGAAAGCCGGCATCCAGTTCTGTTATCACAACCACAACTTTGAATTTACCAAGTACGGCGACGTCACAGCCTACGACTACTTGCTGAAGACCCTTGATCCGAAACTGGTGAAATTTGAGATGGATTGTTTCTGGGTGACGCACGCGGGTGAAGACCCGGTAGCCTATTTCAGGAAACATCCTGGCCGGTTCCCCCTTCTTCACATAAAAGATATGAAAGACAAACCGGCTTCGACTCACGAGCTCGACGCAAAGCTTGGCTTATTTGCGCCCGTCGGTAGAGGGACCATCGATTGGAAACGTATTTTCACAGCGGCTCGCCAAGGAGGCATGCAGCACTACTATGTGGAACAAGACTACTGCGAACAGCCGCCGCTTGAAGCTGTGAAGATCAGCTATGAGTACCTGAGTAAGCTGGAGGTTTAGAAAGAGCGGCTGCAGCCTTCCTAGTTTGGCGCGAAACTTGGGCCCTAATTTAATGATCTTTTGGATGAAGGAGCCAGCGCGCGCTGAATTTGGCCTTTCAAAGCGCCATATCGTTCTAAAGGGGGGCAAAATCCCGAAAAAGCATGACGTTCTATGTTGCACCCTTGGAGCGCACCAATGTTTGCAGTTTGTGGACCGCTGTAGGCATTTCCTTCACTGATGTACTCCCGAAACCCAAAATGAATCCTTGTCTTGCTGTTTTCCCTAAATAACAGGAGGAAAGGGGTGCCAGCCAAAGGTTATCCCGTGCGCCACGGACGCTGATCTCGCGGTCCGAGATCCCGTTCAGTAGCACGGAAAGATGCATCCCCGCCTCTGTTCCAGTCATTTCCACCAGCGACCCAAACTGATCGTGTAGATTCTCAATGAGCGCGTTCCGGCGCTCCGCATATAACAATCGCATTCGTCGGATGTGGCGCGCAAAATGGCCTTCGCCGATAAAATCCGCCAATACAGCCTGGAGAAATGTCGCCGGAGCAATGTCCACTGCAAATCGGGCGGCGAGAAACCATTCAACCAAATCTTCAGGGATTACCACGTAGCCAAGGCGCAAAGCAGGAAACAGGACCTTGCTGAAGGTTCCGATGTACACGACCCGTGAATTACGGTCGAGCCCTTGCAGCGAGGTCACCGGCATGCCTTCGTAGCGGTATTCACTGTCATAGTCGTCCTCGATAATCCAGGAACCGTTGCTTTCCGCCCAATCCAATAATTGAAGCCGCCGGGATGCACTCATAGTTACGCCGAGCGGGTATTGATGGGAAGGCGTTACCAGCACTGCTCGCGCCCTGCCACATTTTTTCGCGCCCGCGGCTACATTCAGTCCTTCAGCGTCAACCCTGACCGGTACCACAACGCATCCGCTGCACGCGAATACACTTCGAGCAAACCTGTAACCCGGCTCCTCCATCCACACTTGATCGCCCGGATCCAACAGGACGCGACTGGTAATTTCTAAACCCTGCTGTGAACCGCTGACCATCATGATCTGCCCTGCGTCACATCGCACGCCCCGTGCGATCCGAAGATATTCGGCGATCCTTTCGCGAAGCTCTTTCAACCCCATGGGATCGCCGTAGTCAAACGACTTGGCTCCTCCATTGCGGGCATGACGGGTGACGAGGCTGTTCCATAAGGGCAACGGAAAAGAATCGAATCCGATTTGACTGACGTTGAAGGGGCCCAAGCCTCGCGACCTGTAGAAGCCTTGTGCACTCAAAGCGTTCAGGCAGCGCTTCGAGACCTGCCGTCCTTCACGCTGCAGTCCCCTCGAGCGCGCGGCGGCAGGCTCGGCCTGGACGGTGCGTTGTGGCAGTGACTTGGAGACTACTGTCCCGGAGCCTACACGACTCTCGAAGTAACCTTCTGCCAACAGCTGAGCGTAGGCGTTGAGTACCGGCATGCGAGAGATTCCTAATTCCAGTGCCAGCACTCGAGTAGAAGGCACCCGCTGTCCCGTGCGCAGACTGCCATCCACGATTGCTTTTCGATAACCTTCGTAGATCTGCGTGTATAGCGAATTCGATGTTTGCTTTTGAATTTGGATAACCGGCGCGATTCCGGAAGGAACTTTCTTCATTGACGAACCATAATGGCTATACAAAATCTCTGTCAAGTGGATATTGCGCTATGCCATTTTGAATATCATGCTTTCACTTAGAGAGGTGTTTGAGGAAAAAGCGATGACATGCAAGGTGAGATCTAGCGGGGCGGTCCTTTCCCTTTTTCTCCTGGCCTCCCTTGGTTGGAGTGGCGGTTCTCGGAAGGAGCCACGCCAGCATGCGGCGGACTCACAAAATAACAGCAGAATGGTGTACGTTTGTGCCTGCTTGAAGACGAAGTCCTGTTCCTGCATGACCGAAGCCAAGGTCGAAGGTCCGTGTGCTTGTGGTCCTAAAGGCGGCCCGCCGATGCAGGCAGTGGCGCCGGATAGTAATTGGGCGAAAGAGAATCGCGACGCTCTCGCAAAGTGAACATCGGACCACGCCCAAAGCCGAATCGGCTTCCATGCTGCGCTGAGTCAAACTTCCAGTGTTCTCGACCAAGGCAATGTATGACGACGATAACCCTGGATAAACGCCCATTGTTGTACCGAGTAAATGATTTCAGAAAACATGGGGACGCCATTTGTACGTCATTGTGTGGAGTGTCCTAAGTGCCTGACGCGATATCTGATCGCATTCAGTCCTTACCGGAATGGGTCCTGTGTGGTCGAAATGGGCGCTCGAGTTTCAGCGGAATATATCCTGTACTGTTCCTGTTCCAACCCGCCAACGTCGAGCCGATGGAAAGAACGGCAGATCAAGAGGTACTTGGTATCTAAAGCAGCTTACGGCCGGGGTTATGGATCACCCGAGGAGATTCGTACCAGCCCAGCCAGGCCGAGAAATCCACTAGTATTCGCGCCTACGTAGGTCCTGGTCCGTGACTGATATCTGGCTTCCGTGTGCGCAATGCAAACCTCGAGTTTGCATTTCCGGTCGGGGCCCACGCCGCCAACTCGAATGCATTTTTGAGGTCGGCTGCGGCAGCCACAACGGTCGGCCTGAACGTGCGTATGATCGTGCGCAGCTTCGGGGTGAGTAATGTCTTCAGTTGTGGTCTGGCCATCTGCGCTGGGGTTAAGTTTCCTCGCGGCCGGTATCTGCACGTATCGAGGCCATCTCTTCACGTCGGCTTCGGGGGGCGAATCGAGGATCCTTTCCTTAGCGCCTGTTTTTATGGCGGCGCCGCTGGCGACCTTCGCTGGCGAACATTTCACGGCGACGCAAGACCTCGCAGAAGTGGTTCCAAAATGGTTGCCAGCGCGTGTACCCATCACCTATTTCGTGGGAGTCGCTCTCATCTCCGCGGCCTTGAGCTTTGCGGCCAGAAAGTTCATGCGATGGTCAGCGCCGCTCCTGGCCCTGATGTTTTCGCTATTTGTGCTACTGCTGCACTTGCCCAATGCGCTAGAGCATGCGCGAACCCGAATCTTCTGGGTGTTAACACTCCGCGAGTCAGAATTTGCGCTCGGTGCCTTATGCGTATTCGCCTACGAAAGCCAAGGCTTTCGAACTTATCGTTTCAGCAGATTTGCTCGGGTCGCAATGATGTGGACTGGCTTGGTAAGCATCGTCTTTGGCATTCAAAACCTTCTCCATCCCGAATACTCGCCCGGGGTACCTAACTTGCGGCCTAGTGCAGCATGGGTACCGGTGCCGTCAATTCTCGCCTATGCGACGGGAGCCATTCTGGTCGCACTCGGGACAGCAATGCTGGTCAAGAAGATGGCCGTTGTCGCAATTACCTCGGTCGGAATGCTGATGGTTGTTCTGACGATTGGTCTCTATGCACCTGACTTATTTCTGGCGCACGGAGTTCCACAACGAATCACGGCAATAAATTTTGTGGCGGACACACTACTTTTTGCAGGGACCATGTTCGCCGTAGCCCGCGCCATCGGTGGTTCACTCTTAGCGCCAATCGCGATCTAGAAGGTTTTGCCCGAAAGCCAACCTAATGGAGCATTCAGGAGTGCCCTGCGAATCCATGGAACCCGCCCCAAGGCCCCCATATTCGAAGCAGCGCAGAGGACACTCTGCAACAGGTACCTCGTCCGACGCCGAGCTGCTCGCTTTTACTGAAGAATGGTCGGTCGAGTCGGTCGACGCTCCCGGCCGTGTGAGTTTCCGGTCTGATGCGACGATCGAGACATAAGCCAACGAGCGCTCCCTCAAGCCACGCTGCGGCAAACCCCGCGACACAGTTTTTGGATCGACCGGCTGCCTCTGGGTTCAGCTTGTGAGTTGATGCCGACAGCTCTCCGCACTGAGGAATTCTGAAGCCCTGCGTATAGAAAGGCTCGCCAGTGTATGGGAATCTCAACCCGGCCTAAACAGTCTCGTCAAACGAGTGACGAACGGGTGAATATAATCATCGAGAGATTCTGATCAGAAAAGCACAAAGGAAGTGTTTACAGACGTTGCACGAACCCATACAACCATCTTTGCCGATTTCTTGTTTCTGGCTCAGTCAAAGCCGCGTGGTCACGGCTCTTCTCTCCACCTTTGTCGCGGTTAACGCACTGGCTCAGGTAAATACCGGCACACTGCGTGGCAGAGTGTCAGATACCAGTGGCCGGCCGCTGGCCGGCGCTCAAATTTTGCTGCGCTTGGGCAATCGTCCTGAGGTGAGGGCAGCTGCCCTCAGCGATCGTCTGGGACAGTTTGAATTCACCAAGCTTGCTCCTGAGAGCGACTATCGCTTGCGGGTTGTGCGCAGCGGCTATGTCAGCATCGAAGCTGCCGGTATTTCAATGCGTAAAGGCGAGACGAGACTCCTGCAGATCACCCTCGATCCGCGCCATGCGCTGACCAACGCGATTACCGATGTCAAAACGGTGGGTGTGGAACAGCAGGTGCGCACATTACCGGTACGCGGACAAGCATCGGGCAACCTCGAGACACTAGTCCCCGGAGCGGGCGCAACCGGCGGCACCTTTGGATCGTTTCCGGTCAATGGCAGCCGGGCCCAGTTCAACACTTATGTTGTTAGCGCCACGAATAACCTCGACCCGTTTCGCAATGCGGAGGCCATTGGCCAGGGCGGTGCCTTCGCCGCTCCGGCCGTCCTGCTGCCCCTTGATGCCATTCAGGTAATCGAAGTACAAACCAACACCGGCGCGGAGTATGGGCCGTCAGGGGCGGCGGTGCTGACCATGATCAAGAGGGGCGGCCCGCAGGTGCACGGATCCTTGTTTGAATTCTTCGATAACGACAAGTTAGCGGCTAACAATTTCTATAACAATGCCTTTCGGCGCCCTCGTCCTGAATTTCGGAACAACCAATTCGGCTTCACCGTCGGTGGTCCGCTGCCATATCGCAACTATCTTTTCACTTCATATGAAGGACAGCACGAGCGGGTTGGTGTAACGGCCGCATCTCGATTTCCCACGCAGGCAGAAATCGCTGGGGCAGCATCTCTCGTCCAGGGAGCCGGTCGCTCGATGAACGGCCTGGCTTCGCCGATTCTCGCGCTTTACCCCGCGTCTTTCGGCCAAGGTCCGCTTAGTTTTTCGGTTATCGGACGCAGCGACGGGAACACGCTGGCGCTCAAGGCCGATCATAGCGCGAGAGACTCCGATAGCATCTCTGCCTCATACGCGGTGGGTGCAAACCGACAGCTTTTTCCCCAGGGGCACTTCGGCTTGGGAGGAGGTTCGCGACTGCCGCGATACGCTTCGCAATCCCATACGGTCGTGCAGTTGTTTGCAAGCGAATGGCAACGGGCGTTGTCACCTCGATCGCTAAATGCAGCTCGGTTCGGTTACTCGCGTTATCAGGAAACAACCTTTCCCGGCGATAAGGACTTTAATGTAAAAACAATCGGCCTGAATACCGGAGTCAACTCGCCCCGCGATTTCGGTTTGCCGGAAATCGATATCGCGCCTGGTGAATACGAAAATCTTGGCGCGAGTCTATCGCTACCGCGCGGCCGTGCGAGCAATGTATTCGATCTATCTGATCGTATCGCTTGGGATCGGGGCGCACACCAATGGAAATTCGGCGCCAGCTTGACACTCCTTCAGGAAAACGCTTTTACCGATACCGGGATGCGGGGGCGGTTGGTCTTCGATGGCTCCCAGCTCGGCGATCAACTCTCGGGTGATTTCGCGCTTGCCAGTCTGGTGGACCTGCTCGCTGGCCTACCGGCGCCCGGCGTAACCACTATTGGGCGTGGCGACTCGCACCGCTACCTGCGCCAGCGTCGCTGGGCGGCGTTCATCGAAGATGGCTGGCGGCTTCGGCCGGCCCTGAAGGTGACGGTAGGATTGCGGCACGATCAATTCTCGGTTCCTGCTGAAAAGCAGGACAGGCTGAGTAACTTTCTTCCCGCCGTCGGGTTGGCCCAGGTCGGCTCTGGTGGATTGCATCACGAATACCAGGCGAACCTAAATGACTTCGCGCCCCGCGCCGCCTTTTCCCTCGCACTAGGCGGTGTGCGCACCCTAAGCGGGGGCTGGGGGTTATATTTCGACTCTCATTCATTTGACGAATTGATGGATAACAGCAATAACTCGAACTCGATACTGGCAGGCCCAGTATTCAACCCCATCGGCTCCGGCGCAATCTTCACGATTACACCGCCCGCACCCTTGCCGTTTGGACCCGATATCCAGATCTTTGGGCCGGCCATTCCCCAGCCACCCTTCGATGTTTTCGCCGTGAGTACTGCTTTCCCGGATCCCCGTTATCAGAACTTTAACCTCGCATTAGAACAACAGCTCGGCCTACAGCAATCCTTGCGTATCGCGTATTACGGCACGCGCGGCGCTCATTTACCCGTGGTCATAGACACCAATCAGCCAAGTCCCGGGAATCCAGACCCCGTCAGGGAGCAGGCTCGCCGGCCGTTTTCGTCTGCCTTCCCCCAATTTCGCGTAATCAACACGCTTTCCGACATTGCCAGTTCGAACTACAACAGCCTCCAGGTCTCAACCCAGCGCTCGGCTGCCAATGTGACCTTTCGGGCTAGCTACACGTTTTCCAAATCGCTGGATGATGCTTCAGGCGCGGGTGGATTTTATCGCGGACCGCCGGAAGATAGCCGCAATCTGCGCCGTGACTATGGCCGCTCGGATTTCGACATTCGGCATCGCTTTACCGTTAGTTATGCCTGGCGTATACCCGCACCACCGCATCTTTCAGGCTGGTTGCACGCGCTTGCCTCTAACTGGCAGCTGAATGGCATTACGACTCTCGAGTCAGGTGGTCCCATCAACATTACCCTGGTTACTGATAATTCTGGCACAGGCGAATTTCGCGACCGCCCAAACTTGGTTGGTGACGCTCACGTGGCCTTCAATCCGACGGGGAGCTATCTGAATCCGGCAGCTTTCGCGCTGCCAGCCGCTGGGACTTACGGCAACCTGGGAAGAAACACCTTCAGCGGACCCGGCCTTAATAACTTCGATATGTCTTTTGTGAAATCTCAGCACATATCTGGTGATTGGTTGCTCCGTTTGCGCGCGGAATTTTTCAACATATGGAACCATCCGAACTTTGCCAATCCGTCGACCACTTTCGGTTCTGGCTTCAAATTGACCAGCACCCCGGATTCCTTTAACCCTTATTTTGGCAATGGCAGCCCTCGCAACGTGCAGCTCGTTGCCGAGCTGGAGTTTTGACCGTAGGAAGGCTGGGGAAGGAACGGCAGTAAGGCGGCAGCGTGACGAGATACCTCGCTCGGTTGTACCTCAGATGGTCCCGACTGTTCTCGTCGGAACGAATGACCCAATACAGTGCCGCCCCGGCGCGTGCGAATTGATTGTAAGGAGGCTAGGTTACCCGGTTGCCCGACCTTCCGTGACGAACTTCGCCAAGGAACGATTGTCTAACGTCACAACCCGATGACGGCGGCGGAGAGGGTTCTTGGCGTCCCTCCATTCCATCCATGCAGTACAAGAGTACAACGTGTCGGCCAATCACCAGTGCAGTTGCACATCTCCGGTTTCGCGAGAGAACCCATCCCCCAAGCTTGAGTGCTGCACGATGACCGGAAGCTCCTATTTTGGTCGACCCACGCCGTCTACAGCGTCGACTTCGAACGGTTCGAACTGCTTGCAACGTGCTGGGGCGAGTGGAACCCGCCTACCAGCGCATGAGCTGCGTGACCTGAATGAGATTGCCGCAGGTGTCGTTCAAGCGCGCGATCTTGGAGCCGGTCACATCCTTTGGCGGCATGGTGAACTCGGCGCCGCGTGCTTTCATGCGCTCATAATCGGCCTGTACATCGGCGGTAAAAAACATTGCCGCCGGTTGCCCTTGTTGGAACATATCCTGCTGGTAGGCCTTGGCTGCCGGGTTGTTGTTGAGGGCCAGTTGCAGCTCCGTGCCGTCCGGGTCCTCCGGGGAGGCCACGGTAAGCCACCGAAACGGGCCCTGGCTGAAATCGCTTTTTTTCGCGAAGCCCAGCACTTCGGTATAGAAGCGCAAGGCTTTGTCCTGGTCGTCGACGTACACGCTTGTCAATTTGATTTTCATCGGTTCCCTCCCACGTATCACATTTGCGGTCGCTGTAGCTCACCACCAAAGATGTTCATCAACCTTTACCTAATAATTGACAGAGATATGATCCGGACCTGCAATGAAGGCGCTACTTGACAGATCTTTCTTGGGTTGCGTCGCCATCGCCGGGCTATTCGACTCTAGTTATTGAAGTATACCGAAGTAAAAACCGCGTTGGCGGATATGTGATTGTAAACAGCTTAGTATTTTTCGTCTCGAATCGTTCGCAGCAGCACTTCGGGCTTAATCGGCTTCGCAAGATAATTAAATTCGTATCCTTCCGCCTTGGCATCGTCGATCAGTTCGGAAGTGGCCGCATGACCGGAAAAACAAATTATCCGAGTATCGGGAAATGATTTCTTGATTTGCTTAGCCGCTTCGATGCCGTTCATCTTAGGCATGGAGACTTCTGCAAGGAATATGTCCGGCTTGATCTTGTAGGCACATTCGACCGCCTCAACTCCGTCCTTCGCGCTAACCGCGCGGGTCACCAATGAGGGATACACTATGCAACGCCCGCTGGTCACGGATTGACGTACAGAGGACTCTGTACCTGCCTGATTCCCCCGCTTGACACGATTTTTGAACTGGAGCGTCACAAGCCAGTGGCCGTGAGATCGATTAAAATGCCCCTTTGCATGGTATGCCACTGTTCGTGCGCGCTGGTTCGATTCTTCACTTTTTCTGGACCGCAAATTGAGTACGCCAATGAAAAGCCGGGGACGCATAGAACTCAGGTGCAATGGAAGGTTTTGGGTGAAACGTCGGCCATGGCTGGGGAAGCACAACCACAATCAATTCTGACAAAACGGTGGAATACACGGGCACCGCAGTTTTTGTGCAAGCGCCTGAAGAGGTTCAACTCAAGAAATCGACCGGGCAAAGGGGAAGCGCAAAGAACATGCTGGAGCGTGCCGGAGTGGGCACAGTAAACGCTGAAGAAGTAGAACACAACAAGTGGAAGAAGGCTTTCAGAATCTCGAATGACACCGTCGAACTTGTCGTTCTGACCGAGGTCGGCCCGAGAATTCTCTTTTTCGGCTTTCTGGGGACAGAAAATGAATTTCACGAAATCCCCGGGCATTCCGGCAAAAGCGGTGATCAGACTTTTAGAGTCTATGGGGGCCACAGGCTTTGGGTATCGCCCGAAGTTTCGCGGACCTACTATCCCGACAATTTCCGCGTCTCAGTTCGAAATCATATGGACTCCTTTTTATTTACTGCCCCTCCAGAATCGACGCCTCCCGGCACACATCTGCAGAAAGAGATTGAGATCAGACTGGCGGAAACAGGAGCTCGGGTTACCGTCACACATCGCATCCGCAATGTTGGAATCGAATCCACCGAAATGGCTGCATGGGCCCTGTCGGTAATGGCCGGCGGAGGCAGGGCCATTCTGCCCCTCCCCCCAAAGGCGCCGATGTCGACCAACAGATTATTGCCTGAGGGAGTACTGGCTCTTTGGAGCTACACGGATTTGGCGGATCCGCGATGGAAGATCGGCACGAAGTATATTCAGCTGCAACAGACGAGTCTTTGCTCCGGGACATTCAAGCAGCAGATGGGCGGAATCTTTAATCCTTTTGGGTGGGGAGCCTACTTCCGGAAAGGCCATTTATTCGTTAAAAAGACTAACGTGGGCCGATATGAAAAGTACCCTGACTTCGGTTGTAACTTCGAAATCTATACAGACGCGGACTCGCTTGAGCTTGAAACCCTCGGGCCACTTCGGATCCTGAGGCCGGGCGAAACGGCAGAACATATCGAGCAGTGGTGGCTTTTTAAAGACATTCCGGGTGGTGAGGACGAAGGCTGGATTGATTCAGCCATTCTTCCAACCATCGAGCAAGCGAAGTGACGTGCTGTCGGTATGATCGCTAGCGCAAGTCGAAACTACATGATATAGGCACCCCGCATGGTTTAGACAGAACACGTTTCGCGCAACAAAAATGTAACCGATTGCGCCTGACGGCGCTGTTGCCGCAATGCCTGTCTTGGTTTCGGCCGCATTTTCCAGAACGAAAGTTGAACGCAGCTGCTTCGGATCAGCTCACGGGCGATCGACGATCGACTTGAGGATTCGCAAGCACGTGCTGTGCAAGAGGATCAATGGCGGCATAAAGTCGGGGGCGTTGCTCAAGCAGCATATTCCTGGTGAAGACCGATCGCGAATGTCCGAATCCGGGGTTCACGAAGATCGATTTGGTGGCGCATGCCGGGGCATGGGCCGAGGGTGATTCTTGTCATTCCTTGAACCTTATCGACATCAACAGCACTGCGGTAGAAACCCGCCTGTTCGGTAAGGGCCGGGACGGTGTTCGCCAGGCGCTGCCCGGGAGAATCGAGTTCCCCAGAACGATTTGTGATTGTTGCAGAATCTATATCGCTTATCTACTCTGGAACGGAAAGCGGATGCTTCTGCAATCGCCTGGTAACGCCGACTTGACTCTAGCTTCCGATTTTGCTCAGTCTCTCGGAGTTTTTGTGATTGCTTAACACAAGCCTACTTACTTAGTACTGATCTCCCAAGATGCCTTCGCCGGCAGTTGTCCGAGATGATGGATACGATCGTTAAGGAACTGGAAGACGTGAAAAAATAGTTAGGGCCGCAGGTGAACTCCCATGAACGCGGATGACCTACCATCGGCGTTTATCCGCGCACCCACTGGATTCGCCCTGGGAGGGCTACGAGATGCGGAAAGGGTTTACAAGAAAACCACAAGGGGAGGAGCCCGCGACGCCAGGCAAGAACTACATAACTCCGAGCGGGCTGCAGCGCCTCAAAGATGAGCATCGTTTTCTGCTCACCCGGGAACGCCCGGCCGTGGCCGAGGTGGTGGCGTGGGCTGCGGGCAACGGCGATCGCAGCGAAAACGCCGATTATCAGTACGGCAAGCGGCGGTTGCGCCAGATCGATGGGCGGATTCGCTTTCTTACGAAGCGAATCGAAGCCGCAGAAGTGGTGGACCTGGAGGCTCCCAGACCGGGGCAGCCGGAGATGAGGGCATTCTTCGGAGCGACCGTGCGCTATGTCAATGCCGCGGGAGCGGAGCGCGTGGTGAGCATCGTGGGCACCGACGAGGTCGATCTCAACCGCCACCACATCAGTTGGGTATCACCTCTGGGGCGCGCGTTGATGAAGTCGGCAGCGGGCGACAGCGTAATTCTCCAAGCGCCGGGCGGTACAGAATACCTGACCGTGCTGGAAGTGTGTTACGAGCGCATTTCTGTGGAACCGTTCCGTGAACCACCTGGATCGGAGGCCTCGGGAAAGAGACTCCCTCGCCGACGCTAATCCCAACTGACGAAAGAGCCTAAACGGCACGGGTGGTGAAAGCGCGACGGCCGTCATCGCGATCTATATCGCCATCGACTCCGGTACGGTCGTCTACTCGGAAACCACAACCATTGGTCAATTAGTGAAATATCGCGTGGGTTGAAAAAGTCCCATGTTGCCGAAACCGCCAGAATTGGCGAGATACAAAATCTCGCATTCCGAAAAGATCGCTCATAACGCATCTTGACGCAATTTTAGTTGGCGAATTCGCATCTGCCCAATCGCAAGCTTCCATGAGGACACGGCGCCCATAAACTTCTGGGATTGGCATGCCTGCTGAAAATAGGCGTGCAGGTCGCCTTTTACGCCTTTTACATCACGGGCCTACAAAAGATGGACCGTCAGTTCAGGTTTTCCCTTTGTTTAACCGACGCGACATCAGCCGAATTCGCGTGCGATTTTTGAAGGTGGGGAACTTGGGTCAAGCGACAAAATTGCCGGCCGCGCACCTCAAAGGGGTCGTTGAACAAGATAATCAAGACCCCGAACATAAGTGTTACCCAGCGTGGACATGCCAAGATTGGGGCAGGAGCAAGTCAAACGACCGGACTAGGCAAGATTGCGATCTCGGACCCCCTGTGCTGCGGTAATTCCTGGACTTCCTCGATAGGAGAAGTGACGATGGGCGTGCGGTAGTCCGGGCCGAAATTCCAGGTGCATGCCCCGACCGATGAAGCGCCGCTTGAGCATCGAACCACTCCACGTCGATCCCTGAATGGTGATCAAAACCGGACGCGGACAAAATCGCGGATGGCCGGTAATCAGAGCCACAGCACCAAATAAAACGTGGATGCGATAGCAAGTGTTCCGGGTCGTCACCTGCAGCCAGGAACCCGGAACCAGATGTTCGACCCTGACGCCACTCTCAATCTCGGATTCCCAATACGAGAGTTTACGTCGTCCGAGAGATTGGGATGGGGTCGAAATTGCGGGGGAGCAGGCATTTCGTAGAATACTCGATTCTATCCCTATTCTATTCACGAGTAAGGATGCGGCTGTCGGGTCGGACGTGAAATCAATGGGGGAGCGCGAACAGGGGCCAGCATCGGCATCAGCGCCCTGTGCAGATGCTGCGCTTCTTCATCCAGCGGGCGTTTCGAATGGCGCGGCGCTTTCGAATACAATCCCCAGACTTTTGCCGTCGGGACCAAAAGCCTCGACGTGGTTCGGCACCTTCTTGTAGTGACCCCGATGCTCCTGATCCGTGCTGCTGTACTGGAGAAGAACGCTGTGCAGTTGCTTAGTATGGTTTTCGTGTGATCGTATGGACTCGAAACTCTCGAAAACCGACCCGCACGCAAAACACCCAAACAACCGGTAATTTGCGTACGTCTTGCTCTCCGACCGTCCGTCGACTAGCTCTACGCTGTTCGCAGGTACCTGTGCGTCTTGCGGGTCTGCGTCCTTGGCTTTCAGATAAGCCAAGGTCACATCCAGAGACTCGTGCCGGAAGCGCTCCCGAGCAAAAGTTGGCGACCATGCACGATTGGGTAGTTGGAAGTCGGTTGGAAGCGAACGCTGCAGTAACTTAGCACATCCGGCTTTGGCTGGCTTGTAGTGTTTTGACGACAGCGTCCGAGCCATCACTCTCCTGCGTTAATATCAATAATCATGAATTCGTCATTTACTGAGGCAAGAACAAGCGAAAACATCGCACCCGAATCACGGCCGTCGAATTTTCTTCGTGAAAAGATTGTCGAAGATCTCAAGACTAACAAGTACCAGGGTCGCGTGCGGACGCGCTTTCCTCCCGAACCCAACGGATACCTGCACATCGGTCACGCCAAGGCCATCTGCATCGACTTCGGACTGGCCGAAGAGTTCGGGGGCAAAACCAATCTACGCTTCGACGATACCAACCCTGAGAAGGAAGACATCGAGTACGTCGACGCCATTATGGAAGACGTCAAGTGGCTCGGCTTCCACTGGGACGGCCTCTACTATACGTCCGACTATTTCGACCAGCTCTACGAATGGGCGATCAAGCTGATCAAAAATGGCAAGGCTTACGTCGACGATCTCTCTGCCGAAGAGATTCGCAAATATCGGGGCACGTTGACCGAGCCTGGAAAAGACAGCCCCTATCGCAATCGCTCGGTCGAAGAAAATCTAAACCTATTTGAGCGCATGCGCGCAGGCGAATTTCCTGACGGCTCGTGCGTCTTGCGCGCCAGGATCGACATGGCCTCTCCCAATCTCAATATGCGTGATCCAGTCATGTACCGCATCCTACACGCCGAGCATCACCGCACCGGTAACAAGTGGTGCATTTATCCCATGTACGATTATGCTCACGGCCAGTCCGACTCGGTTGAAAAAGTCACACACTCGATGTGCTCGCTCGAATTCGCTGACCACCAACCGCTGTACAACTGGTTCATCGAGCAACTCGGAATCTTCCCCTCGCAGCAGATTGAATTCGACCGGCTCAACCTGACCTATACGCTGATGTCGAAACGCAAGCTGCGGCAGTTGGTGGAACAAGGCACTGTGCGTGGATGGGACGACCCGCGCATGCCGACGCTTTCCGGCCTGCGCCGCCGCGGCTACACGCCGGAATCCGTCCGCAACTTCGTGACCGCGGCTGGGGTATCGCGCACCAATGGCATCGTCGAGTTGCCAATGCTCGAGCATTTCGTCCGCAAAGATCTCAATAAGCGTGCCCCACGTGTGATGGCTGTCCTGCATCCGCTGAAAATCGTCATCGATAATTATCCGGAAACCGAAGTGGAAGAGATGAAGGCGCAGAACAATCCGGAAGATGAGAGCGCGGGCTGGCGCAGTGTCCCGTTCTCACGCGAACTCTACATCGAACAGGACGACTTCCGCGAAGTGCCTCCGCCGAAATATTTCCGCCTCTCGCCCGGGCGGGAAGTGCGCTTGCGCTACGGATATTTCATCACCGCTAAGGGTGTCGTGAAAAATGACCAGGGCGAAGTCATCGAAGTGCATTGTACCTACGATCCTGCGACGCGCGGCGGCAACGCCCCTGACGGACGCAAGGTGAAGTCCACGATCCATTGGGTCTCGGCAAGGCAGGCGGTGGATGGCGAGGTGCGCATTTACGAGAATCTCTTCACGAAAGAGAATCTCGGCGATCTAAAGGAACGCGAAGACGCGCTCGACTATCTCAATCCGAAATCGCTCGAGGTGGTTGCGCACGCGAAGCTGGAACCCGCGCTGGCGAACGCCATATCGGGCAGCCGCTATCAGTTCGAGCGCTTGGGATACTTCTGCGCCGATCTCGATTCTAAGCCGGGAGCGCCGATCTTTAACCGTACGGTTGCACTGAAAGATACTTGGGCAAAGACAGAGAAAAAGCAGGCCGGGAAGGAGTAGTGTTCGGAAGCAAATGATTGGAATTTACTACTAACGCAACCCAGTCACGGGCGACCGAGTGCAGCTGCACTTTTACCGATATCGTTGGAAAAAAAATAGGTTCAGTTTTTGCTAGCAGCTGTAGTCATCTCTAAGGCACTTGACGTCTCAATTCAGTAGATGGTGTGAAGCACACAGGTGGCGCTTCGCCTTTGCCTGGATGAATTCGGCGCACAGTTCGCACTGCAATGCCTCTTCCTGGACATGGGTTCGTAGTCGCGTAGATCGGACGGAATGCGTGTCTTACATTATGAGGGGGTGTTTGCGAGGACCTATGCTGTTGTCCATGCAACCCGATCATCGCAGTGGGGGAGGACCGTTGAATTGTGGGTAGGTGAAGCCCGAAGGCAGTGGTGTCGATCCACTACGTTTGCTAGTTTGGTGGAGATGCCGCCGCCTGTGCCCGAACAACTCAGCAGGACCATTAAGATTCTTACCGATCGGAATCGCGCCGGGTTGTGCCGGCGCTTGTGCGCCTCCTTCGAGATCTGGATTCGCCGAAGAGAGGCTATGCATGAGCCATTTGCCGCCGCCCAGGAGTGCTGGCGCTCAGACTGGTATTCCGGACAAGCGATGCCCCTGGCTGATTCAACTGCACGCCCCGATGCAACACAGAGATATTTTGCGCGTAGCGCGGCGCACGTATTCGGTGCAGATATCGCGTGGGTTGACCGGCTGGACGGCGAAACAAGTCAGCACCAATTCGCACCAGGGACGCACGAAGCTAGCGAAGAGTCGGAGGAGCAAACGAGGGAAGTCGTTGAAAATATTTGGCTGCTTTCCAGGGATTCGAACCCGCATATGCTGAGCCAGAGGCCAGCGGCTTACGTTTCGCCGGAGTCCCCTGGCTGTCACTGGTGTCCAGGGGATCTCCTCTCGTTTGTAGTTGTTTACTCGCGTCGCGGAGCGCTGGGTAACACTGCGCCACCTCCTACAACAACGCTGGAAAACCGGTCAAAATCAATCTGAAAGTTATCACTATTGTGACCAATTCCCTCGCGCACAGCCGGTGCATAAGCTTCACTAAATGCATTGCGTCGTCAGAGTTCCACGCCGTGTGCAGCAGCAGGCAGGAGTCGGCCGAATCCGGTGGCTCATTGGCCGCTTGTCATTACGAGGAATTTGGTTTTCGAGTTGCTCGTAAGGAGCCGATCATCCCGTTGTCTTGTGCCGGAACATTGAGTAAACGCCAACTGCGAACCCTACTCGAAAATTGGCGCCAACCTCGCCAGGACCTCATCCATGATCGCATCGGGAACGTTTTCTAGCTTCTTCCCTCCGCGTGCGCCGAGATCGAGAGCTCGAGGCTGGTCGCAGCGAACAATGCCCGCGGTTTTTGTGCCCGCGCCCATCAATAACACCGCGAATCCTGCCATGCGCGCCAACTTCCCGCCACTGGTGATCGGTAGGACGATCGGCACTTTGGTTACTCGATTAAATGCTTCCGGAGACACGATCAGAACAGGACGGCGCCCTTTCTGTTCGTGCCCCTGCGTGGGATCAAGCACGACGAGCCAGATTTCTCCCCGCTTCATCAGATTAGTTCGCCGCCCACGGGTCTGCCCGCAAGCCACTCGCTCTCTTTTTTGCTGCGCCGTACTTTTGGATTGCATTGAGCCAGCAACTCGTCCAAGCTATAGCGCGGCCGATGCTGAGGTTCCACAACCAGCCGACCGCTTTGGACGGCAATGCCGACTTTTGCCCCCGGCCGCAACTGCAACAGGTCGAGCAGAGCCGGCGGCACAGCCAGCATGATCGAACCGCCGACCTTACG